>CAZJOP010000051.1:0-12245 GCA_964547695.1 uncultured Syntrophorhabdaceae bacterium
CGAGCTCAGCCCTCACAGGCACTATCTTTTCTTCTGCAATCTTTCTGGCTAATTGTTGAATCTGTTTTTGTTCCTCTGTGAAAAAGTAATCCATATTACTTCTCCTTTATCCTGTTTATTGATTGATAACCAGAAATCGTCTCTTTTATCGATTGGTTTAGACCTCTTTCTGCAAACTTTTTTGCCATGGCTATGGCATTTTTTATTGCCTTTTCGTTAGACTTTCCGTGGCAGATGATGCATATACCGTCTACACCTAAAAGGGGTGCACCACCGTATTCCGAGTAGTCTGTCTTTCTTGCGAGCTCATAAAATAAATTCTTGAGAAACATATACCCCATTTTGTATTTTACTGAACCTTCAATTTTTCTTTTAAAAAATGCATTAAGTGAATCGGCAATACCTTCTGCTACCTTTAATGCCACATTTCCCACAAAGCCATCGCTTACTATCACATCTACCTTTCCGTTGTAAATGTCTGTGCCTTCCACATAGCCTATATAGTTTATATCCATGTATTTCATTATGTTGTTTGTCTCTCTTGTTAGTTCATTTCCCTTTGTCTCTTCCTCACCGTTACTTAAAAGACCAACCTTAGGCCTTTTTATCCCGAGCACTGATTTTGCAAAGGCATCTCCCATTATGGCAAACTGGACAAGATGCATGGGTTTACAATCCACATTGCCCCCTGAATCTATTAAGATGGATGTCCCTTCGTTTACAGTGGGGTGTAAAGTGGCTATGGCCGGTCTATCCACAGAATGTATCCTGCCAAGGGTAAATATGGCAAATGCCATGGCAGCACCGGAATTACCGGCTGTAACAACGGCATCTGCCCCACCTGTCTTAACGAGTTCGAATGCCTTATTCATGGAAGAATCTTTTTTCTTTCTGAGCGCTGTTGACGGTGATTCGTTCATCTCCACCACGGTGGTGGTATGAAGAATTTCTATATCTTTTGATGTGCCCAAATGAGATTTTATAGCCTTTTCGTCACCCAATAAGACCACATGGGCTATATTTTCTTTTACGGCAAGCTCTGCGCCTTTTACAATAGGTGCAGGTGCATAATCCCCACCCATGCAGTCTAATGCTATCTTAATCATAAGCCTTAATGTTTAGCTATATCTCTTCTAATTTTAGAACCTGTCTTCCCTTATAATAGCCGCATCTTTCACATACCCTGTGCGGCAATGCCGGTTCTTTACAGTTAGGACATAGTATAAAGTGCACGGGCTCAACCTTATAGTGGGTCCTTCTTTTGTCCCTTTTAGATTGTGATGTTTTTCTTTTCGGTACAGGCATATCCTTCTCCTCTTTTGATAAAAATTCTCAATTTAAAAAATTTTTAAGCTTTTCTCCGAGAATCGTGTTTTCAGTTTTATTACAGTCGCATTGTTCGTAATTCAAATTTTTTCCGCATATCTGGCAAAGCCCCTTGCAAGACTCCTTGCATAAAGGTTTAATGGGAATATTAAGTATAATCTCTTCGTTTATAATAGGTTCAAGCTCTATCTCATTGCCTTCATAATAATATATATCCATCTCATCCCTTTTGAGTTCCACCTCAGGTTCATGGGGTGCTAACCCCTGAGACATCATCTTGAAGTCTACCTTTGTGTTTATCATGTATGGAAATTCATCAAGACACCTGCTGCACATTAAATAGACAATGCAGTTCAAGTTCCCTGTAATGTTTAAAGCATCTTTGTTTTTTTTGATTGCAAGTTCATAGTGCACAGAAGAGGCGAGCCTGTAAGCGCTACTTAATCTTGCCATCTCTAAATCGCCTTTTAAGACAAAACTGTCCTCAATATCCAATAATTTTATAATCATGACCTTACCTTCCTATGAGTCTGATAATATAATTGGTTTGACCTTTTATTGTCAAGTAAATTAACTTTTCGTAAATATTACATTTTATTAAAGTTTAAAAAAACAAGGTCAAATGGCTATTTCATTAAATGATTAAATCTTATAAATTTTTATCCAAAATAGTCTAATATGTGTTACAATAAATAGCCAAAATTATTGAGGAGGTAGTTATGATAAGTGTTTCTATTCCAGGTTGGGGTGATTTAGAGATCCAATATTTAGTAATCGATTACAACGGAACATGTGCCTTTGACGGAAAGATAAAGGAACAGGCAAAGGAATTACTTGAAAAGATATCGAGGTATATTAAAGTCTTTATAATTACTTCCGATACTTATGGAAATATAGATAACGAGGTAAATACCATTGGATTCAGTGTCATTAAGGTGAGCAAAGAAAACAGCGGCGCAGAAAAGGCAAGGATCATAAAAGAGTTGGGGCCTGAAAAGGTAGTTGCCATTGGAAACGGTGCAAATGATGCCATGATGTTGAAAGAGGCAGGGCTCGGAGTAGGTGTAATAGGAGAAGAGGGCTGTGCAAGCTTTGTATTTAAAGAGGCAGACCTCATTGTTAGAGATGTGACTGATGCCTTAAACATACTTTTACATCCTGAGAGATTAATGGCCACATTAAGGGATTAATAATACATGATAGGAAATCTAATTAAAAAGATAGTTGGAACAAAAAACGAAAGAGAGTTAAAAAGGATTCAGCCTGTTGTGGATAAGGTAAATAGTTTAGAAGATGCCATGAAAAGGCTCTCTGATTACGAACTTGCCAGCATGACGGCAAAATTTAAAGAAAGGATAGAAAGAGGAGAAGACCTTGACTCTATCCTTCCCGAGGCGTTTGCTGTGGTTAGAGAGGCAGCAAGAAGAACAATAGGCATGAGGCACTTTGATGTACAGATTATCGGAGGGGTGGTGCTCCACGAGGGCAAGATTGCAGAGATGGCTACTGGCGAGGGCAAGACCCTTGTTGCCACCTTACCTGTTTATTTAAATGCATTAACAGGCGAGGGTGTCCATGTGGTAACCGTGAACGACTACCTTGCAAAAAGGGATGCCGAGTGGATGGGGCCTGTGTATAAATTTTTAGGCCTTTCTGTGGGTGTTATCCTCAATCATCTCGATGACGATGAGAGAAAAGAGGCCTATGCCTGTGATGTCACATACGGGACAAACAATGAGTTCGGATTTGACTATTTAAGGGACAATATGAAATATAGCCTCGATGACTGTGTTCAGAGGGGTTTTAACTATGCCATAGTGGACGAGGTGGACAGCATCCTCATTGATGAGGCAAGAACCCCCCTTATCATATCTGGTCCTGCAGAGGAATCCACAGATAAATATTACAAGATAAACAGGCTCGTATATCAATTGAAAAAAGATATAGACTTTAAAGTGGAGGAGAAGACAAAAAGCGCCTATCTCACAGAAGAAGGTGTGGCTAAGATAGAAAAGATATTAAAGCTCGACAATCTCTATGACCCAAGGCATGTTGAACTACTCCACCACATAAATCAGGCATTAAAGGCGCATCATCTGTTCAAAAGGGATGTGGATTATATTGTAAAGGATTCAAAGGTCATTATTGTAGATGAATTTACAGGAAGGCTCATGGACGGCAGGCGTTTCAGCGATGGCCTTCATCAGGCCTTAGAGGCAAAGGAAAACGTAAAGATAGAGAGGGAAAACCAGACCCTTGCCACAATAACATTTCAGAACTACTTCAGGATGTATAAAAAACTTGCAGGTATGACAGGTACTGCCGACACAGAGGCAGTGGAATTCAAAAAAATATACAATCTCGATGTGGTTGTTATACCCACAAATAAACCCCTTATAAGGACAAATTATCCCGATGTGGTATATAGAACAGAAAGGGAAAAGTTTAAGGCCGTGGTAAAAGAAATAGAGGAATTGTACAAAATAGGAAGGCCTGTGCTTGTAGGCACCCTTTCTATAGAAAAATCTGAAAGACTTTCCGAGATGTTGAAGAGAAAGGGCATACCCCACAATGTTTTGAATGCCAAAAACCACGAAAGAGAGGCAGAGATCGTTGCCCAGGCAGGTAGATCCAAGGCTGTGACCATCTCCACCAATATGGCCGGCAGGGGAACAGACATACTCTTAGGTGGTAATCCCCATTTCCTTGCCCTTGCCATGTGTAAGGGTGAGAAGGGCACAGAAAAATACGAGAAGGCCTTGGAAGAGGCAAAAAAGATCTGCGAAGAAGACAAAAAGAAGGTGATTGCCTTAGGCGGGCTCCATATAATTGGAACAGAGCGACACGAATCAAGAAGGATTGACAACCAGTTAAGGGGCAGGGCAGGCAGGCAAGGTGACCCTGGCTCTTCAAGGTTTTACGTTTCCCTTGAAGATGAAATCATGAAACTCTTTGGTTCAGAAAAGGTATCACCAATTCTTGCAAGACTTGGCATGGAAGAGGATATGCCTATTGAGCATCCCCTTATTACAAAGGCCATAGAAAATGCCCAGACAAGGATTGAGGGTCATAACTTCGAGATAAGAAAATATCTCCTTGAATATGATAATGTGATGAACAAGCAGAGGGAGACCGTCTATGGTATGAGAAGGGAGATTATGTCAAACAATGATATAACAGACCAGATATACAATATGATAGACGAAATATGCGAGGATATAGTGTTTGATGCTGCACCGGAAAAGGTATATCCTGAAGAGTGGGATTGGGATGGATTAAAAACGAGGATACACGAGACATTTTTCTTCGAGATTGATTTTGGTTCAATAGATTACAAAAACATTACAAGACAGGGGCTTCTTGAGCTTGTAAAGGAAAAGGTCAAAAAGGTCTATGAACACAAGAGGAAACAATTCGGTGAGGAGGAGATGAAGGGCATCGAATCCTTCTTTGCATTAAATTCACTGGATTACCACTGGAAAGAGCACCTTCTTGCATTAGACCATCTAAAGGAAGGTATAGGATTAAGAGGTTATGGTCAGAAAGACCCTTTAAGGGAATATCAGAAAGAAAGCTTTGATCTATTTCTCGATATGCTTGAAAGGGTAAAGGTGGATACAGTAAAAAAACTATTTGCTGTCCAGCCAGCAAAGGTGGAGCTCACCTATGAGACGCCTGTTATGTTTACAAATCTTGGCGGAGATTCAAGTGGTGTTAAGAAGGAAGAGAAGATAAGTAGAAATGCACCCTGTCCATGTGGAAGCGGCAAGAAGTATAAAAGGTGCTGTGGCAGGCAACAAAAGGCATCTTGAGATACATTATATCTAAAAGGTTAGCTTATGATAAAGGGCATAAAATTTTCCGGAATTGAATCAGGGATAAAGGCAAAGGGTCTTGATTTAGGATGCGTGTTATTCGATGAGGATATGCACTGTTTTGCTGCCTATACGAGAAACAAGGTTAAGGCAGCACACATCCACTACAACAGAAGACAAAATACAGATGCCATAAGGGCAATCGTTGTAAATAGTGGATGTGCCAATGCATGCACAGGTAAAGAAGGAATTAACGACCTTATCTCTATCTCAGATAAACTTTCTTGTGCTTTGGGCATTAAAAACAATCAGATTCTTTTTGCCTCAACGGGTGTGATAGGAAAAAGACTCAACAAAGATGCAATTATAGATAGCATCCCTGAGCTTTTAGCCCGTCTTGATGAAAATCATGTTGATTTCTTTTCCCGTGCCATTATGACAACAGATACATATCCAAAGGTTGTAAGATTTTCCTTTGAAGGGGATAAGGCATATTCCATTATAGGTATTGCAAAAGGTGCAGGCATGATAAACCCTCTGTTTGCCACCATGCTTGTCTTTTTGTTCACAGATTATCCTGTGCCTTCTGGCTCCTTTTCATCTTATTTTAAAAGGTGTGTCAAAGAGACATTCGAGAGGATAACAGTTGATGGTGAGTGTAGCACCAACGATACGGTTATGCTTCTTTCAAAAAAGGGCAAAGAGGATCACTCCTGTATCGATGTTTTTAAAGACATGGTCTATAAGGCAATGAAGGAGCTCTCCTTGATGGTGGTAAGAGACGGTGAAGGTGCCACAAAGGTTATCCACATTACTGTAAAAGGCGCTAAAGACAAAAACATAGCAGAAAAGATAGCAAGGAGAATCGCCTTATCTCCTCTGTCAAAGACGGCATTTTTTGGCTGTGACCCTAACTGGGGGAGATTCATTGCGGCAGCAGGGGATGCAGGTGTAGCTCTAAACCCGGATAAGGTAGAGATTATACTTGAAGGGATAACCCTTGCCAGAGACGGGATGGAGGTGCCCTTTGATGAGTCGAATTTAAAACAACTAATGAACAAAAAGGATATTGAACTCGTAGTCAACCTACACGATGGAAGGGCATCTTTTGATATATATACAACAGACCTTACATACGATTATGTAAAGATAAATGCATCCTATAGAAGTTGAAGAAATTTAAATCAATGAAGTTTTACATATTAACAACAGGTTGCAGGGCAAATCAGTGGGATTCATATATCATATCCCGTCAATTGATTGATAATGGATATATACAAACACATTTAGAGGATGCAGATATCTGTATCATAAATGCCTGCACAT
This sequence comes from uncultured Syntrophorhabdaceae bacterium, assembly GCA_964547695.1. Lineage (GTDB taxonomy): Bacteria > Desulfobacterota > Syntrophorhabdia > Syntrophorhabdales > Syntrophorhabdaceae > JAKORG01. The sequence goes on from CAZJOP010000051.1 coordinate 6,468, forward strand.
TAACAGAGGCAGCAGAGCGGGACATTAAAAGGTTTATAAACCAGTGCAAAAGAAAAAATCCAAATGGTAAAATTATAATTGCAGGCTGTCATGCCCAGGTTTATCCTGAAAAAGATTTTGGTGCCCATCTCGTTCTGGGAAATACAGAAAAATTTCATCTCTTAGATTATCTGTGTTTAAAAGAAAGACCCATTGCGCCTGAAGGTGACGCCTACTTAGAAAAGGCACTGATAGATGGGGTCCAAAATGGCAAAACCCGATTTTTTTTAAAGATTCAAGATGGTTGTGATAGGTTTTGCTCCTATTGTATTGTGCCCTTTGCAAGGGGAAAACCGAGAAGCAGAAACCAGGATGAAATCTTAATGGTAATGGAGGCCCTCTACGAAAAGGGTATAAAGGAAGTGGTATTGACAGGGATCGAGCTTTCGGCATATAAAGACGAGAAAACAGGAAATGATTTAAATTATTTATTAAAGATACTGGAAGATGCCAAGACCCCGCCCAGGATCAGGTTGAGTTCTATAGACCCTTTCTTTATCACAGACAGTTTTATAGACATCTTAGGCAGCTCAAAAAAGATAGCCAGAAGTATACATATCCCTGCACAGAGTTTTTCCGATAAGATCTTAAGGCTTATGAAAAGAAACTACACCAAACATTATCTCATTGACACAATTGAAAAACTCCTTCAACGCATTCAAGATATAGGTATTGGTTTGGACATTATCTGTGGATTCCCCTCAGAGGATGAAGATGCCTTTCTGGAGACCTATAATGCCATAAATTCCCTTGATATATACTATCTCCATGTGTTTTCGTTTTCACCGAGAAAAAAGACAGAGGCATTTTCTATGCCCAATCAGGTCCCCCTTGCTATTAAAAGAGAAAGGGTTAATAAACTTCGCATGCTGGATAGAGAAAAAAGGGTTGAGTTTTACAAGAGATTTGTTGGCAAAAGGGCAGTTATCATCCCTGAAGGAAAGTTATACAGAGGACATCTCGTCAAAGGATTTACGGATAATTATGTGCCAGTATTTATACCCCATAAAAAATTATTTGAAAATACCCTTATGGAAGTTAAAATAAAAGGTATAGAAAACGGGTTGTTATTGGGAGAATACTTATCGTAGAGGAGGGTTATGTTTGCATTTGGTAATCTTTTGTCGGCTCTGGCTTCTATAATAAACATTATACTTGACCTTTACTTCTGGGTGATCTTTATAAGGGCTGTTATGTCGTGGTTTAATCCAAATCCATATAATCCCTTTGTGAGAACGATTTACAGGCTCGTGGATCCCATAACATATAAGATTTCAAGGATTATTCCCACGAGGTTTGGGATGGTGGATTTATCACCTTTTATCCTGATGCTTATCATAATATTTTTGCAGAGGTTTTTGGTAAAAACACTCTTCGATATGGCTTTAAGGATGGGTTAAATGACGGATATGGATGAATGGGGAAAAGATCCCCAGGTGAGATTTTTAAGGCAGGCCTTTTCCCTTATTGAGAAATCACAGGGTAGTTTTCTCGATAAAATAGGCATATCTATATTTGATGAGAGGTTAAGAAGGATAAGGGATGGGGCACTTACGGTTTTCGAGAGGGCATGGGGGTTAGCGGCAAGAAAAAGGATGGCATTAGACGAGAAAGACATGGAGCATCTCTATATGTTTTCCCTTGCATATGTCCTTAAGAGATACAACATCACTGTGCCTGACGAGTTGTTACCTTCTGATGATAATGCAAAAAAACTCGTTAGTGAGGTTACAAGATGATAAGATTAAGGTTATTCGGTAGGTGTCGCATATATCATGACCCTGTAAGCCCTGTGCTTAAGGCACCGGCACAGGTGGGATGGAGTGCCTGGTTCAGAACCATTGACCTTGTGACGCCACAGCCATTAAAGGGCGAGGAGCTTTTGAAGCGCACAAAAGGCTGGTGGACCGTGGATCCCGCTGATGTGGCCGAGGTGGTGAAAAAATACGGTAGACTCGTGGTGGGAGAAAACGGGGAACTCATGGTGGAGTTCAAACATAAAAGCGATGCAGAGGCATTATCCAATGCCTTAAAAGAAAGGTTTAAAGACCAGGTACAACTTGCACCATGACGTTTTAGGACAAGGAATTATCCCCCTGCAAGGGGATCCATATATGTTTCTACAAAGACTGTATCACCATCTTGAACCTTTTTTCTTAGACCCTCGGGAAGGTCAAAATGGCTGATGCCGTTTATGTATACGTGCCTTATATCATCCCCCATTTCGTTGTTTTCCGTAAACCTGAGAAAAGGATACAGGGTGGACAGTTTTTTAAGAACCCCCAGGAGGTCGTCATTGCTTCCGTCGAGATTTATGGTAAAGGGGGGTTCAAACAGGTTTTTAATCTTTAGATTCGATTCTATCTTTACTGTCTTTACCACGCTTGAACCTCCTCTTTAATACCATATTATACCATTATCCTGATGTTTTTGAAACCTCTTCCACTGCCTCTATTATTTTTTTATAACCCGTGCACCTGCATATGTTGGAGGATATGGTTTTGATAATATCCTTTTTTTCCGGTTTTTTGTTCCTGTCAAGTAAGGCTTTTGCTGTCATAATCATACCAGGGGTGCAAAAACCACACTGGACTGCACCTTTTTCCATAAAGGCATGCTGAAGGGGATGGAGTTTTTCGCCGTTTTTTAGGCCTTCAATGGTTGTAATGGAAGCACCATCTATTTCAGGGGTAAGTATAAGGCATGACCTCACAGGGGTTCCGTTAACAAGGACTGTACATGCTCCACATGAGCCGAGACTGCATGATTCCTTTGCCCCTGTTAAGGATAGCCTTTCTCTTAATGTCTCCAGCAAGGTCTCGTAAGGTTTTACCTGCAGGATTATCTTTTCATTATTGACATTTAGGGTGACCTTAATGGTTTTCATCTGCTACCTCCTGAGGCTATTTTTTTAAATGCCCTTTTAATCAGTACACCTACCATCTTTTTTCTATACGAAGGTGTCAGGACTGCATTTGAAACAGGTTTTGCATCTTCACAGGCCCAATCGGCCACATCGTTTATAGACTTCTCATCGATTTCTTTTAATTCGTAAAGACGGGGTGAAGGCCCAATACCTGTTACCGCCACCTTTGCATCATTGTTTTTCACGGTAACGGCAACACCTACAAGGGGATAATCTATTGAACCCCTTACGGTAAGCTTTTCGTAGACGCCTTTTGTTTTTTTAAAGGGAAGGATGATCTCCTTTAATATTTCTCCTGGTTTTATACTGAAAGGCGCTCTACCATCATCACTGAATAATTTTTCTAACCTCACAGTCCTTTCACCCTTTGGACCAACAAGTTTTGCCTTTGCATCAAGAGTCATAAGGCTCGGTGCATTATCACCACAGTAATTGGAAAAACATGACTTTGAGTTGGGTGCCACATTGCATACACTGCCACCCATTTTAAGGCAGAAACCCCTTGCAGTTCTCCATTCCAGAGATTTGTTATACTGGAGACACCTGGTGTTTTGCAGTATATTTCCGCCAATGGTGCCTCTCATCTGCAAGGTTTCACAGGAGGTTGCCTCCAGTGATTCAAAAAGGCATGGCAGATAATCCTTAATAAAAGGGTGCTGTTTTAACTCAAAAAGGGTGGTGTTGGGTCCAATAACAAGGGAATTATTCGTTTTTCTGACACCTGTTAGTTCATCTATACCTTTTAAGTCTATTACCACCTGGGGTTGAAATAGCCTTAATTTAATAAGTGGAACCAGATCTGTGCCCCCTGCAAGATATACGGCATTACCATTGTATTTATTGTATAATTCCTGCGCCTCCTCAACAGTTCTTGCCTTTTTATAATCAAATTTAGGTAGTATCATCTTTTCCCTCCCTTGTTTTTTTCTAATAATTTCAAAACATTATCAGGCGTCAGGGGCAATTCTTCGAACAGCATACCCGTTGCATTTGTAAATGCACAGGCTATGGCACTGTATGCATTCATCCTTATCGTAAGACCACCTTCCTTTGCACCAAAAGGCCCCTCTGGGTCATTAGAACTTACAATAATCGTTTCAATGTCAGGCATATCACATGCAAGGGGGACTTTATACTCCAGTAAATCGGGATTTAAAAGAAAACCTTTATGCCAGATATTGCCTTCGAAGATCGTGGCAATCCCTGCCTGTCCCACAGAACCTTCCATTTGGCCTTCAACGGCCATGGGATTGATGGGTCTACCACAATCATGGGCTGCAATAAATTTCGGCACCCTTATCTTGCCTGTCTCTTCATCTATTTCTAACTCTGCTACCGATGTGCCGAAAGAATATGTCCCTGCCATCTGACCCCACGGATTTGAAACCCATTCCCTCTGAAGGTCGATGTCTGGGAAGAAGGCACCTGTGCCCACTATAGGTTCACCTTTAAAAAACGCCTCTCTTGCTATCCAGGAAATGGGCATCCTTTTATCAGGTGTTTTTGTTGAATAGGCAACGCGATCCTTTAAATCTATCTCCTCTTCTGGCACACCGAGTTTTTTTGCAGCAATGGAAATAACCTTTTTCCTTGCGTTTTCACAGGCTGCCTTTACCGCATTGGCACCCACATAGGCTGCTGCCTGTGAGTATGAACCAGGGTCAAGGTTTGTGATTTCAGTATCTGCGTTTACAAGGTTTATATCCTCCATGGGGATACCGAGCACCTCTGAGGCAACCTGGACTGCCAGGGATTCGTTTCCCTGACCGTTATCCACCATCCCCGTTATGAGTGTTACCTGACCATCATCGTTTATTTTGACATAACACGATGAACCGGAGCGAAATCCCATAGGAAAACCACACATTATGGCAACGCAACCCATACCTATACCTTTATTTCTTACAGGCCTTTTCCATTTCTTTTTAAAATTCGATCTGTTGGCAGCCTGAACTATGGTATCTTTTAAACCGCAACTTATTATCTTTGACTTTGTAGCCGTTAATTCACCGGCAGTTAAGCCATTTTTCAACCTTACCTCCACGGGATCAAGACCTAACTCCTTTGCCATTAAATCCATCTGGGATTCATTGCCGGCAAGAAAGGCCCTGCCGTGGCATCCGTACATCCCTCTTATGCCTTTGTTGGTAAACACCCTGTAGCCGTCATATCGCACATTGGGAAGGCGATAGCATTCTTCATATACATAATAAGGTATGGATGTAGCAATGGGGCCTGTGGAACTATAGGCACCACCGTCGTATATGGCCTTATATTCTTTTGCCACTATGGTTCCGTCTTTTTTCATACCTGTCTTAACAGTGGCAATGATGTCGTGCACCTGCCTCGAGCATATGGCATTTTCTTCCCTTGTTAAAACAAGCTTAACTGGTCTATTCGATTTTATGGAGAGAAGAGATGCCACAAGGTCACCGGGTGCCACCTCTGATCTACCGCCAAATGCCCCACCTGAGTTTATATGTCTTACCCTCACCCTGTTTAATGGTAATTTTAAAAGGTTTGAGAGCGCCTTTGCACGGACATGGGGTCCTGCATTGGGCATCCAGAGGTCAAGATAACCGTTGGCATACGAGGCAACCACTGCATAGGGCTCCATCATGGCGTATGCCTCTCCTTTAGCCTTAAATGTATCCTCTCTTACAAGGTATGCCTTTGCCATTGCCTTATCCACATCACCCACCTCGATATGGATATGGATGTTTATGTTATTTTTGTATTGGTCGTGAATCTGAGGTGCCCCATCTTTCATGGCCTCAACAGGGTCGAAGACCGGCTCTAATGGTTCATATTCC
>CAZJOP010000052.1:0-12221 GCA_964547695.1 uncultured Syntrophorhabdaceae bacterium
ACACGGTTCAAGACCCTTCTTGTCTCAAGGTTATCTGTTGCATCCACTATGATATGGCTATCGCCTATAATACCAGATACATTGGTTTCGTCCAGTTCTACCGAAATAGCTTCTATGTTACAATGGTGATTGAGGTTTTTTAGCTTATATAGCCCTGATTCTGTCTTTTTTTTTCCTAAATCGCAGGTCCAGTGGATAATCTGACGGTTGAGGTTTGAAATATCCACCACATCTTTATCTATTACCTTGATGCTACCTACCCCCGCAGCAACGAGATATTGAGCGGATATAGAACCAAGACCCCCAAATCCTGCAACAAATACCTTTGATTTTTTCAGTTTTTTTTGCCCGTCTTTTCCAATGGAGGGTATAATTATCTGTCTTTTATATCTTTCCAGTTCCTCTTTTGTTAAAATCACATTCATTCCCTTTTCGATTTTTGAAAATTTAATCTATATCAGATTTTGAATCAAGGAAAATTCTTGTAATCTTAATAGCCTTTAACAAAAACAGCCTAAATTCTAAATACTTTTGATTAAAGAAAAAAATGGATATTATGACAATGCCTAATTAGGTTTAACAAAAAAGCATAAAAAGTGTAGAAAGCCTAAATAATGTTGTCTAAAATTACATAAATATATTCTTTGTGATTGATTCCTTTAAATCATTGTGATATTAGTTGGTTAGTTTGTTCCAAATTAAAACCACCAATGTAATTCTTGCTGGGTTATAGAAAGGGGAAGACATGAAATTTTTTTTAAAAATTAATTTATTTTTTATAATTGTAGCCTTTTTGCTTTTATCGAATCAAGTTTATTCAGAGACAGTATCTAAAGAAAAAAAAGATGATAAAAAGGGTCAGTCCCTATCTTTTTCAATAGATGAACCTAAAGACCCTTCATTTTTTTTCAAAGAGGCAAAAAGAATTGCAGAGAGTGACCCAGATTATGCAATCATGTTATATCAAAGGGGATTATTTTTAAAACCCGATGCGTGGTCAGAGAGAAAACAACTTGCAAGTATATATGATAGGCAAAAACAATATAATATTGCAATCTTAGAATATGAGAAAATTAATAATGCCCTTGGTACATCGGAAAGCTTTTATGACCTAATAAAAGCATTAAAAAATAGCGGATATTTAAGAAATGCAGCAATGGTTGCAAAAAAGGCGTATGAAAGATATCCAAAGGAGTATACACTACTTTTTCTTGCAGGAGAATCTATGTATAAAGCAGGAGATGAAAAAGAGGCAATGGGGTTACTCGATAAATACATAAAATTAAAACCAGATGATGACCAGGCATTATTTTTACTTGGGGGTATTTATGAAAAAAATGGAAAGCTTAAAGAGGCACTTCAACTCTATCTTTTAGCCCAAAAGATATTAAAAAAATATGATACTATAAATAATGCTGTTAATCGTTTAAAATCAAAAACAGTAACAAAGGCAGATATGATGTTATTCGTACCTGATGGATGGACCCAAACAGAAGAAGGTATGATTAGTATAGATGGTATTCAAAATATTATTATTTCTGTAAAGCCCTCAGATGATATTACCAAAGCTGCATTAGATGCCATAAAAAATGATTTCCCTGGCATAGATGAGATTATAAAATCAGCTACCAAGAACAGAGAGGAAAAAGATGTCAAGTCAGAATCCATGTCTTATGTGAATATACAGGATGCACCAAATGTAAAAAATGCAAAGATAGTCCTTGCAACACCATGCAAAAACTGTCCTGGTGCATTCTCTATTGTATCTTTGGCAATACCTTTTAAAGAAAAGATATATATTTTCACATGGAGGTCAACAAATCCCATAGAAGATGGTGAGAAAATCTTATACAAAATTATTAATCAAATAACCTGGTTAAATTAAGATAAAAAGGGGGAAGCCCATGATTAGATTTTTTTATATTCAAAATAAAAAGAAAAGGAAATGCTTACTAAAAATCTTTTTTTTCACGTTTTTCATAATCTCCATAGTAACTTCATCTGTTTTTTCTTATGCACAGGAGTATAATGAGGCACGAAATGCCATTGAAAATCTCGCCTCTGAGATTCGTATGAATGTAGGTGCAGTAGGTCAGGTTTTGTCTGAGGCAATGTATGCCAATCACGGACAGATGGAAAAATGGCAAAAACTTGATGAGAAGATGGGTGAACTTGGTAGTTCTATTGATAAAAATCTGGCAGAGATAACAAAAAATCTCTCTATTATAAGACAGGTAAATCCTAACTATAACAATCCGTATATAGGGGTATACAATATATTTCAAGGTCATCTCAATCAGGCAACAGAGAAAAAAAAGCAACTTCTTGGTATGGCAAAGGGTGAAAATACAAAACTTGATAAAATAAACCAGATGATTGCCAAGATAAACGAAGATATTTTAAATGCATCTAAGGGTTTGGTAGGGGCAACCCTTGAGGGCTTTATGCCCGATGAGATATCCCTTGCCGGTGAGGCGTCTGTGATTGTTTTGGGTGCATATTTTGGTCCCCCTGGAATTGCAGCGGCTGGACTTGCCTGGGCAGCAACAGGGACCTTCAACTCAATGATTAATCTTTATTACAATACCAAGACATTGGCTGACCAGGTAAAGGTTTTAAACAGTATGAGACAGGGGCTTTTGACAAGAAAAAGTGAGCTTGAAAAAAACATAAGGACTTTAACGGATGGCGCAAAAGAGATGGAACAGATTGAGAGGATACTGGATAAACATGAAAGGACAATGAATGGATACAAAGAGAAGATTGTAAAGGCAATAGAGGGCTGGACTGAGCAGGAAAAGCAAGCCCATGAAAAAAGAAAACAAGAACTTGAGAAAAAGATAAAAGAGCAAATAGAACAGCAAAAAAACTATCCATCTGAAATAGCACTCTGCAATGGCCAGAAGATCGTTTTAAACCCCAATGAATATATAGGAGAGGTCAACTCCATGATAAGCCAGATGGATTCATACGTTAAAGGCATAGAAGATGGTGGTGACCCTGATAATTTTTACAGTTTCATAGTAGATTGGAATAATAAAATGGTGGAAAATTATAAGAAGGCATATGAAAACTATAAAAAGGCATGGGAAAATTATAACAATACAGCTTATAATTGTGCTCGTTCAGTTGATTGGGGTAAAGAAGGGGCATGGCAAAGATACTGTAGCTGCGTAATATCCTCTGATACGGCTCGTGCAAATGCCTGGAAAGAATATAGTAAGGTCTCTACAATTCATTATAAAGTATATAATTTTTTCTACCCTTTTAATGAAAGAATAAGAAATGCCACAGAATCAAGGACAAGGGAATTTTATAATGCTTATAATATGTGGATAGAGAAAATAAATACTATAGAAGCAAAAAGATATAGCGCCATATCAAAAGTACCATACTGGATAAACCAATGGAAAGATAGGGCAGAAAGAGTTGATAAAGAGGTAGATGATGCCCTTAATTTTTGGAATGTAGACGAGGTAAGGAAAAACCTTCTTGATACAGCAGAGTATTTAAAAGAACTTAATAAAACAGTAAAGGAAGCTGAAAAAGAATATGAAAAGATAAATTCAGAGCAATTTGGTATTTCGAATCAAGCAAAATCTGAGTTAGCAAACATTTTAAACAAATGGTCAAGGCTTATTGGCTATTATTGGAATATGCCTTATTTAACATCTATTTATTCGGGCGAAAAGGCTGAATTTACCCCTCACTCCCCTGAAGTTGAAAAAGGCATTAAAAGACTTGAGGAGGATATAAAAGAACGTTTTAAAGTAAAAGATGCCGAAAACATTATAAATGCAAAAAAAATAGACTTATTGAGTATCGCAGCAATTTATGAAAATAAGGCAAAGGAACTGACATTTTATAGTGACTGGATCGAGACATATCGCTTTCGCCGTGCTTCAGCAATAGGAGTATTAAGCCGAATCAGTCAAGAAAAAACCAAAAGGGCTTTTTTTGCCCCAATTGAGCAGGATAGGCTCGAAAAAGAACTTGCCAGCCCTCCATGGTCAGCAATTAGTAGCGAAGTAGATAAAGTGATATCCATATCGAAAGAAGACTATAATAAAACTTATATGCGTTTTTGGGGTCCTTTTGAGAAATTAACCCCATGGAGAAAACTATATGCAGCACAACAGCTACTTTTGATGAAATTAGAAAATGAAGCACGTTATTATGTCCAGATTCGGGCAAATGGTGGATTTCAACCTGTTTCTGAAAATCTCATGAGACCCCTTGAAGATTCATGGAAAAAGCTAAGACAGATTTGTGAACGCTATGATAGCCTTGCAAAACAGGTAATAAATGAGATAGGAAAGTCACCTGAAGAGGTAACAAAGGCAGCTTTACCAGTATTCGAAACATACAATAAAATGCCAGCAATATCAAAAAGGGCTGTTCAAGAAGAGCACTATCGTTTTTCCGGTGCTTATAACAATTTATTAAACTATCTGAATGGAAAGCTCGATGCCATCAGAACTACCCTTGAACCACCAACAAATGATATGGCGATTAGGCTTGATGATTTGATTCTTAAATATCAAGAACATCTGGCAAAATGGAAAAAAGCCCAGGAAGAGGCCCAACGCCTATTTGAAGAGCAGCAGAGGAGATTTGCGGAAGAGCAAAAAAGAAGGGAAGAAGAGGAGAGAAGAAGGGCTGAGATGTCAATAAACGCTGTAAAAGAACTATATTCCAAATTTAAAAATGCCTATGAATCAAAAAACGATGCCCTTTTGGTAAGCCTTTTAAGTAGAAACTGGAGTGCCACTGATGGCACCACTATATCTGAGATACAAAGAAATTTAAGAAATTCATTCCGTGTCTTTGATGAACTTAAATGGAATATCCAGAATCTCAATATTCAAGCTCAAAAAGATGACTCAAATACATATCAGGTAAGCTATGACATTACCATTACAGGCAGAATTTATAAAAGAAACATAAAACACGAGGAGAAATCAAAAGTTGTTGAGAAGGTTATTGTAGACAAAAACGGAAAGGCATATATAGAATCAACATTAGAAGGTAGGTTCTGGACAATTAATTGATAAAACTGAAAAAATGATAAAAATAAGTTGACTTTTTTGAAATGGGATATAAAATAGAAAAAAAAGGGGGTGTCTATAGACACTAAATCTTAAAATAAAATCTTAAAAATATAAATGAAGGAAATATATGGATGTTAAAAAGTCATTTTAAAATTCTATATTCTTTTATTTATCATTTTAACTGCCTTTACCTTAACAGTTAAAACAGATATATATGCTTTAGACGCCTAGGCAATAGCAGAAGATTTAGATCATTATTTTGTCCCTGCCTTCCCCGATACATATGGACAGATAATAGATAGATGCTTTACAGAGGAGGAGGTTAAGAACATAACGCCTGTGCTCAAAGGACTTCAAATCTTTGGCTATTTAAATGCCCTTGGAAATATAGCGAATAGTCTTGATGCTGGCAAGACCACTGATGCTGTAATAGATGCTGCACTTAATACCTCCAAGATGATAGCCACATTTCTCACCGATTCAACGACAAAAAATCTCATGCTTGGTTCAGTGGGCATCAGCGCAGCGGTAGTGGCAGGTGTTTTTGTAACCATTGTATCACACGGGCATCATATAAAGCGGTTGCTGAAAGCAAGACCGCTCTTGACCTTGAACGTTTATATTACAAAATCGAAAACGACCCTATTTTAAAAACAAAATCAAGAAAACTTGGCGAAGGTGACCCCATTCGTAATGACGAGAAGGCTGTTGAACACCTATGGAGAAAAATTCTATCCGATAAAGATTTTGAATCCTTAATGAAAAATTATGTGGTATCGCAACTTAACGAGACCTGGCCAGAACCCTCAATTTGGGAGAAGATTACCATCTCTTCAGACTATCTCAGGGAAGCCAAATTGCTCGAGGAACAGAAAAGTATAAAATCTCACGTTAAAGGCCTATTAAGCGAGATGAACAAGGTGGCAAAGAAAAAAGAGGCATCCCTTGTCCTTGCGAGACAACTAAGAGAAATAAAGGCCATGTCAGAAAATATCTCTCCAGCAGAACTTGAAAAAGCACTTATTGCATATAACAATGCCTTGACCAGATTGCCTGAGGTTGAACAGTATTTAAATTTTATTACCAGGAAGACAGATGAACTTAAAACGCTTTTTAATAACGCAAAACCAGAGGAACTTGCAGGTATAAAAAAGGCAATCATTAATGAAAAGGTAAAGATTAAAAATTATGCCTTGATATTAAGGGGGTTGCCCACTGTAGGCAAGATGGCTACATTGAAAATGTTATAAAGGCACTGGATGAGGCAATTAATTATGATCCGTCAGAACCGGGAGGCGGGTTCAAGACAATAGGGGCGTCGGTTTTGAACAAGGCGGCAATTGAAAGCTTGCCTGCAAAACCACTTAAAAAAGATATGCTTTTACCCGCCCACGATAAAAGCGGATGGAGCGAGATAGACTATGTAAACCGGTTTTTAAAAGAATTCGGGGCGGATATGGACAATCCGGTTATATACCGAGATGTAATGAATGATCCTATTGTAATATCTGATGAACTTTTTAAAGACAGAATAAAAGGTGGTTATAAGGTATTTAAGGCAGGCAGGGAAATGTATATAAAGCTTCTTGCAGACACCATAAAAGACCCTGCTGAAATATGGCTTACATGGGTGCAGGTAGAAAATAAGGCGAGACTATGTAAGCGGTATATAGGAATATACAAAGAATCAGGAAATAAGATCGGTGGTTATGTTGTTTTCGATTTAATAGATGATGTTTGGCAGGGAACAACAGCATTCAGACCAAGAAAAATTGATTATCTTGATGACTATAGAAATGGAACTTTACTCTATACAAAATAAAACACACTGTAAGAGCATCCTACCCGGCAACCCGGGTTTGTTGGCGTCCCCAGATAAGGTGGACTTGCCTCTTGCAGTGTGTATAATGAGGCTGGTAGTTAACCGGCCCGGATAAGGTGCCGCCTCCCGAAAGGGAGCATCCCATAGCCTCATTGAGATTATAGCACATAAACAGGAACTGTCAATATGATTGAAATCAAGATTAACGACAAAGAGGTGACAAAGCTCTTCAACGAGCTTGTAAGGCGCGGGCAGAACATGTCTCCTGCCATGAAAATAATTTCTGGGATCATGCTCGATGCAGTTAGGGAAAACTTTGAAAAGGAAGGCCCCGGATGGCAAAAACTCAAACCTGCCACAATCAGACAAAGAGAGAAGAAGGGACATTGGCCGGGGAAAATACTCCGGGTGAGCGGTCAGCTATTCTCATCTATAACAACCAAATATGACAGTAAAAGTGCCCGGGTCGGCACCAATAAGGTATATGCGGCGATTCATCAATTTGGAGGAGATATACAGCGATCAAGACAAGTCCTTCATTTTAAAAAATATACAAAGGGCAAGTATGCCGGAAAAACATTATTCGCCAAGAGTAGTAAGGTAAAATGTTCTTTGTTTTCATGGTTGGGACATTGTCAACACGCTAATGTAGAACCAGGGGTGAATTTATGTCTGAAACATTTGGTTTTGAGCAGATGAAAAATTCTCAAACTATCTGTCAAAATCTCTCAAACCATCTGTCAAGTTATAGTAATGCATACCAAAATATAGATAAAACAAGAATACCCGAGACATCTCAATGGGAGGTTTCAGATACGCTTAAGGCATTACAGGAGTATAAAAGAGATATGGAAACGTATAAAAAGAATCTGGGTCTTGCTACAGCCCTTTCCACCGCCTTCGAACAGTATCTTTCAAAGGCAAAACAACAGAATGCATCCATAGAAGAAGATATTTCTTATCTGAGCAGGTTGTGGAATAGATTTAATAAAGCTCGGCTAATCGTAGGGTCTGAGGTTATCATGTTTAATGCAAAGGTCTACTCTTACTCAAAGGCAGCCATTGGTACGACACCACCGTTTTTATCAGGGGAAAAGATTAAAGAGGCACTCGATTATGCAGGCATAATGGAACTAAGTAAACAACTGGGCCTCGGGCTTGAAGGGTTCATTCCTGAAAATTATATAGCGGTAAATGCAAAAGAAGGGTTTATAACCATAAAGCCAGAAGATTTGAATGCCCTTTTGTCAAAAATCAACAATGCCCCTGTGAATGATTATAATGCCTTTCAGAAATATCTCAATGATATGAGAACATATCCCGGAGCCGAAGGATACATAATGGATGGTATTTTTATTATTGGCAGTAACTTCTGGCCCATTTTTGATGGAAATAGCGCACTTAAGGCATCGGCAGCAAAACTGAAGGAGGCATTTATAAAACAGAGGGAAATTGCTGAAAAGATATATTATCAAAAAAGAAATGAAGAAGCGCAATTCGAGGCTATTCTAATGAAAATTAACCAGACAATAACAACTATAAAAAAGGCTATAGCTGAAGGCAATTATGACAGTGCAAACATGTACATGTATCATATAGTGCAGCGCGATAATCTTCTTGCAGATTATGGAAAATTAGGAAAGAAACGCAGTGATGTAGATAATGCATTTAAGGAATTATCTGACCTCATTGAAAAAGTAAGGACACAACCGACACTTATAGGTAAATCTATATCTATTATGCCAATTACAGAGGAGGAGACTCAAAAGGTAAAGTCACTTTATAATCAATTTAAAGAGGCATATGAGTCAAAAAATGTAAGCGGTATAATTCGTTGTTTGAGTAATGAATGGACATCTGCTGATGGTGGTAACATCTCAGAATTGCAAAGACATCTATCAAAGATATTTAATCTATACGATGAAATAAAATTTACTATTAGAAATTTTAATATAAGTAAAACCGATACAAAGATATTTAATGTGAACTTTGAAGTTACAATCGTCAGTAGAATTTATAAAAAGAACTTGACACATGAAGAAAAATCAAGCATTAATGAAATGGTCTTTTTAGATGAAACAGGCAAGGCAAAGATATTGAGGACTATAGGCGGCACACTTCTCTCAGTAAGATAAAGATGTTAAATAAGTTTATAGTAATGATAGAAGGAGGAACGAAATGAAATATATCTGGTGTTTTTTATTATCTTTTTTATTAATTGTTTCAGCTGTGCAGGATAGCAATGCAAAGTGGTGGATATTTGGTGCTTCAGAAGATGAGGTGGAATTACAGTATATATACTTAAATAAGGTAAGTTTTTCTGAATTGGGACAAAAGGTTACATTATACAGAGAATTACTGCCAAACAATATACTGCTTATTCAGGGTAAGGCGGTGGCTGGCAAAAACAAGATAGGTGCAGCCCGAATAAGCATAGATGGAAAACAGACATGGATTGACATGAAATTGTCAGAAAACGGCGTATTTGAGTATGGGTTTGTGCCAGAGATAAATAGGCCATACAAAATATATGTAGAAATAACAGACACAAGGGGCAAGACCAATGATATTGACAAGACTTATAAAGAGGTCATAATCAGTACTCAAAATATCTATCAGGTAGTAAAGAGTATTATGGATAATCTAATAGATGCATATCAGAGTGAAAATCCAACTAAATTTATGGGCCTGGTAAGCGATGATTTTACTGGCGATAAGACACTCCTTGACAGGGCAATAAGGAAAGATTTTAGTAACTTTGACAATATATTGTTGAGATATTTAATAACAAATGTATCCTCTGATGCTACAGGGAAGATATTCGTGACATTCAATTTCAATAGGCAACTAACATCAACAAAAACAGGCAAAACCATTCAGGATAGCGGTACAACCCAGATAACACTAAAATTAGGAGAAAGGGGCGGCCAGATTTATTCGATGAAATGGCCGCTTATCTTTGGTGTAAGCGACCCAACAAATGTTGCCCAGGGTGCAGTACCTCAGACATCCAATGCAGAGATAATAGTTGTTGATAATAAAGGTGAGGCCCAGAAGGTTCCGACAAAAGAAGCAGAACAATATGCCCAGACAGGTGAATCATCAACAATAAATGCCAAGCTTATCACCCTCAAATTGTATGGACAGACCATAGAGGGTTTTATCTTCGATTCAGAGACAAAAACATCAAATCCCAATGATAATCCTGATATCATGTTAAATTGTATGGGTTTTTTTCTAAAACCAAATACCTTATCTCAGGACCTCGGGGTAAAAAGCATTGATACAATAAAAGAAGTCCCTACAGCTGGATACCAGGCCCAGCCTGATTTATTTATTCAGCTAATGCATGCATATGCCCTAAAACTTTCAAATAATAAATATGCAGTAATTGAAATTGTAGATGATACTGGTGGGGGTCAGGCCTGTTTTTTACAGAGTACAAGGACTACAAGGATAAAATATAAATACCAGCCCAATGGAACAAACAAGTTTTAAAAAATTTTTTTAAAAGGTGATGGTTTGGACAAAAAAAACTTATCTTTTCTATACTTTTAATGGCATTTTTATGTTTTCCGGTGTGCTTACACGCCAAATCCAATTCCCAAACTGAGGTTCACTTTAACAATGAATTCTCCTATACATATAATGATGTATCTGGCCCTGGTGGTGATGATTCATCCTCTCTTACAAGGGGGATGAGATACTTAAATACATTTGGATTGAATGCCTTGGGCAAATCAGGTGAACTTGAATACAATTTTAATTTTGGTGTAAGGGCAACAGACGATAGAAGGAACGATGTAAAGACATTTTCCCTCACATCCATATACGGAAGGATGACTAATAAGATACATACAGTATCAGCAGGCGATGTGTTTGAATCTTTTTCCCAGTATTCATTAAGCACGGCAGTAAAAGGTGCATCTTATAAGTATTTTAATGAACAAAAAAACTCTCCTGAGATAACTTTTGTTTATGGTTATGTACTGCCAAGATGGGATAACATCTGGGGAGGTCTTGAAACAAGGGCTATTGAACGCAATGCCATAGGGGCAAAAATAAAACAAAATTTTGCCCCAAATTTTTGGGCAGGTGTAAGTTTTACCCAGGCAAAGGATAGACCAGGCACAAGAATTACACCTACTGATTCTATTTATGACAGCAATAATTATACCTTTGATTTAGAATATAAACCCATACCAGGGCTTACATTAAAAGGGGAGATTTCCAAATCCCATACATCTATATCGCCATCATCTACAGGCAGTGGTAATGAGGATAGAAAACATGGGGCTGCTACAAAGTTAGAGGCAATAGGTGATGGCGGACCAAGCAGGGTCTCCATAGAATATGAAAAGGTTTCAACAGAATTTGATGCCATTCTCGGTTCTGCAACGCCTGATAGAGAAAAAATAAAGGCCAAATGGCGTTATAAAATGACAAAGAATATAAATATGAATTTAGGATTTTTATGGTTCAGGGATAATCTTGATGGACAGAAGGCCTATAGAACAGATAGTTATACCCCTGAAGTAGGTTTCACTATAAAAAACTTCCTTACAAGAAAAACAGCAACTGCCGATATTGCATACAAGTTTGATAGAAAATATGGAACAGGCTCAGGTACTTCAACAAGCACAGCGGACCACATAATGACTATGAACTATAGAGATTCCTTTGGCCCGGTAGATAGTGATGCAAATTTTGGATATAACATATATAGCACTGAAAAATCCCAGAGAAATGCAAAGGAGTATATATATAATCTTACATTAAATAGTAGACACACAATAGCTGATGATTATGTTATAAAACCCATTGTTTATCTTGGAGGAACAACCATAAGGGATGATCTTGCATTGCAGACCGATAGAATCTACGAATATTCTGTTGGTATGGGTTTTGAAATTCCAAAAATAAAATTTACTGGAGATATAAAGATTGGTGAGAATAGGTTAGAGAAAACCCAGCCAGGCACAGACAATAGTCAGAGGGCATTTGCAAATCTCAATGTGTATTATAAACCACAAATATTTAACAGAATGAATTTAAGAGATGGTATGTTATTCTTAAGGGCATTCATGAATGACTTTAGATTTTCTACATTAGAGAGAAACTTCAGAGAAAACAGCATAACCCTGGGGTTTAACATACAGTATTAATGGTCTATTAAATTTATTTCTTGTCATTATTTCATTGCTTACTAATGATTTTTTTTGTATTATAAACTCCGTTGTTCGTGTATCATATAAATAGACACAAAAAAGTTTTTAAAAAAAAGGGAGAGTCTGATGGGCAGTGTTTTAAAATGGCGTAAAAAGAAGATAAGAAAGCATAAATACAGA
>CAZJOP010000053.1:0-12006 GCA_964547695.1 uncultured Syntrophorhabdaceae bacterium
AAGCCCGTTCAGCTCTTGTCAAGGTTAGAAAATACTAAAAGATCTAACCCTTTACCTTAATAACATATAATTTTAAAAATATTGAAAGGCATATCATGCCAAAACTGAGAACCTGCCCCATTGTAAAATACCCCATAATATAACCTATTTGTGGATCTGGTTCACGAAAAAATTCACAACATATTCTAAATATACCATAAAGCAAGATAAAAAGACAGAGCACATCGCCATCTTTTCTTTTTCTGTCTTTGTATAACCATAAAATTATAAAAAGAAAAAGCCCTTCAAGAGAGGCTTCATAGAGTTGGGATGGATGTCTTGGTATATTACCTGCCTCTGGAAAAACCATAGCCCAGGGCACAGAAGATGGCTTTCCGTATAATTCACCATTTATAAAGTTTCCTATCCTGCCAAAGGCCAACCCAAGGGGACATGTAGGGATGATGATATCGGCTATTTTAAAAAAGTTCATCTTTCTTTTTTTAATGATAATAAATCCTGCCACAAAAGCCCCTATCAAACCTCCGTGAAAGGACATGCCACCGTGCCAGAATGCAAAAATTTCAAGGGGATTTTTTATATAGAAATCAAGATTGTAAAAAAGAACGTAGCCAAACCTTGCCCCAATTATCAAGCCGAGGATGAGGTAAAAATACAGGTCATCTATAAAACTTCTGCTTATATCCAGTGCCTTTTTTTTAATCTGATAGAGGACCAAAAGATAAGAGGATGCGAACCCTAAAATATACATAAGTCCATACCATCTTAAAGACAAAGGGCCAATTTTTATTATAACGGGATCAATGTTAGGAAATTGCATATTTTTTATCCTTAGGCCCTTCTAAAACCCTTCTTATCTCTTTTTCAAGCCTGTCCCCATCTTTATAAACAACACCGTAAATCCCGTATAATTCTTTTGCCTTTATAACGTATGGCTCTGTATCATCTACGTAGAATACCTCATTGCCTAAAACATCTGCCCTTTTAAAAATCTCATGGAATATCTTTTTTTTGGGCTTTTTTGCGTGCACCTCATAGGATAAAATCCACTCATCAAACACATGGACAATGGGATAATTTTCCTTAATGTATGTAAAATGAAGTTCGTTTGTGTTACTTAAAATAAAAAGCGGATAACCTTTTTGTTTCAGCTCGAGTATAATTTTTTTTACCTTGAGGTCTTCTTTGAATATGGGTGTCCAGATGTGTTTAAAGTTTTCAAGGTCTATCTCAAGGCTGTATCTATTGCAAATTGTCTGAAAAAACTCTTCAGTTGTCATGTAACCCTCTTCATAGGGGTTAATAAGTCCATGCTCAGTGTCAAATAAATATACAAACATCTCCTGGGGGTTGAACAAATCTTTTCTTGATGACCAGTTAAGAAGTTTTTCCGGTATCTTTCTGTGGTCAAAGGGCAGAATCACATTTCCCAAATCAAAAACAAAAACTTTAATCATAAATAAACACCTTTTTAGGTTTTAATGTTTCGTAGATGTTATAGGGATCACTTAGATGTTGCCATCCGCATATGTGCAAAAATCTCTCTTCATTATGAGACTTCATAATTAGGGATATCTTATTTGCCATATGCATATCCCTTATTCTCATCTCCTCTGTATATGGAAAGGCTTTTATGCCTTTTTCAAAATAAAGCCTTGCAAATGTAAGCTCTGAATGTGGCCTTTCATCATCCTTCAAGGTAATAAGGGACTTGAGGTTATCCACATCCAGTAGTGCATCTATTTCATTTAACTTTATAAAAGAAAATATATCCATATCGATAAGATAAAGGCTACCACCATAATCTTTTACATATGCTTCAACTACCTTATATTCGTAAGGAATCTCTAAATATGTGCGAATATCCTCTATGTATTCATTTGTATCGTAAGTTATACTGCCATTGGTTTTTATCTTTTTCAAATTTTCTTCCAGCCTCTGTTTATAGTAATCACCCATCTTCTCTCTAAATGTCAATCCATAATTTGATAATTCTAATGTTATCACCTGAGGCATGAGTTTTATCAGACAATTTTTGAGTCTCTCCTTACACGATTTATCCCTGTGGATGACACCGAGCATAAAAAAGATCTTTTTCGTATCTGCCATAGCTTTTTTTATATTTTTTTACTTTTTTCTGCCTGACAATTTTTGTAAAAACAATAAAGACCTTAAACATATAAGAATGTAATGAGGCATGTATTTTTAACCATCTTGCACAATGTATTTTTAAGGAAATCTTATATACAGGAAAAGTTCTTGTCAATGATATTTTAGAAGGACATATTTGGGGTATATTAGACCTGAAATTTTTTTTAAAAATTATTTACATAAAGAAAGGCACAAAAAAGGCGGGCGAAACCCGCCTTTATTAAATAGTTATCTTCAAATAATGTTAGGTCTCACCGTGATATTTAAAAGAGATGTTCACCCTGGCCCTGTATGTGGTCACTTTTCCATTTTCTATTGTCATGTCGAGCTTTACGATCTCGGCAATCCTTAAGTCTTTTAAGGTCTTAGATGCTGTTTCAACGGCAGTCTTTGCAGCATCCTCCCAGGACTTTGTGCTCGTTCCCACTATCTCGATAATCTTATAAACACTGTCCGGCATAATACCCCTCCTTTTTTTGTTGATTAAAATTATGTTTCACCCCCCTTCCTTTCCATTGCCTCATTATAAGTAACTACCTATTATACCTAAAGAGTTAGCATTCATTTATTTTTTTGTCAAGTAAGAAAACCTTGTTAGAGCTTTTTGATTAAAAAGGCAGGTGGAGTAATGGTAATGTTTCCGTAATGGTTTCTGTGCGTTAAATAGAAAATTGAATCAAGGTCGATAAAATCAAAATTTCCTGTTCCACAGGCAAGATATATTCCTGCGGAAAGACCGATCATGGTCTCTGTCATGCAACCTATCATGAGTTTAAGATTGTGCTTTTTTGCAATATCTATCATCTTTTTTGACTCAATGACGCCACTTTTGGCCACCTTAATATTTACTCCATCGCAGATATTTTCTGAGATAACACGATATAGATCATGGGTATTAAAAACAGTTTCATCAAGTATAATGGGGATATGGGAATGTTTTTTTACATTTTTCATCCCAGAAAAATCATCTTTTTCAAGGGGCTGTTCAAAACACTGAATCTTAAAGCCCTTTTTTTCTATGATATCCTGGAACTTTAAATAAGTCTTTTCTGTAAAACCCTGATTCCCGTCAAGACGAATAATAAATTCATCTAAAGAGTCTTTTAGAATTTCGTGCGCAATAGAAAGCAAACAACTATCCTCCTCTATTTTGCCGCTTACCTTTATCTTAAAGATTTTAAACCCTTTCTCTATAGCATAGTTAAGCCATGTTTTAAGTGGTTTTAAATCTAATAAAAATGGGATTGTAATGTCCGTTTCTATGCAAGAAAGATTTGCCCCCCAGTATGTATATTCATCCATACCATATGCAGTAAGATACGCCCTGAACAATGCCACCTCAAGACCTGAGATGGTCAGAGGGAAGCCTGAAAATTCTTTTCTTAAAGAGGATACCTCCTTTTCGTAGTCTTCAATAGGTTTATTCTTTAAGATGTTCTTTGCACTGTGGAGAATCTGTTTTATGGCCTTAATATCTTCTGATCTTGAAACAAAGCTCGTTGGGCATTCACCTATTGCTGAGGTATTGTTCTCCAGTATGATTTTTACTATCACACTATTAATCTCTTTTTTATTTCCAAGAGATGTGGAAAATAAAACCTTCAGGGGTCTTTTAATGGGTTCCAGAACAATTTTTTTAATCTTCATTAAATTTGATTCCTTTAAAATAGATATACCTGTTTTTTATTTTCACCGTGTTATCTTTTACAGATGAAAGCCTTAAACCAAACCTTTCATAAAAACTTATCTCTCTTACATAGCTTCCTGTTTCGTAGGCCTCGATTAGGATATCTTCCCCGGCGTATAGCATAACATGAACAATATTCTCTGGATGATTTTCTTCTGATATGAAAATGAGGTCTGCCTCATCCATCTGTTCTGGAAAGATACTTTCAGATACGAGCCATTGATCACGGGCATCCCTTGGCAAATCAATATTTACACATCGATACGAAAGATTCACAAGACCTGAACAATCAACCCCTGTAGGTATGTCTGTCTCTATTGTATTAATACTTCTACCACCCCATAAATAAGGGGTTCCAATAAACAGTCGGGCAATGCCAATAATGAGTTTTCTTAAATCTTTCTCTTTTAGTGTCTTTTTTGCTAAAAACACATTGTCTTTTTTTATCCAGCCTTTTTGACCGTTTGCCAGCATCACATTATAGAAATCTGCAGGGTTATCTATACCCATATCTTCAGCAATAAAAAGCCTTGTGCCCAAAAGGAGATTCAATATAATCCGTGATGTTTCCGTGGGTTTTTCATAAATTGGAGATACCTTGCTTTTTATAATCAACTCATCTCCTGTATAAATTTCCTTTGGTGCCACTATATTTGAGCTTTTAATCCATCCAGGATAACCCTGCCACCCTTTTTCTTTTTTAAAGGTCTTTTGTTCCACAGCCTCAACAAAACACCAGTCCCTTTCATTTTTCTTTAGAAGTAATTTTTCGTTGTATAAGACCTGGGTTAGTTGTATTTCATCATGGGTGTATTTTGACCCCATTTCTACCGGTTCTCTTCTGAGATTAGCTATAGGCACCCAAACAAGTACAAAATTGGACATATTTTTTTTCTGTGATTTTTATTTTATTTTTGTTACCTATCACGAGATAGCATACGAAAGAAAGCAAAATCAAGGAAAATAGCATACTTTTTAAAAAATATGCTATAATAACACATATGAAAACCATATGCACAAACAAAAAGGCATACCACGATTTCCATATTGAAGATAAATATGAGGCAGGGATTGTGTTGACCGGGACAGAGGTCAAATCTTTAAGAGAAGGTCATGCAAATCTTAAAGACAGTTATGCAAAGATAAAAAATGGAGAGCTTTATCTAATCAATGCCCATATAAGTCCTTATTCGTGTGGTAATATATACAATCATGACCCAAAGAGGGATAGAAAACTCCTTATGCATAAAAGGGAGATAAACAGACTTTTAGGAAAGGTAAGCGAAAGAGGGTTTACAATTGTGCCATTGGCATTATATTTTAATAAGAGGAACAGGGTAAAGGTGGAGCTTGGCCTTGCAAAAGGTAAGACCCTGTTCGATAAAAGAGAGGCTATTAAAAGAAGGGATGAAAAGCGACTCGCCGAGAGGGAGATGCGTTTAAGATGATAGATATATCCATGGGGGCGACAGGTTTCGACAGGGAAGTGTGGGTCAGGAAGGCATGCCGGGGAGCTGCCAGCCCGGAAAAAGGCAGACCTAAATATAACTGCAGACTCTCACGAGTACGCATTAGCCGCATAAGACGGCTACATCATCTAAACTTTCTGCCTGCTTTAAGTTTAGAATGGTGTGATATAAGCAGGATAGCCTTTCTTGACACCTATAGAGAAAGGCGAAATTTTATAGGTTTGGATGAGAGAAAACCTGTCAGTGGGTGTTTTCTCATCCGAGACAAATACACTGACTAAGCATGTAGTCTTTCTGCATCCCGGCTTTCTTGGACGCGGGTTCGATTCCCGCCGCCTCCACCATAATGAAGTTTATAGGTATCCACAGTATTTCATAGTTGTCTACAATCCCTTTATTATCAAAGATTAATGGCGTCTTAATTATCAATGATGATCCACATTTCTTGAGCTTATTAGCATTTTATTTAAAATTTTCTGTGGCCCCACATGCATCTGATGCGCCCATTTATATAAGGATTTACTGATTATATGTTCGATGTGAAGTGGATTTTACATGAAAGGTTTACAGAAAGAATTAAGCTGCAAAAATCTCTTTTAAGATTGCACCAATTACACCTTTTTAAGAAAAATTTAAGAAAGGTTAAAACGACGGAAAATGAATTTTTTATTTTTATGGATAATTTGGGGTTAGTTTGAGGCCAGAAAAAATACAGATATCTTTGAAGTAAACTTTAACAATTTCACTAAGTTACATGGGGTGGGTGAAGGGTTTCGAACCCTCAGCCCCCAGGTCCACAGCCTGGTGCTCTAACCGTTGAGCTACACCCACCGTTTTAAATCTTTAAATAGCACAATTAATCCATAAAGTCAAACTATGTATTAGCCGTTGATTTTTAGCCGTATTTTATGATTTATTACCGATTATGATTGAAATCATCAGAGAGAAGTTAAAATATTATGAGGGCAAAAGGATAGAAGGCCACTGTTTTATCTGTGCAGGGGTAATAATCCCTTTATTCGAGCATAATAACGAAGTTTTTATAGTCCTTACAAAAAGGTCTGACAAGGTCAGATTTCACAAGGCCGAGGTTTCGTTTCCCGGTGGAATGTGCGAGGATTACGATAATGATACTTTAAATACCGCCTTAAGGGAGTGTTGTGAAGAAATAGGTGTAAAAAAGCATGACGTAGAGATTTTAGGAAGACTTGACGACATGATAACGTTAACAGGTTTTGTTATTACCCCTTATGTTGGGGTTATACCTTATCCGTATAGATTTAAGACAAACCCCGATGAGGTGGCATATCTTATATTTTTCCCCATTAAAATGCTTATGGAGGCCAAGCCTGAAATGGAATCTGCAGATCATGAAGGCAGAATTGAGATGGTACCCTCCATTTATTATAATGGTGATAGAATCTGGGGTGCCACCTGCAGGATACTTCTAAGATTGAGGCACATATTAGAGGATGGCAAGGTTTAATCTAAAAGTTCTTATAATACTATCTTTAGGACATCTTGTTACAGATATTTATCAGGGGGCACTTCCCGTAACCCTTCCTTTTTTAAAAGAAAAACTTTCTCTTTCATATACATTAACAGGTGTGATTCTAATGATGGCAAATTTCACTTCAAGTGTGTTGCAGCCTCTTTTCGGTTTTTATTCCGATAAAAAGGAAAAGCCAATACTTTTGCCCCTGGGCATTTTGGCTGCAGGTCTTGGTTATTCGTTACTGTCTTTGCCAAATAATTACTTTATGACACTGTTTCTTGTTGTTATAAGTGGGCTTGGTATAGCAGCATATCACCCGGAGGGATACAAAACCGCCCACTTTTTTACTGGTGAGAGAAGCGTAACCGGCATGTCCATCTTCTCTGTGGGAGGAAATCTTGGTTTTTCTTTAGGACCCATCATCTCAATCTATTTAATACATCACTTTGGATTCTCATACCTTCCTTTAATGATAATTATTTCTATTGCCTGCACCGCATTAATTATCACCCAGAAGAAGACCATTGCCATTCCGAGGTTAGAACACGAAGAAAAAAAAGGGTCACTGGAAAAACCCACCTTAAGTGCTTATATATCCCTTTTTATGATTACAATGGTTGTTATTATGAGGTCATGGACCCAGATGGGCCTTTTATCCTACATCCCTTTTTATTACATAAACTATATGAAAGGAGACCCTCTGCTTGCCGGCAGGCTTGTCTTTATTTACCTTCTCTGTGGTGCGGCAGGGACACTGTTTGGTTCGCCCTTTGCCGATAGATGGGGACACAGGTTCTTTTTAAGGCTCACCATGTTTTTAGCCACCGTTACCTTGCCTTTAATATTTGTGCCCTTTATCCAGAATAGTGTTTTATTATATGTCGTCCTTGGTCTCCAGGGTATGCTCATGATTTCCACGTTTTCAGTAACGGTGGTAATGGCCCAGAGGTTATTGCCAGATAAGCTCGGTGTGGCATCAGGGCTCATGGTAGGCTTTGCTATAGGAACAGGCGGTATTGGTGTGACGCTCCTTGGACTCATTGCAGATAACTATGGCGTTCCCGCTGCACTTAAAAGTATTTGCATTCTTCCTTTAACAGGTTTTATTTTAAGTTTAATCGTCAAATATAAAGACAGATAAGTAGACGTCAAAGCGTGAGAAAGATGAAACAGATAATCAGTATTATAGGTAGACCAAACGTAGGGAAATCAACACTTTTTAACCGCATACTTGGTTACAGAAAGGCCATCACAGAAGATACCCCGGGCGTGACAAGGGATAGAAATTACGGAGAGTTTGAATATCTTGGCAACGAATATGTGCTTATTGATACCGGTGGCTTTGAGTCAAAAACCGATGGGGTTATTACAGTTAAGGTAAGAGAACAGATTGAGGCGTCTTTAAAAGAATCGGATGCCATCATCTTTTTGCTCGATGTAAAAGACGGGCTTATTCCTGAAGACGTAACCATTTACGAAGATTTAAGAAGGCTGCATAAGCCTGTATTTTGTGCTGTAAACAAGGTAGATTCAGGTAAAAGGGAGCTTTCATTAGGTGAATTTTACGAATTAGGTGTAGAAAAGCTCTATCCCATAAGTGCCATGCACGGTACAGGGGTAGATGAACTTCTCGAGGATATTGTAAGGGAGATAAAACAGTATGTAGCCTTGGACAAAAATGAAAAGCATGAAGATCATGAAAAGGACAGTATTAAAATTGCGTTTATAGGCAGACCCAATACGGGTAAGTCTTCTATAGTGAATAAAATATTCGGTTCAGAAAGGATGATAGTCAGTGAGATTCCTGGCACAACAAGGGACGCCATAGATACAGAGATTGCATTTATGGACAGAAAGATCGTTCTTATAGATACGGCAGGGTTGAGGAAAAAAAGCAAAATCATAGAAAAAACAGAGGCATATTCAGTAGCAAGGGCTATAAAAAGCATTGAGAGGGCCGACATTGTAAATCTTGTGATAGATGCAAAAGAGGGCATAGGTCATCAAGACGGCAGCATTGCCCATACCATTGCTTCAAGGGGTAAGGGTCTCTGCATTGTTTTAAACAAATGGGACCTCGTAGAGAAAGACATTTCAGAGGAAAGATACAAAGAAATGGTGAGAGAAAGGATACCCCATGTTTCTTATTGTCCCATAATTGTAGTCTCGGCAAAGACAGGATTAAATATAGAGGGTATAATAGAGACGGATATGGAGGTTTATGGGGAGCTGAAAAAGAGGATACCCACATCTGAATTGAACAGGTGTTTTAACGAAATAACAAATCAGGTTAATCTTACGTATGTTAAGGGAAAACCTGTTAAGATCTTATATATCCATCAACAGAAGGTTATGCCACCTACCTTTGTCCTTTTTTCAAATCATCCTGAACTCATCCCTGAAAACTACAAAAGATACTTGGAAAATGCACTGAGGAGAGAATTTGGTTTTTCAGGGGCTCCCATCAGGTTTATCTTTAGAAAAAAAAGATGAACCAATGTCAATGTCTATTATTGGAGTGATTGTTGGAGATTAAATTATACATTTCCTCTTTAAGAATATTAAGCGCCATCTCTTTAGGTATGCCCGTCTTTATGACCTTGCCCTTTGCAAAAAGTGTTGCCTTTTCATTACCGAAGGCAATGCCGATGTCTGCCTCTTTTGCCTCACCTGGGCCATTTACCTCACAACCCATTATGGCCACATTGAGATTTGCGTCAAAATAGGCAACCTCTTTTTCAAATCCCTCCACGATATCCATGATTTTTGTCCTGCATCTACCACATGTGGGGCACGAAATTATATTTATACCCCTTTTTCTAATCCCGAGATTTCTCAATATGTGATAGGCAGCAATCACCTCATAAACAGGATTTCCCGTGAGAGATATCCTTATTGTATCACCGATGCCTTTATACAATAAAATCCCTACCCCTATTGAAGACTTAATGGCCCCGGAAAATATGGGCCCTGCTTCTGTAATGCCTATATGTAAGGGATAATCTGATTTTTTTGCAAATTTTTCGTAAGCAGATATGGTTTGAAATATATCTGATGCCTTCAGGGAGACCTTTAATTGCTGCCAGCCCATATCTTCAATCATCTTGATGTAGTATAGGGCACTTTCTACCATGGCATCTGCATTGGGATGGGTATATTTTTTAAGGATCCTCTTTTCAAGGGAGCCCACATTTATCCCCACCCTTATAGGTGTGTTTGTCTGTATCGCCACGTTTACAATCTCTTTTACCTTACGGACATTGTTTATTGTTCCGGGATTTATCCTAATGGCATCGATCCCTGATTCCATTGCCTTTATGGCGATTTTATAATTAAAGTGAATGTCCCCTATTAGAGGAACATCTATCTCTTTTTTAAAGAATGGGATAATTTTGCATGTGTCTTCAAAAGGCAGGGCAATCCTTATGAGTTCGCAACCAGCTTTTTTAAGTTCAAGCGCCTGATTTAGTGTTTCTTGGAGATTTTCAGGGTTTGTCTTTAGCATGGACTGAACCACCACAGGGCTATCCCCACCGATAGGAACTTTGCCTATATGTATTTTACGGGTTTTTTTTCTGGTCATGAAGGTATATCAATTGTATATACCTATCTTTGCGTTGTCAAATAAAATTATGACCCTTACAAAAAACTTCAAAATATAAAGACTTTTAGAAGAAGACCTTAAATCGCAATTTTTATTTTAACCAAATTTTCCTGTGAGATATTCCTCTGTTCTTTTGTCTTTTGGGACAGTAAACATCTTTTCAGTGGGCCCGAACTCTATAAGTTCACCGAGATAAATAAATGCCGTAAAATCAGATACCCTGGCTGCCTGGGCAATATTGTGGGTTACAAGTAACATGGTGACATTCTGTTTTAATTCAACCACAAGTTCTTCTATATGTGCCGTTGACTTTGGATCAAGGGCACTTGTTGGCTCATCAAGAAGCAGAATCTCAGGGTTCATGGCAAGGGCACGGGCAATGCACAACCTTTGCTGCTGGCCACCTGATAAGAATGTGCCTTTTCTGTGGAGACTGTCTTTTACCTCGTTCCATAATGCAGCAGCCCTTAACGAACGCTCTACTATGTAGTCCGCCTCTTCCTTTTTTAGTTTTATCCCGTTTAATTTATATCCTGCTATTACGTTGTCGTATATACTCATCATGGGAAAAGGGTTTGGTTTTTGAAAGACCATACCTATCTTTCTTCTTAATGCAATGGGCTCCATGTTATAGATATTTTCGTGTTTTAAATAGATATTGCCTGAAACCCTGGCATCAGGAATCAGTTCATGCATTCTGTTTATACATCTTATAAGCGTTGTTTTTCCGCACCCAGATGGACCCATGAGGGCAGTAATCTTACTGGATGAAATCCTGATGTTTATGTTTTTCAACACCTGATTTTCCCCAAAAAAGGCAGAAAAATTTTCAATCCTTAGAATTGAACTTTCCATTTAGCCGTAACTCCTCTTGCTATGAAATTAAAGGTAAGCACTATCCCAACCAGTATAAACGATGCGCCCCAGGCAAAACTGTGCCATTCAGGATAGGGGCTCATGGCATAGTAAAATATGCGATAAGGGAGCGAGTCTATTGGTTTTAGGATATTATAATTTAAAAATTGATTGCCAAAGGCAGTAAATAAAAGGGGTGCTGTCTCACCTGTTATCCTCGCAATGCTTAAAAGAATGCCTGTAAGGATACCGCTTAATCCTGTAGGTAAAATAACCTTTAATATGGTTTTATAATAGGGCACTCCAAGGGCAAGGGATGCCTCTTTTAAGTGATATGGGATAAGCTTCAGTGTCTCCTCTGTGGATTTGATAACAACAGGTAGCATCATGATGCTTAAGGCAATACCACCTGATAGAGCAGAAAATCCTCCAAGAGGCGCAACCACCCATAGGTATACAATGATGCCTATGACAATTGAAGGTGTGCCCTGAAGCACTACTATACAGAGGTTTATAACATTTGCAATCCTGCCCTTATTCTTCTCTGCAAGATAAATACCTGCAGAGATTCCAAGAGGAATGGAGATGATGCTGGATAATACGATAAGTATAAGGGAACCTATAATTGAGTTATAGATCCCTCCCCCTGCCTCACCTATTGGTCGCGGCACATCGGTTAAAAAACCCCAGTTTATAACGGAGATCCCATTTTTTGTTATATGGAACAAGATGAGAAGCAGGGGCA
>CAZJOP010000054.1:0-11882 GCA_964547695.1 uncultured Syntrophorhabdaceae bacterium
TTATCTCTGCGATCCATGCAGGGCACACTTTAATGGGTTTTTGGAGCATCTCAATACATTAAAACTACAGGTAAATATAGAAAAAAGGCTTGTAAGGGGCCTTGATTATTACACAAGGACTGTTTTTGAATTCATTTCTAATGAATTGGGGGCGCAGAATGCCTTTCTTGCTGGAGGCAGATACAATAATCTTGTTGAGGCCATAGGTGGACCCAGTGTGCCTGGAATAGGGTTTGCCATAGGCATGGACAGGCTTGCCATGCTTATTGGTGAACCTGCCTGTGAAAAAACCCCTCAATTCTTTTTTGCCTACGTAGGAGACAGGGCAGGCGTGCTAATTATGCCCTTTATGGAACAGTTTATCGAGAAAGGCCTTAAATTATCCTATCTCCCTCAGGCAAAATCCCTTAAATCCCAGATGAGGTATGCCGATGCATTAAAGGCAGATTATGTCCTGATCGTAGGGGATGATGAAATAGAAAAAGGAATGGTAATAGTAAGAGACATGGCAGAGGGTAAACAGTTTACTATCCCCCTTGATATTCCAACGCTTGTTCAAAATCTACGGGATTTTTTAAAAAATAACCACCTGTAGGCAAAGTAGGTAAAAATAAAGGCAAGAAAGAACCTTACAACTACAAGTATTATACCGTTTGCACCAATGACGACGAAGATGAGTGTATCTTCTACTATGGCATGGCAGATGGAAAGAAAAAGCATAATCAAGAACGCCTCTTTCTTATCCATGTTTGAAGACCTGATGGAGTGTATTATAACCCCGGCACCATAGGTTAGGCCTATTATCACCCCTGTAATAAGGGGAACAAGGCCGCCTGAAGAGATACCCAGGATTTTCCATTTTTTACCTTCTAATCCCCGGCCTCTGTGCTTTAAAAATTCATAAGAGATGGTGAGAGGCAGGATAATTAATAAAAGCTGTCCTGTAAGGACTGCTGAATTTTTTAGTGCCGTTAAAATTATCTCCATATTAGATTCAACCCTGCTCCTGCAAGTAGGCTCACCAAAATCCTTATACCAGAAAGCATCCAGCTGTTTACCCCTGTTTTTTCCGTAACAGGGGTTTCAACAGAAAGACTGTGGGAGATACCTAAAATCAACGCCACAATCGTAATCTCTTTTGTGGAAAGATGAAGGGGTGTCAATACTGCTATTGCCGCATACAGGTTTATCGTATATCCTGCGATGATACCGATTGCTGCCTCACCGGGTAGACCAAAAAATTTCATAAAAGGTTTGAAAACATCACCTACTATCCTTATTATTCCCAAATGTTTTATAATCTCAATGGCCAGATAGCAGGGTACAATGACTTTTACCATGAGTAAGGTCACAAAAAGACCATTGGTAAGGCCCTTTTTAAAAGTTACTAAAACTGAGGTATCCTCTTTTTCAACCATTATCCGATGTAACATTAAATGTTATATTCAAATCCCACCATGAAAAGTTGGGCAAACCCTTTATATCTTCCTAAAAACCCTTTTAGATTAGACCTCGTATTTTCAAAAAAGGTGGCCTGATAGCCCAAATTGAACCTCCAATTATCAAAAAAAGTATAAGAATAACCCCCTGTTAATATGTGTCGGGTGCTGTCAGGGAGTTCAGGGCCTAAAGTCTTTTTTGGGATGGGAGTTTTATCCAGCATGTAGCCTGTAGTTATCTCCATCTTTTTATTTGCCTTATAGCTTGCCCCTAACGCCAAAGTAAATGTATTGTGCCAGTCTTTATAGAAAAAGCCGTCTGCCATGCCATTGTCTGATCTTATCCTGTAGCTATTCATTGAAGACCATCCGGTAAACAAAAGGTCTGCCTCGATGGTAAATCTGTTTATCTTTTTGGCTATACCTGCTACACCCAAAAAAGGTAGTGTAAGCCTTGTAGATGCATTTGTCTGGTTAGAAATAAAAGGCGGTGGGAGATAAAATTTTGCCTTGCCGTTATATTTTATGTTCACAGGGCTCCTGTAGGTTAAGGATAAAAAATAGCCTTCCGGAAGCTTTATCAACAAAGAGCCGTTAAAGCCTATACCCTCTCCATCACCTGTAAGTCTTGAAATGCCATCGCTTAAGGGAAAAAGATTTAATGCACTTTTAAATGAAACAGAGCTCCTCACATAAGACATACCAAGACCAAAGGAGATACGATCGTTTAGACGATAGGCAAAAACAGGATTTATAAAGGTAGTTTTTATTTCGGCAAAAATTATATTGTATCTACCCGGCCAATGGGATGACCATTCTGTTGACAGACCAAAGGGCGAAAATATGCCTATCCCAAAGGCAATATTTCCTTTTGAATATTTTCCATATAAGTGGGGTACGTGATGGGCACCTGTCTTTGTATCGTATCTACTACCTGTATCAGGGTCTTTGTATGTCATTTTAGGATAGATAATAACATCGCCTGTCAAAAATCCATAACCATCTGTTTCTGTCATCAATGCAGGGTTATAAAATACAGAAGAAGGGTTATCAATGGAGGCAGAAACTGCCATACCCATACTATTTGCCTTTGCATCCTGATTGTAGATAAGAAATGCAGCACCTAAAGATTGATAGGGAGAAAAAAATGTCAGTATAACAACCAATATTGTTGTTAAGGCTATTTTCATTTTTTTAAATTTTTTATATAATTGTCTTTGATTTAACTTAATAACATTTTATAATAAAAAAAAGCAATTTTTAGATGATCTATACAATAACCATAAACCCATCGCTGGATATAATCCTTGAAGTAGAAGAGCTTGTATACGATGATATAAACAAAGTGGTGGCTGAAAAAAAAAGGGCCTCTGGAAAGGGCATAGATATCTCAAGAAATATAAAGGCCTTGGGCGGCGAAAGTATTGCCCTTGGTCTAATTGGCGGCTTTAGGGGATTAGAACTTGAAAGTATGCTTTTGAACGAAGGCATAGTCTGCGATTTTACAAGGATATCCTCTGAAACAAAATCCAACATAATACTCCAACAGAAAAAAAAGAGGATAAAGACCTTTTTAACAACCCCTGACCCTGTGGTTTCTTCTTTAGACCTCTCGCTTTTTTTAAAGAAAATAAGAGACATACCTGAGGGAAGCTATGTGATAATAAGCAGTGCTTACTCAGAAACTATCGATAGGTTTGTTTATCATCAAATCATATCCACCCTGAACGAAAGGGGTGTAAAGACCATATTAGATGGAGATGGGGATATCTTAAAACATTGTATAAACGCAAGGCCTTTTATGATAAAGCCAAATATATACGAATTCAGTAGATTGATGGGCAAGAAGATAATCAGAGAAGAAGAGATTGTGGAGCATGCAAAAACCTTACTGAATATGGTAAACATAATAGTTGTCTCTATGGGTGCTAAAGGTGCTATTGTGATTCAAGACAGGTCTTCGTTTTTGGCAATGCCACCAAAGGTAAAGGTAAAAAATTCCATAGGTGCCGGTGATGCGTTTTTAGCAGGTATGGTACATAATCTCCATAAAGGTGGTGACATAGAAGAGGCACTTGTCTATGGTGTTGCATGCGGCACTGCATCCACACTGAACGAATCATCAGGTGCATGTAAAAAGGAGGATGTGGATGAGATAAAAAAAGTTGTAATTTTTAAAAAATTTTAATTTACATATGGATTTTATTGTATTATATATCAATTAAGTTTAAAAAACATGAAAGGAGGTGAAAAAAGATGAAGAAGCTTTTGGTATATGCCATTGCAATTACTTTCTTCTCAAGTTTTATATTAATTGGCTGTGGACCAAAGTCTGAGCCGCCAAAGACAGAGCCGCCAAAGACAGAGGCCCCAAAACCGGCTGAAGAGGCAAAACCAGCAGCTCCAGCTCCTGAGAAGGCAGCTCCAGCTCCTGAGAAGGCAGCTCCAGCTCCTGAGAAAAAGTAATAAAAAAGGACATGTCCTACAAAAGGGCATGTCCTAAAATCAAAAGAAGGGGTGGAATATGAAAACAAAATTTTTTGGATTAATATTAATCGCATTATTTGTGGGTGTGTTTTTAGGGTTTGGCTGTTCCCAGCAGGTTGTTAAGACTGAAGCGGAAAAGCCTAAAGCGCCTGAGGTCCAGGTTGTTGTGCCAAAGGCAGAGGAGGCCAAAAAACCAGAACCTGTTGTTGAAAAAGAGGTCCCCAAGGCAGCGGTTGTTAAAGCACCAGAACTAAAGGACATCTTTTTTGATTTCGATAAATACAACATAAGACCCGGTGATGCAGAAACATTAAAACAGAACCTTGATTGGTTCAAGGCAAACCCTGGAAAGAAGGTAAGGATTGAAGGTCACTGCGACGAAAGGGGCACCGTGGAGTATAACCTCGTGCTGGGTCAGAAGAGGGCAGATGCAACAAAAAATTATCTTATAAATCTCGGCGTTGATGGAAAACTCTTGGAGACCGTAAGCTATGGAAAAGAAAGACCCTTCGACCCCGGTCACAACGAAGAGGCATGGGCGAAGAACAGAAGGGCACACTTTCTTATTTTAAAATAGGCAATGGAAGACAAGGAGGGTAGAAAACATGCCCTCCCTTTCATTACCGAGATTGAAGATTTAAAAAAAAGGCTTGGATTAAACAAAAAAACACTTGAAGAAATTAAAGAGACTATAAAGGTATATCCTTTTAGAATACCTGTGTATTATCTGACTCTTATCGAAAAGGGAAATCCTGCCTGTCCTATTAAAAAACAGTGCATCCCTGATATTAAAGAGCTTACCTCTGAGGGAGAAATAGACCCGCTCGTTGAAGAGAAATATTCGATCACGCCGTCTTTTATAAAAAAGTATCCTGGAAGGGGTGTATTTCTGTCAGGGACACAGTGTGCCATGTATTGCAGGTTCTGTAATAGAAAAAGGCTGACTGGAAAAGAATATGATATAAAGGCATCCCATAAAGACACCTTTGATTACTTAGAAAAGGATAAAACCATTAAAGAGATAATCATCTCTGGTGGAGATCCCCTTATGCTAAATCCTGAAGAATTTCACTATATATTAATGCGTATAGCCCGCATTGACCATATAAAGATTGTGAGGATCAGCTCTCGCATGCCCGTTGTCTATCCAGATGGCATAAAAAACAAACACTTAAACTCCATAAAAGGCTTATCACCTGTATTTTTTATAATACACATAAATCATCCAAAAGAGATTACAGAAGGGTTTTCTGAAACGGTAAAAAGATTGAGAGGCATAGGCGCAATCTTACTCAGCCACACGGTATTATTAAGGGGCGTAAACGACTGTCCCCATATATTAAAAACACTCTTTGAAGGGCTTGTTATGCTTGGAATAAAGCCTTATTATCTTTTTCAGCTTGATGAGGTAAAAGGTGTGGCACACTTCAAGGTCAGTATAAAAAGAGGCATTGAAATTATGAGATTTTTGAGAAGGGAAATATCAGGCATTGCATTACCCACCTATGCCATAGATATCACAGGCAGTGCAGGAAAGATTCCCGTTGATTACACATACATTAAAAAAAGGGCAAATAAGAGGCTATCCATAGAAGATCTATACGGTAATATAGGCCATTATACAGATGATGGTGAAAAAAGTGTGTGCCTGGGATGTAACCTGTGCGGCACAAAAAAGCATTTTACAGGTTGAAAAAATATCGTTTTTATTATAAAAAAAGACATGGCAATACTGGAGATCAAAACCTTTCCTGACCCTGTCTTAAGGGAGACGGCAAAACCCATAGAACACATCACAGATGAAATAAAAATGCTTGTAACAGATATGATAGACACCATGAGGGCTGCAAGAGGGGCAGGCCTTGCGGCAAACCAGGTGGGGATTCCCATAAGGCTCATTGTCATAGAATCAACAGAAAAAAGGGGCGATAGGGCAGTAGCAATAATAAATCCCGAGATCGTGAGCACAGAATCAGAAGAGGTAGCAGAAGAAGGTTGTTTAAGTGTGCCCGGATTTTATGAATATATAAAGAGGGCAAAAAAGGTGTGTGTTAAAGGAATTAACATGGAAGGCGATTTATTTGAAATAGAATGCACAGGCTATCCGGCAAGGGCGCTACAGCACGAAATAGACCATTTAAACGGGAAACTCTTTATCGATTATCTAAGCCCTGT
Organism: uncultured Syntrophorhabdaceae bacterium; assembly: GCA_964547695.1. Lineage (GTDB taxonomy): Bacteria > Desulfobacterota > Syntrophorhabdia > Syntrophorhabdales > Syntrophorhabdaceae > JAKORG01. The sequence goes on from CAZJOP010000054.1 coordinate 6,102, forward strand.
TAAAAGAAATCTGTTTAAAAAGAGATACCTAAAACAAAAAAACAGATGAACATTGTCTTTTTCAGCACATCTGCCTTTTCCATACCATCGTTTAATGCCATTATGGACTCCATAAAGTGTGTGGTCACAAAAACACCTAAGCCAAAGGGCAGGGGTTATATGCTGGAAGACAGTGAAATAAAAAAACAAGCAGAAAGACATGGCATACCCATTATAGAAATCGATTCCTTTAAAGACCCCTCTGTGTTTTCCATCTTAGAATTTAATCCCCATCTATTTGTTGTTGTCTCATTCGGGCTTATAATTCCTAAAAAGTTTCTTGATATACCTTCAGTAGGCGCCATAAATGTCCATCCCTCCCTTCTTCCTGCCTATAGAGGCCCGTCTCCCATCCAGTGGGCAATTTTAAAAGGGGAAAGCAAAACAGGTATTACAATCATTAAGATGAACGAGTTAATGGATGCAGGGGATATTGTATACCAAGAGACCATGGATATAGATGAAAAAGACGATGCCATAACCCTGTCAGAAAAACTGGCCACAAGATCCGGAGAAGTACTTCCCAAAATCATAAAACGCATTGAGACACAGGGAAGGATAGAGGCGAAAGAGCAAGACCATAGCCTTGCCACATATACACCTTTAATTACAAAAGAAATGGGGCACATTAACTGGCATGCACCTGCAAGGGAAATAAAAAACATGGTAAGGGCCTTTATACAGTGGCCTGTGGCATACACATTTATAGATGGAAAGATGCTAAAAATTTTTAGATGTGAAATGGAGGACATAAGCTCGGACAAACCACCGGGGACAATAATAGATGCAAATAAAAAGGGCATTCTCGTTGCCACAGGAGATGGTATGCTTGTCATAAAAGAGCTTCAGCTTGAAGGAAAAAAAAGGATGGATGCCTATAGTTTTGCCATAGGTTTCAGGGGTCTTATAGGAAAAAGGTGCGATTTTTATTGACATTTATGCCCTTTAATTTCTATTATCTCTAATATGTTTAGAATTATTAAAAGGTTTTATATAATCTGTTGTTTAATCGGCCTTACAATCGGCTGCACTGCAAATGCCGTTACCCTCAGAGATAGGGCCCAAGAAGACATCGTCATAGTTAATAAAGAAAATACCTCAAGTCCCAAAGAGACCCAAAACCCTGCTATTAACAGGGATTTAAATGCATTGAAAAAGGAATCAGGGATAAATTCAATAAAAAATATTGACATAGGTTCAGATGAAGAAGACGATGTTTCCACGCTTTTATCCCCTGATATTTATAAAGACTTTGACATTCCCATAGTATTCAACGATGCCGTGGAATACTACATACAGTATTTCACCACAGAGAAGAGAAAGGTATTTACTAACTGGCTTAAGCGTGCCCGGCACTATGTGCCCATAATGAAAGAAATCCTCAAGGAAAATGATCTGCCTGAAGACATGGTGTATCTTGCCATGATAGAAAGCGGTTTCAATACAAAGGCATATTCTCCGAAAAAGGCATGCGGCCCCTGGCAGTTTATCAATGCCACCGGTGAAAGATACGGCTTAAAGGTAAACTTCTGGATTGACGAGAGACGTGACCCTGAAAAATCAACTTTAGCAGCAGCCAAATATTTAAAAGACCTTTTCAATCAATTCGGTTGCTGGTATCTTGCTGCAGCAGGCTACAATGCAGGGGAAGGCAGAATAGAAAAGGCCATAAACAAACACAATACAAATGACTTCTGGGAGCTCATTAAATACAATACACTTCCAAAGGAGACAAGGGAATATATCCCTAAATTGATTGCCGCTGCCATTATTGCAAAGTATCCTGAAAAATACGGCTTCGGCAACATCGCATACGAAGAGCCCATAAGGTTTAAAGAGGTAAGGGTCCCCCCTGCCACACCTCTTAAACATATTGCCCGGGCAGCCTCTATGGATATTTCCACATTGAGATCCTATAACCCTGAAATATTAAGGGGCATAACCCCTCCCGATGAGCACAATTACAGGATTAAACTTCCAGAGGACATAAACATCCATGCTTTCAAAGAAGAACTTGAACTAACATTAAAAGAAAAAAGGACTATAAAAAGTGTGGCCAAGCACACAATAAGAAAGAAAGATACGATAGCTAATATTATAAAGAGATACGGCATAAGCTACGAGGATTTAGTCCTTGTTAACGGCATAGATGGAAATCTGAAGATAAAAAGAGGTATGGTCTTATACATCCCCCGCTATAAAGACACCTATACCCCAAAAACAATGGTTGCCAGATCACAAGAGAGGGCTCTAAATGGTTCCAAGGAAAAGGTGGCTAAAAAACAGAAGGCCAATATCCCTGCTGTGCATATTGTAAAGCACGGCGAAACCTTAAGTCTCATCTCCAGTAAATATGGTATAGATAAAAAAACGATCATGGAGGCCAACAATCTAAAAAGCGAGAAGATCTTTGTGGATATGAGGCTTAAACTCGTAAAGCATGGCGAGACGAAAAAGATAAAAAAACAGAATAGCTATAAAATCCACATAGTAAAGAAAGGTGAGACCCTTGTATCCATATCAAACAAATACGGTATAAACATAGATAAGATAAAATCGGCAAATAAATTAAAGACAGGCAAACTTTACCCGAATATGAGGCTAAAGATTATCACCGAAGAAGGCTGATTTTCCCTTTAAAATTGTGCTACTTCTTGTCTATCCACCCATTTCCATACCCAGTGAGCCACCTATCGGCATAGCAAGGCTATCAGGTGCATTAAAAGCACACAACATACCCCACGAAGTCATAGATGCAAACATAGAGGGCATCCACTGGCTTTTTAAAAATACAGCATTGTCAGATGATACATGGTCAAAAAGGGCAAGAAAAAACCTTGAGGCAAATATATGTGCCATAAAAGACGGCTCTGCATTTAAAAATATATCCAGATATAAAAAAACAGTCCTTGAAATTAATCGTCTGTTAGAGATGGCAGGCCTAAAAAAAGAGGTTAAGATTACACTCACCGATTATGTAGATAAGCGGCTTTTACCTGTTAAAAGTGCTCATTTAATTGCATCTGCAAAAAATTTTAATAAAAATCCTTTTTTTGAATACTTTTCGAATCGCCTTGAGGCTGTCCTAAAAAAAGAAAACATAGATATAGCAGGCTTTTCTATAAACTATCTGGGTCAGGCATTGTGCGCCTTTTCCATGATCGGATATTTAAAAGACACCTTTCCCCGAATAAAGGTCATAATAGGGGGTGGGCTTATAAATTCGTGGGTAAAAAGAGGTTTAAAAAAACATGTATTTAACGGACTTGTGGACGAAATGATTGGAGGCCCAGGGGAAACACCGCTTCTTTCAATGCTGGGTATAAAGGCTTGCCAAAAAAGACAATATAAGCCGGTTTTTGAAAAATTTAAAAAAGAGTTATACCTTTCTTCTGGTATTGTCCTTCCCTATAATACCTCTACTGGTTGTTACTGGAATAGATGCACATTCTGTCCCGAGAGGGCAGAAAGAAACGAGTATCTACAGATCCCGCCTGAAATTGCCGTAAAAGAGTTAAAAGAAATCATAGACACGTATAACCCCGCCCTTATCCATCTAACAGATAATGCCATACACCCCGGTATGCTAAATGAGATTATAGGGCATCCCCTTTCTGTGCCCTGGTATGGTTTTGTTAGGGTGCATCCCCGCATGGAAGATTTAAATTACATAAAGGCATTAAAGGAATCGGGTTGTGTGCTACTAAAAATAGGCATTGAATCAGCCCATCAAGAGGTGCTTGATAAAATGAAAAAGGGGTTAAATATTGAGATGGCAAAAAGGGTGTTAAAAAACTTAAAGGCTGCAGGCATTGGCACATATATTTATCTACTGTTCGGGACACCCTATGAAACAGAAGAATCCCTTAAAAAGACTATGGAATTTGTTATAACACATAAAGACCTCATAGACTTTATGAACATCGCCATATTCAACATGCCTGTAAATAGCCACGATGAAAAAGATATCACCTTAAAAGACTTCTACGATGGAGACCTCTGTCTATATACGGACTTTATCCATCCCAGAGGTTTAAGCAGGGGATACATAAGAAGGTTTTTGGAAAAGACGTTTAAAAAACACAGGGACATAAGAAGCATAATAGATAGACAGCCCCGGTTCTTTACATCAAGTCACGCACCATTTTTTGTTATGACCAAAAGTTAGTTGAAAAATATTGAGATATATTGCTTAATATATACGCTTTAAAAATTTTAAAAATTTAACCAATCTATGAAGATACCGATTTCAGTTTATATGATTACCTTCAATAACGCAGCCACCGTAGAAAGGGCTCTAAAAAGCATAAAAGAATGGGCAGATGAAATCGTTGTGGTTGATTCTAACAGCACAGACGGCACACAGGAGATAGTAAAGAAATACACAGATTGTCTCTATCAATTGGACACCACAAATTTAAGGGAAAAGTATCAGTATGCCCAGAATCTGTGTAAAAACAACTGGGTGATATTTATTGATGCCGACGAATGGTTAACGGATGAGATAAAAAACGAGATAGCCCGCATCGTCTCATCTAAAACGGATTACGCAGGTTTTATGGTAAATAGAAAAAACATCTATCTCGGCAGGGTTATAAAATACGGGGGCTGGTATCCTGACCACGAGATAAGGCTATACAGAAAAGATAAGGGTGGATGGAGAGGCGGTATCCATGCAAAGGTGTATGTGGATGGAAAGATAGGAAGATTAAAACACTACTATTTACATACCCCTTACATTGATACATCTCATCAGATAAGAACCATCGATAGGTATTCCCAGGCATATGCAGAAGACCTTTTTGCATCACAGCATAGATTTCATCTATTCAACATGATTTTAAGACCGGTTTACAGATTTTTCAGGGACTATATATTTAAGCTTGGATTTTTAGACGGCATACCCGGCTTAATCATAGTAGCATCTACCATGTATTACGTATTTATGAAACATGCAAAACTATGGGAACTGGAGAAAACACATGGAAAAAAAAGAGATATTTAAAGGAAAAGAAGTGCTTGTAACAGGGGGACTTGGTTTTATTGGAAGCAACCTCTCCATTGAGCTTGTAAAATGTGGGGCGCACGTCACAATTGTGGACAATATGCTACCCCGTCAGGGAGGAAATCTCTTTAACATTAAAGACATAGAAGACAAGGTGAAGGTAAATTTTTCCGATGTGAGAAATAGCCTTTCCATGAACCACCTTGTAAAAGGTAAGGATTTTATATTTCACCTTGCCGGTCAGGTTAACCATGTGGACAGCATGAGAAACCCCATACAGGACTTAGAGATAAATTGCAGGGGCACTTTAGTGCTTCTTGAGGCATTAAGGCACCACAATAGATCTGCAAAGGTAATCTTTGCCGGCACAAGGGGTGAATATGGCTCAAGTGTAAAGCTGCCCGTTGATGAAGACCATCCTACAAACCCAAAGGGCATCTACGCTGTTACAAACCTGACAGCGGAAAAGATGGTGCTCGTTTACCACGACATATTTGGCATTAAAGGGGTATGTTTAAGGATAACAAACACATACGGTCCAAGACACCAGATGGCCCACGATGAATACGGTGTTTTTAACTGGTTTATAAGAAAGGCCATTGACGACGAAGACATACCTGTCTTCGGTGACGGAAGGATATTAAGGGACTTTTTATATGTCGATGACCTTGTGGAATGCTTGCTCATCGTGGCTGCTACTGATGAGGCTTACGGAGAGGTATTTAATGTGGGCACTG
>CAZJOP010000055.1:0-11649 GCA_964547695.1 uncultured Syntrophorhabdaceae bacterium
TTTGTTGTTTTGGAAGAGACCATAAGATTTTTAAGAAATATCTCACCTTTATATAAAAAGAAACAGTGAAATTAAAAAAGGCAGGTGTTTAAATGATTGCTGAATGGATAAAAGAAATCAAAGAGAAGACAAAACCAGAAGAGCTGGGCATGATCCTTGTTCACAACGGAATAGTGAGGGGGACATCAAAAGATGGAAGGATTATAAAATCGATGAGGTTATCATATGATAAAAAGAAGCTTTCCCAATATATCGATTCAGTAAAAGAAAGGGAAGGTATTTCAGATATAAAGGTATGGATAAACGAAGGTGAATTAAAAATCGGTGACGATATCATGGTTTTGCTTGTGGCTGGCAGGTTCAGAACAGATGTCCTGCCTATTTTGCAGGAGGTATTAACAAAGATAAAAAAGGAGATTGTGACAGAAGAGGAGATATTCTAACGTTACTGACCTTTATTGACCATCCATTGGGTTATTTTCTTGTGTTTTTTAAATGCTTTCCATAGCATAAAAACCTACTGGCAAGAAAAATCAATTAGTCAAATTTGACATTTTCAACGATTTTGTTATAAAGTAATCCCCTATGACGAATAAACAGAAATTGATATTTGCATCTATGTGTGTCGGTTTGATGGTGTGTGTGTTTTCATACCGTGATTTTACATCAAGTGATCCTATCTTTGTAAAAAATTTTAAAAAAGATGAAAGGGTTGTTGAAAAGATTGCCTCTTATATGGAAAACGAGGGTCTAACATTGGGCAGAGAAAAACTCTTAGACACGGCAAGGTCTATTTACAAGGTATCTAAAGAATACAAAATCGATTATCGGCTGATACTTGCCATTATAAAGGTGGAGAGCAGCTTCAAGCACGATGTGGTGTCACCAAAGGGCGCAAGAGGGCTTTTACAGATAAAGCCTTCCCTTGCCAAGTTCATTGCAAGGCAGGCAGGGGTTCACTGGAATGGTAAGGGCACATTAGATGAACCAGAAAAGAATATAAGGATAGGGACTTTTTTCTTCTCCAAGCTTTTAGAGGACTTTGATAATGTGCATCTGGCCTTAAATGCCTATAATATGGGTCCTACGAGATTAAAGAGCATCCTCAACGAGAAAAATAAATATAATGGAAGCTTTTCCAGGCAGGTTATAAAGGAATACAAAAATATTTCTACCATGCTCCCGCCACCTTGATTAGCTCGAATACATGGAAAATACTGCCCTTTTTCCTCAAAAAGGATTTATTTACCTAACAGGTAAGATTAATTCCTTTATCTCCTTTTTTATTTCAAGGATTAATAGAAAGACCATAATTTTCTACGATCATGAAGATGAGGCTTTACTTTTAAAGGAAGAGATAGAATTTTTTTCAAAAAAAGAATGTCATGTATTTCCTCTTTTTTCAGACAGGTTGTTTGAAAAAGATGACAGGATAAAAAGAACGGGGTTTTTGACACACCTTATTGATGATAATTCTTTTATCGGGCTTTTTCCCTATAATGGCATAACCCATAAGCTTACAGATAAATCTGTTATAGAAAGAAACACAATGACCTTATCCTTCGGAGATACCTTCTATCAGGAAGAGTTGGTAGACTATCTTGATAAAAATGGTTACGAACTTGTACCCCTTGTGAGAGAGGAAGGTGAATTTGCAAAACGAGGTAGTATTATTGATGTGTTTACTCCAGCTTCATCATCGCCAGTAAGGATAGAGTTTTTAGGTGATGAAATTTACTCTATCCGAATTTTTGACCCTTTGACCCAGAGGTCAAAGCAGGAAATAGAAAAGGTGGATATAGTAACCGCCAAAACTGTAGGTAGCGAAGAGGGCACAATACTTGATTATTTAGAAAAAGGTATGGTTTTTGTCCATAACGGGATAAATTCGATTACCCAGAGAATTAATCCTGTGGAAGAAGTGGAAGAGCAAAAGGAGTTTGTCAGGAGATTCGTTGAAATATTAAAAGAAGGTCTGAACATCGATATTTCAGGCATAAAGGGTGATGAAGAAGGTATTGTTATTTCTGCCAAATCAAACGATGACTTAAAACATCTTTTTGAGACGAGAAAAACAGAGATTTTTTATATTATCTCTGAAAGGATAAAAAAAGACTGGCAACATCATAGATTTGTGTATCTATTTGCAAATAATTACGGTCAAGCTGAAAGATTAAGGGCAATCTTTGAACATTATGAAGTCTTTCTGCCCATCATCAAAGAACCTTTCAAAACAGAAAAAAAGGAAAGGGGCATTGTTATAGGCCCGCTTCGAAGGGGATTCAGAACCGATGATGTGGTAGTCCTCACAGAAGAAGATATTGTGGGGTTCAAAAAGAGGGTTGTTAAAAGACAATCTGTTACAATCGATGAGTTCTTAAATTCTTTTAAGGACTTAAATGTGGGAGAATGGGTGGTTCATGTAGACCACGGCATAGGAATATATAAAGGCATAGAAAAATTAACAATAGATAACGTAACAAAAGATTTTCTCCTCATAGAATACCAGGATGGGGATAAGTTATACGTCCCCATCGAAAATTTTCATCTTGTCCAGAAATACATAGGGGGAGAGAAGCATAAGCCCAAGATAGACAAGCTGGGGACAAATTACTGGAAAAGCACAAAGGCAAGGGTAAAGAAACATGTAGAGGATATAGCAAAGGAGTTAATTGAGGTGTATGCCCAAAGAGAGCTTGCCGAGGGATATTCTTATCCTCCGGAAGATGAATTATACAGGGAGATGGAATCAAGATTTGAGTATGAGGAGACAGAGGGTCAGGCAAGGGCAATAGAAGAGGTGCTGGAAGATTTGAAAAGCTCGAAACCAATGGACAGGATTGTGTGCGGCGATGTAGGTTTCGGAAAGACAGAGGTGGCATTGAGGGCCTCCTTCAAGGTCGTTATGGATAATAAACAGGTAGCGGTGCTTGTTCCCACCACTGTGCTTGCGCAGCAACACCACAAAACATTTACGGAAAGATTCAGGGATTATCCCATAAACATAGAAATGTTGAGCAGATTTAGAACAACTTCTCAACAAAGGGAAATCATTGACGCCATTAAAAAGGGTAAAATAGATATTATTATAGGAACGCACAGACTTTTGCAAAGTGATGTGGCATTTAAAGATTTAGGTCTACTTATTATAGACGAAGAGCACAGATTTGGTGTGAAGGACAAAGAAAGATTAAAGATGCTTAAAAAGAATATCGATGTATTAACGCTTAGCGCAACCCCAATTCCGAGAACTTTATATATGGCCACAACAGGATTGAGAGACCTAAGTATAATAGATACACCTCCCCTCGACAGGCTTGCGATTAAGACCTATGTGGTAAGATTTAAGGAAGAACACATCAAAAAGGGCATCATGAACGAACTTGAAAGGGGAGGGCAGGTATTTTTCATGCATAACTTTATTCACAACATCGGCGTAGTTTATGATTATCTTCACAAACTCATTCCAGACATGAAAATTGCCGTGGCCCACGGAAAGATGCCGGGCAGACAGCTTGAGAAGATCATGCTCGATTTTATTGAAAAAAAGTATGACCTTCTATTGTCTACGAACATTATAGAATCAGGCCTTGATATTACAAATGCAAACACGATTTTTATAAACAATGCCCATAGACTGGGTCTTGCAGACCTTTACCAGCTAAGGGGTAGGGTGGGGAGGGGTGTAAGGCAGGCCTATGCTTACTTGCTTGTCCCTAAGGACATCACATTGACACGGGATGCGGAATTGAGATTGAAAATAATGGAGGAGATGACTGCCCTCGGTTCGGGATTTCAGATTGCAAATTACGACCTCGAGATAAGGGGTGCCGGAAACCTTTTAGGTCACGAGCAGTCGGGCAATATTAACCTTATAGGGTTTGAGCTTTACTGCCGTATGCTTGAAGAGGCAGTAAATGAACTAAAAGGAAAAACAGAGATAAAAGAAAAAGAATTTTCAACACAGATAAACATTCCCGTTGAGGCATATATCCCAAATGACTATATTGAAGACCCATCGCAAAAATTGCTTATATACAAGAGATTATCCAAAGTATCAGAAGAAGAAGAGCTTGTGGACATTTTAGATGAAATAAGAGACAGATATGGAGAGATGCCTGATTCGGTCAAAAACCTCTTTGAGGTAATAAGATTTAAACTGTTTCTATCGAGCTTAAAGATAAGAAAGATAGAACATTCAAACGGATTTTTTATACTATATGGCACCGATAAGACCCCTATCGACAATAAAAGGTTATTAAAGCTCATTAGAGACAAAAAGGATAAGAAAGATTTATTAAAAATTATGCCCGATAACAGATTGATAATAAGAACTAACGTTAAGGGCAGGGAAATAATTAAAGATATTAGAAATTTATTGCTGGAAGTCGTTTCCTTATGATATAAAACTTGTAATTAAAAAAATAAGGAGCAGAAATGAAGAATATCGTTGTTTTTGTGCTAATTTCTTTTGTTTTATTCGGGTGTGGAAAAACAGACAACAGCAAGGTGCTTGCCACAATCGATGGTGAAAAGATTACCATTAACGAATTCAATAAAGAACTGGATAAGATACCCATCAATATGAAGATGATGGTAGCCACGCAGAGTGGTAAGAAAAATTATCTCGAAAAGATTATAATGAAAAAGCTACTTTTGAGAGAGGCAAAAAAAGAAGACATAGAAAAAAATCCTGAATTTCAGGAAAGGCTCAAAGATATAAAAGAGCAACTTGTCATAGAATTTCTTTTAAAGAAAAAGATAAATGTAGATGCCCAAATTACAGAAGATGATTTGAAACAGTATTACGAAAAAAACAAAGAGGCATTTAAAAGGGACAGGGAAATAAATACCCGTCATATTCTTGTTAATACAGAAGACGAGGCAAGGCAGATCAAGGAAAAGATATCAAAGGGTGAAGATTTTGCTGAGCTTGCAAAAAAATATTCTATTGACCCGAGTGCAAAGGCAAACGGTGGCGAGATAGGGTTTCATCCAAAGGGCACGCTATTGCCCGAATACGAAGCAGCTGCATTTAAATTAAACAAGGTGGGTCAAATAAGCGATATCGTGAAGACAAAATTTGGTTATCACATAATAAAACTCGAAGGCATAAGGCCACCTTCTTACATGCCCTACGAGGAGGTAAAAGACTATATAAAGCAGAAGATTGCCCAGGAGAAACAGACCCAGGCACTGGAAAAATATATTACAAATTTGAAAAGCACTGCCAAGATTACGATAAACGAAGACCTGTTAAAAGATGAGACCCAGAAGGCGCCAGATAAACAGGAAAAGACTGAAGGCGTAGAAAAGAAAGAGAATACACCACAGGCCGGAACAAAAAAATGAAAAGATTTCTTGGATTCCTTGCTTTACTGTGTATCTTTCTATCTCCAGCCATCTCGTTTTGCGAGATAGTGGATAGGATAGTGGCAATTGTCAATGATGACATCATAACATTAAAAGACCTGGAGAAATTCATTAAGGTGGAAAAGGAGGGAAAATACGTATCCATAAATGAATATTTTAAAAACTTAAGACTCAAAGAAAGGCTCGACTTTTTTATAGATGACATGCTTATCAGGCAACAGGCAAAAAAATTGAAAATAGAAGTAACAGATAAGGATGTGGAATTGATAATAGAGGGCATAAAAAAACAACACCTCATTACCGATGCCCAGCTTAGAGAACAGCTTAAAAAGGAAAACATAAGTTATGAAGACTTTTTCAACGGGATAAAGTTAAACCAGTTAAGAAGTCGTGTCATCTCAAGGGCAGTCTCATCGGAAATACTCGTTACAGAAGATATGCTTAAAAACTATTACAATGCCCATCTTGATGAGTTTAGAGAAGAGGAATACAAATTAAAACACATCTTTATATCAAATCAAAAAAAAGACGCGAACAAAATAGCATTAAACATATACAACCAGTTACAGGAGGGCAAACCCTTTGAAGAGCTGGCAAGGGAATATTCCGATGACCCCACATCTTCTCAGGGTGGTGATTTGGGTTATGTAAAAAAGGAAGACATGTTACCTGAATTAAGGGAGGCCATAAGCCTCATAATACCCGGGGCGTTTACCCATGTTATTAAAACTGGATACGGTTTCCACATCTTAAAGCTCGTGGAAGAAAAAAAGGGTGATGTTATTCCTTATGAGCAGGTAAAGACAAAGATTCACGAAAAGATTGTGCAGACAGAATCGGAAAAGAGATACAAAGAATATATTCAGAGATTAAGAAGTTCGTCTTATATCGAGGTCAAGATCTGAAAAGGATTGTTATTACAATGGGAGACCCTGCCGGCATCGGTGGGGAGATTATCTGTAAGTCCATCGGTTCTATTGGAAAAGCAAGCATCCCCGTTATAATAGGGGATATCTCTGTCATAGATGATATTCGACAGAGATTAAATATAAAAAATAAGGTTGTCTTCAGGGGTTTTAAAGAGGGCAAAAAGGGTGATATAGAATTAATAGATAAGGGGCTAATAAAGGATATCAAATACGGGGTATCGCTTGCCCTTTACGGCAGGGCATCCTACGAATACATAATGGAGGCCCTACAGATTGTAAAAAAAGGTGATGCATCCGCCATTGTTACATGTCCCATAAATAAGGCATCCATAAAAAAGGCCGGTATAAATTTTCCAGGTCATACAGAGATACTGGCAGATTTTTCAGGTGTAAAAAAATACGTTATGATGATGGCAAACAGGCGCATGAAGGTGAGTCTTGTGACCATCCATATCCCGCTAAAAAGTGTGCCTTCATTTATCACAAAACAGAATGTATTTTCCTGTATAGAAATTACACATCAGGCACTGGAGGAGAGATTTCGTATAAAAAATCCCAGGATAAAGGTGTGCGGTCTAAATCCCCATGCCGGTGAGCAAGGTATAATGGGAGATGAGGAAGAGGAAATAGTTAAGGCAATCGAAGAGGCAAAGAAAAAAGGTATAAATGCAGAGGGTCCGTTTTCAGCTGATACGTTGTTTTATAAGGTGGATTGCGACGCATTTGTTGCCATGTATCATGATCAGGGTTTAATACCTGTAAAGACTGTAGACTTTAAAAGGACTGTGAATATTACACTGGGATTGCCTTTTGTGAGAACATCTCCAGGACATGGCACAGGTTTTGATATTGCAGGAAAGGGTCTTGCAGATCCTTCAGGGCTTATCGAGGCATACAGGGTTGCAGAAAGGCTTGCTTAAAAATTTTAAAACTTGTAACCAGTATATGCCGGTTTTTGTTTTTTTATATTTTTATCTTAGATATAACTCTTGTAACCTTTCTTAATCTTTTAGGCAGTTTTTTGGGATTACCTTTTTTATTGAATCGCATCGTCTCATCATCATCATCTTCGAACTCATATCCCGCTATAAGTTCTTCCATCTTTGCCGGTGTTATAAAAGCAATGCCGTATGTCTTTGCTTCATCGATGATTTTCCTGTCAGAAGTGACGACAACCATACCTGAAGACCTTTTTCTTATCCACTGAATTATCACATCATCTGCAGTTTCTTTTTCTTTTGTGTAGACAACCTCTATGCCTTTGTAATTTTCTCTCTGCCTTGTAAGAGAAATGCTTTTATAGGCATCGAAAACAACGGTTATTTTATTGGGTTTTTGTTTTTTATAACCCACAAGTCTCTCAAGGAGATACCTTCTTAATATTTCAAGATTATTGGTATTTTGTATCCCGGAAGGCCTTATCCTGTTTATGTAATTGTATCCATCTATTACTATGTGCGCCATTTCTTCACCCCTTCAACATCTCCCATATGCTTTGTAGCAGGGTATCAACTGTTATGGGTTTGGGTACGAAACTCACTTTCTTATCAGAAGAGGGAATCATAGATAGCATGTCCTTATCGTAGCCACTTATAAAGATAAATCTTATTTTTTCATCTATTGCCCTTATCTCTTTATAGACATCAGCACCACTTTTTTTGGGCATGATAAAATCAGTAAGTACTATGTTGATGTTTTTATGGTTTTTAAACTCATCTATGAGCTCTTTACCATCTTTTGCTGTTATAGTTTTATATCCATGGTATTCCAGGATATCCTTTAAAAAGCCCCTTACATCCTCGTCATCTTCACCTATGAGTATGGTGCCTGTGCCTTTAGGTAATGTGAACTTCTGTTTTGGCTCTTCTTTGGGTGTTATGTCTATAAGGGGGAGATAGATGTTAAATGTTGTGCCACTACCTGGAGTGCTATCTACTGTGATGTATCCTTTGTGCTGTTTTACAATGCCGTAGACAGACGCAAGACCAAGGCCTGTGCCATAACCGGGTTCTTTTGTGGTAAAGAAGGGGTCAAAGATCTTATCCATTATCTCCTTATCTATGCCTATGCCTGTATCTGAGATGCTCATTAATGCATAGTTACCTTTTTTACCAAAGCCGTGGGTTTTAATGAAGTCTTTATCCATTGTGGTAGTGTCTATCCTTACAGTAAACCTACCACCCTCAGGCATAGCATCCCTTGCATTCGTAGCCATGTTGAATAGAATCTGATTTAGCTGGGTCTTATCTGCCATGACAATGGGGTTTTTATCCGATGGCAGGATGGATAGTTCTATGTTCTCTGTTAAAAGCCTCTTTAACAGTTTCTTTGTTTCTTTCACCTCTGTGTTTACATCTAACGGCATGAGTTTTGTGGGTTGTTTTCTGCTGAAGGCAAGGAGGTTTTTCACAAGGTCTGCCATGTTTCCGGCAACGTTCTGTATCTGGTCTATGTATCTTTTTATGTGGAAATCTTTACTTATCTTCAACTGGGCTAAATTGGCATATCCCATGATGGCTGTGAGGAAGTTATTGAAGTCATGGGCAATGCCACCGGTGAGTGTGCCTAAGGCCTCCATCTTCTGGGCGTGGGTATACTGCTGTCTTAAATGGGTGAGTTCTTCCTCTTTTTTCTTTTTATCCGTTATGTCTTCAACTATACTGTGGAGATATGTAATGTTTCCTTTTTCATCGTATATACCTGATATGTCGATAGATACCCATATTGTTGTTCCATCTTTCCTATAAAATTGTGTTTCAAATCCCTTCACGTTTTTATAGCTTTTGATAAGTTTCAGCAACTTTTCTCTATCTTGGGGATTAACATATATTTGAGCTGGAATATTTTTTATTTCATTTAGGATTTCTTCCAATGAGGTATACCCGAGCATTTTTACAAAGGCAGGGTTTGCAATTATAACTTTTCCATCCAGTGTGGTCTGTGCTATGCCCTCTGTGGCATTTTCAAAAATGGAGCGATAATTTTCCTCCACATTTTCCTTCTCTGTTATATCCACATAGGTAATCAAGAAAAGACCGGATACAAGGATGACAGGCATGATTTCTACTATCTTTTTTGAACCATCCTTACATGTTACTGTAAATCTCTTTGATGTAGATTCACCGATCCCTAATGTTTCTAAATCTTCTTTCCAGGAATAAACAACCTTATTCCTATAATCCTCATCTGGATAGGCCTTTTTAAACCAGGCGTCTCTATCGGGTATGTCGGATAAGTCATAACCAAAGATCTCTTTGAATTTTTTATTTATATAAAGGTATGTGCCGTTTTTGTCTATTAAGGCAGTGGCAAAGGGGGCATTTTCTGTAAGTATGGAAAATTTCTCTTTTTCTTTGAAGAGTTCATCTTCTAAGCGTCTACGGTGTGTTATGTCGATTGTAGTGCCTTCATAGTAAATGGTTTTGCCACAATCATCTGTGACCTTTCTGGCACTGGTCAGTGTCCATATGATAGTTTTGTCTTTTCTATATCTTTTTGCTTCAAAGTTTTCTATATGGCCGAATTTTTCTAGCGTCTCTATTAGAATGCTTCTTTCTTCAGGGTTGACAAATATCTCTTTGCCTATGTCTTTTACGTTATTTATTAGCTCTTCAGGGGATAGATAACCATACATCTCTGCCAGGGCTTTATTTGCCATAACATATGTTCCATCTGGAGTTGTCCTGAAAAACCCTATTGGTAGATTTTCAAGGATGGTGCGGTAGGTCTTTTCTTTTTCCATAAGGGCAAGCTCTATTTTCTTTTTATCTGTTATGTCGATACCGCACGAAATTTTTACAATACTATCATCAGTCCATTTTATAATTTTGGTTGTAACTGCATGGTAGATTTTATTGTCTTTATCATGCCACTCCCAGTTGTAGGACTCTATATTCTGTTTGAGAAGGATTTCGCTTCCGCAGTATTCACATGGTTTATCAGACTTTCTTAAAACTTTGTAGCAAAGTTTACCTTCCATATCTTTACCGAAGATTCTTTTTGCATATTCATTTGCATAGAGTATCCTGTAAGTTTTTATATCCGATATGTGAATTGCCGCATTTATGGTATCCAATATAGAAACAAGCTGGTTTTTTGAATTAATAAGTTCTTTTTCAAGTCTTTTCTTATCTGTAATGTCATGGGCTATTATAAGAACCCTATCCACATTGCCAGAGGAATCAATAATGGGGGTCATATGGGCAATAAAGTGCCTTCCTGCCCGCTCATCCTCAAAGGAGAATGATTTTTTAGTATTAATCACCTGCTCTATATAGAATTTTTTTTTCTCTGCCACATGAGGGGGAAACAGGTCATAAATACTACTGTCTATGATTTCGTTTGAGTCTTTCCTCACTCTTTCTGCAAATGTATTGTTTGCAAAGATTATCCTGCCATCTTTATCTACTAAAATAGCTGCTTCTTGAAAGGAATCAATGATGTCCTCAAGTGTGGTTTTACTTATTTCTTCCGGTGACATAAATTTATCTTCCGGTTTTTTTATAAAATGGACTATTTTAACCCCTTTTCATTAAAAAAGGGACCGTATTTTTTATCTGTTCCCAGGATATGCTTTGTCAACCAGTCCTTCAAAAAATGCATAACCTCTATAGTTAAGGCAAGGTTGCCCTTTTTGAAGCCATCCTGGAATTCTCCCACCTTTTTTACAAAGTCTGCATGCTCTTTTTTGTGATTTGGTGCATCGGGGTATTTAAACATATCAAAGTATTTTTCTTCTGTGGCAAAATGGGTTGCGGCATAGTTTACAAGTCCATCAATGATACTGCCTAAGATATCTATTCCTTTTCTTTTTGCCATGGCATCGTTTAATTCATTTATCATTGCCACAAGTTTTTTATGCTGACTATCTATTTCTTCTACATTTACGCTCATGCTATTATTCCATTCAATAAGTGCCATAGGTAGCCTCCTTTTTTCATATTAAAATTTCTTGATTTTAAATTGTCAATAAAAATATAAAGGTGTTTGATTGCAGGATAGTTATTTTATATTTTTCTTAAAGGCTAAAAAAGTTTTTCCTCATTATTGCTATATCTTTTCTTGCATACCTTTCTGCAGCAAGCGGTTTATGGTTTTTCATGGATAGGGGTATCTTTTTATAGGGTTTTAAGTTTTTTTTATCTTAACTCATTGCGAACCCCTTATACCCCTTGGGGAATAAATTTTATTTAAGTTTTATAGATAAAACCCGATAAAAATATTATAAGGCTCTGTCTTTTACAGAGCAAAAGGCTGTTTAAGGTTTCAGGAAGTGTCAATTACATTTTCTGATACAGAACAATTTATTTAAAAAATTATTTTAAGGAGGAGTTTCATGCGTTTAGAC
>CAZJOP010000056.1:0-11634 GCA_964547695.1 uncultured Syntrophorhabdaceae bacterium
TGGGATGGCAATCTTTTTGATATTTGTCCCATCATAGGGTAGTATCATCCTCATCTCACCTGAAGTCACCTCCACAAGACCTGACGCAAGGATGCGGGATCGGGTGCATTCTAAGATATTGGGCATACCAACAAAACGGGAAACAGATTCACTTCTGGGATTGAAAAAGAATTCCTTTGGTGTGGATACCTGCTCTATTGTGCCATGCGAGATAAAGGCGATTCTATCGGCAATCTCGTCTGCTTCCCTTAGGTCATGGGTTATATAGACCGTTGTAATACCCAGCTTTTTTAGGACATCCATCAGTTCTATCCTCAGATATTTTGCCGTCTGGTGGTCAAGGCTTGATGTAGGTTCATCGAGAAGAAGCACCTGAGGTGAAGGTGCAAGGGATCTTGCAAGGGCCACCCTTTTTTTCTCCCCACCGGATAGGGTTTGCGGGTAACGGTGAGAGAGGTGTTTTATCCGCATCATCTCCATGAGGTAATCCACACGCTCCTTTATGGCACCTTCTCCCATTTTATCTGCCTTTAAACCAAATGCTATATTTGCTTCAACAGTTAAATGGGGAAATAGAGCCAGTCCCTGAAACATATATCCCACACCCCTTTTTTTAGGAGAGATCTTATCCACACACACATCCCCGATATAGACATTGCCCGAATAGTCTGTAACCCCAGCGATAATATTTAGTAAAGTCGTCTTTCCGGCACCTGTTGGGCCTACTATGACAAATATCTCCTTGTCGTATATATGGAGGTTGATGTCTTTACATATGTGTCTACTTACATTTATAAGCTTTATATCAGGCATGGACGCTCCATTTGCCAACCAGATATCTTTCTGCCATAACAAAGATCTTTTCAAATATCAGACACATAAAGGAAAGCACTATAAGACAAACCATGATTATATCCACCCTCACGAGACTTTCGGCCTGCATGAGTAGCGCCCCTATGCCTGTAGGGATTGCCACCATCTCTGCGGCAATAATGACGCGCCATGCCATACCTGCCTCAAGTTTAAGACCTGTAAAGATATTGGGCAGTGCCAGAGGGATTACCACCTTGAACAATATCTCTATGTTTGACGCACCGAGGGTTTCTGCTGCAAGGACGTATTGTTTATCCACATTCCTTATACCTGTCGCAGTATTGTAGACAACAGGGAAAAAGGAACAGATGAATATGATGGTTATGGGTAGCAACTCGTTGATGCCTATCCAGAGCATAATAAGTGGAAGCCATCCAAGAGCCGGTATGGGATAAAGCATGCTTATTATGGGGCTTAATGCCCTGTTTGCCATGTCCTTCCACCCCATAACAATGCCCACAAAAATACCTGCAATGGAGCCACTTACAAGCCCTATAATCACCCGGGTGAGACTGCTTATAAAATTCTTACCCAGAACACCGTTTGTTAGAAGATGATAAAATTCTTTTAAAACTGCTGTAAAAGGTGGAAAATAGAACTGCCCGGGAAAGAGGTTAAACCTACCCACAATCTCCCAGAGCATAAGAAACACAAAAACAGGGATAATGCCAGAGATTGAGTGTAAAGATTTTGCTTTACTTTTCATTTAGGAACCTCATTTCAAGGATATCTTCTGGTGCTATTTTTGTCCTTATGAATCCCTGATTGTATGCAAACGCAATTGCCTCTTCCACCTTTTTATGGTTTATATCCAGCTTATATTCTATCCTTTCCATGGACCTGAGCATGGTTTTTGGCGTAATCTCTATTTTTGCTGCAACCTGGGCCGCCTCAACTGGAAAGACCTTTTCCCCTGTAATTTTCATCTGTTCTGCCATGATGGAGGCTGCCTCCTGTTTGTTCTTTTTTATCCAGTCTGTAGCCATTGCTATAATCTTTACAAGTTTCTTTACTATTTCAGGGTGATTTTTTATAAGTTCATCCTTTACTACAAGCACACTTCCCTGCATGTTCGGCCATACATCCTGGCTTTTAACCATCACCTTAAAACCTGCATCCTCTGCCAGCGAAGGCCAGTGCTCAGGGGTAAAAGATGCATCCAGTTTTCCCATTTTAATAGCCATAATCTGAACCGGTGGATTCATCCTCTGCACCTTTTTTAAAACCTTTTTTTCATCAAGGCCAAATTTTTCAATAGTCTTTCTGAGTATGGCATCAGCTGGTCCTCCAATCTGCACACAACCGATAGAGATATCCGGCCGCTCAAGATCTTTAATGGTTTTTATTTTTACAGGGTTTACTGTTAATGCATAGCCGTGTTCGTGGGTCCCTGCAATTATTTTGATGGGGGCCTTTGCATTGGCATAGGCGTTTATTGCAGGCAAAAGACACAAAAATGCTGCCTGGATATCTCCTCTGCCCAAAGCAGATGCCAGGGCCATGCCGGTGATGTAGCTATAAAAATTGGGTTTTATGCCCTCTTTTTCAAACCATCCCTTCTGTTTTGCCACATAGGCACCTGCTGCGTGGTCTGTGAATTCAACGGCAATATTAATAGGAATAGGTTCAACGGCATAAACATTTAAGCAGAATAAAAGTAGTGTGAGATGGATAATAGCTGTTTTTAAAACATTCATGATTAACCCCTTATATGGATTTATTTTATCTGCCATACGGGCAGAAACGGTTAAATCCAAAGGCAGATGCTACCCCTGCTATGGTAACGCCATAGAAAACAACAGGTTTTTTATCAAGGAAATTAACAATTGTGCCGTTTGCACAGGTAGAACCCGTTGCCAGGATAATATCGCACCAGTTGAGGATATCATCTGTTTTCTCAGGCCCTTCGATGGTAAGACCAAAGCGATTTGCACCTATATTGTCTTTGTCGAGATCTACGACACGGAGTTTAAATCGGGATGCGAGCCTTTCTATCATGGCGGGCTGATAACCTATAAAGGCAATTTTTGGTCTATTGAACTGTTTTTCTACAAACTCAGTTAATGCCTCTGCACATGCCTTTGGCTCTTTATCCTTGCAGTGTATGGTTTTTGATGCACGACCAGCGTATCTCATAACCGCATTGAAACCTGCTATAAAAAGGCTTTTTTCATAGTTGTTTTCAAGTTTAAGCATGAGCAGATCAGTAATAGTGCCTTCAAAATTGCCGGGCATATCTGTAAATGCCTGGCCCTTTTCTCCTCTGAACTGGGCCTCAATCATAAATTCCTTACCTTTTAAAAGCGGGTAATCGGATCTATCAGGCCTTCCTATTGCCTCTTCAGGAGAGAGTGGTCTTGAGGAGACGACCTTTATTCTTTCATCGGTTAACTTTTTTGTAATCTCGGCCAATTCCTTTTTCAGTAAATTATATAAATCCATTTCGCCACCCCTTTTGCATTATTCGTTATACATTTGAATATATAATGCTCATTATATAGCAGAGTATATAACGATTTGTCAAGGCTTTTTAGATTTTCATTGATTAAAAACTTGAGTTTTATCAGGCTATTTGTAGGATTATCTTGCACAAAGATACAAATAAACCACCACCAACGAGGTTGGCGGTGGTTTATTACTGGCACAGGTTATTACTAAATTTAAAGGTATGTTACAGATATTTTTTTATTAATACCTCGGCAATCTGGACTGCATTTAGTGCTGCACCTTTTCTTATGTTATCGGCAACTATCCACATATTTAATCCATATTTAACTGTATCATCTTTTCTGATTCTTCCCACAAATGTTTCATCCTTTCCTGCAGCATAAATGGCAAGAGGATAGAGGTTTTTTGAAGGGTCATCAACCACCTTAACACCAGGGGCTTGGGCAAGTAGTTCTCGAGCCTTTTCAGGTGTAATATCTTTCTCAAACTCCACGTTTACAGACTCTGAATGGCCGTAAAATACAGGCACCCTTACCGTTGTAGCCGTAACCTGTATATTTGGATCCTCCATAATCTTTTTCGTCTCGTTTACCATCTTCATCTCTTCTTTTGTGTAGCCGTTTTCGAGAAATGAATCAATATGGGGTAGACAGTTAAAGGCAATCTGATGGGGATAGACCTTTATCTCAATATCTCTGTTGTTATACAGGGCAAGGACCTGTTGCTCCAGTTCATATATGGCTTTTTTACCTGTCCCTGAAACAGCCTGATATGTTGAAACAACAATCCTTTTTATCTTTGCATAGTCGTGAAGTGGTTTTAAAACAACCACCATCTGGATGGTGGAACAATTGGGATTGGAGATTATCCCCCTATTTTTATACCCTGCAATAGCATGTTCGTTCACTTCAGGGACAACAAGGGGTATATCAGGCTCCATTCTAAATGCACTTGTATTGTCTATGACCACACAACCGCTTGATGCTGCAATGGGGGCAAATTTCATGCTTACCGCACCACCTGGAGAGAAAAGCCCTATATCCATACCTTTGAAAGAATCTTCCTTTAACTCCTCCACCTTTATCTCTTCACCCTTAAAGGTGATTGTTTTGCCTACACTCCTTGAAGATGCAAGGAGTTTTAGATTTTTTACAGGAAAGTTTCTTTCCTCAAGGATTTCAACCATTTCATTTCCTACCGCGCCTGTTGCGCCTGCCACAACTACGTTAAATGTTTTCATCGTTTTTCCTCCAGTTTTTTCTTAAGATAGTTTATTAATCCACCTGCCTCAACTAATTCCATCATAAATGGTGGTATTGGCTTTGATAACACTGTATTCCCTTTAATCTTTATCTCTCCTGAGAAGACATTGACCTCTATCTCATCACCTTCTTCTACAAGATTGGATATGTCTGCCTCCATTAAGGCAAGTCCTTTATTAAAGGCATTTCTATAAAATATCCTTGCAAAACTCTTTGCAATGACGATGGGTATACCCAGTGCAGATATGGCAATAGGTGCATGCTCTCTTGATGAACCGCATCCAAAATTGGCCCCGGCCACTATGATATCACCCTGTTTTACCTTTTTACTAAAATCAGGATAAATGGGTTCCATACAGTGTGCGCCCAAAACCTTTGGATCAGTATGGGCAAGATACCTTGCCGGGATAATTATATCTGTATCTATATTATCCCCGAATTTCCAAACATTGCCTTTTAAAATCATATATGCTCTCCTTTTATAAGACTCCTTTTATATCACTTCTTCTGGATGTGCAATGCGACCTTTAATTGCACTTGCTGCTGCCACTGCGGGGCCTGAAAGGTATACCTCACTTTCAGGATGTCCCATCCTTCCTATAAAATTTCTATTTGTCGTGGCAATTGCCCTCTCTTTTTCTGCGAGAATCCCCATGTGACCTCCAAGGCAGGGTCCACATGTAGGAGGGGAGATGATGCAACCTGCATCCACAAATGTCTTTATGTAACCTCTTTTTAAAGCTGTTCTATAGATTTCAGGTGTGGCAGGGATTATTATGCACCTTATGCCCGGGGCAACCTTTTTCCCTTTAAATATGCCTGCCGCCATCTTTATGTCTTCAAGCCTTCCGTTTGTGCATGATCCAATTACAACCTGGTCTATCTCAACATCCGTTAAGTCTTCCACATCTTTTACGTTTGAGGGAAGGTGAGGGCATGCCACCTTTAATCCAAGCTTACTTACATCTATTTCAATGACTTCCTTGTATTTTGCATCACCGTCACTTTCAAAGATTTTGTATGGTCTTTTTGCCCTTTCTTTTACATAGTTGATGGTTACACTATCAGGTTTAAATATCCCGTTTTTTGCACCTGCCTCGATGGCCATATTTGCTATGGTCATGCGGGAATCCATAGAGAGTTTAGATATAGCATCTCCGTCGAATTCCATAGCAGAGTAAAGGGCTCCATCCACCCCTATCATGCCAATTATATAAAGTATCAAATCTTTTCCCGTTACCCATTTTTGCCACTTCCCGTAACACAAGAATTTTATGCTTTCCGGCACCTTAAACCATATTTTTCCCGTCACCATTGCAAATGTAATGTCTGTACTTCCCATGCCTGTTGCAAAGGCACCTAAGGCACCGTATGTGCATGTGTGACTATCTGCACCTATTACAACATCACCTGGTAAAACTATACCCTGTTCAGGTAAAAGTGCGTGTTCTATTCCGCAGTTACCACCTTCGTAAAAGTGTGTGATATGGTATTTTTTAGAAAATTCCCTTATTTTTTTACAGTTCTGGGCAGAGATGATGTCCTTGTTTGGAGTGAAGTGGTCGAGGACAAACACAACCTTGTCTTTGTCAAATACATCCCTTGCCCCTGCCTTTTCAAACTCTTCAAGAGACAGGGGTGCTGTAATGTCATTGGCGAGCACAATGTCCACCTTTGCATCTATAATCTCTCCTGGCTCAACAAAGGTCTTTTCTGCATGGTCTGCAAGTATTTTTTCAGTTATAGTCATTCCCATATTAACCTACCTTATTCTTTAGTATGTTTTATATATTCAAGCCTGTTTAAGGCATTTATGTATGCCTTTGCGCTGGCCACTATTATATCTGTATCCGCGCCTTTACCTATTGCAATTTTACCCTTTTCTTCCAGTTTAACAAAAACTTCACCCTGGGCATCCATATCCTTTGTTATGGAATTCACAGAAAATTTTAAAAGTTTACTGTTTGTCTTAACAAGCCTTTTTATAACCTTATACGTTGCATCCACAGGCCCATCACCTACATCTACATCCTGATGAATATTTCCATCTATTTCGAGCTTGACCGTTGCAGTGGGCACCGTAAAGTTGCCACAGCTTACATGGAGATAAATAAGTTTATATTTTTCAGGCACCTTGTATAGCTCATCCATGATAATCATTTCAATATCTTCGTCATAGACATTTTTCTTTACATCCGCCAATGCCTTAAACCTTTTAAATGCACTGTTCAATTCTTTTTCTGTTAAAGAATAGCCGAGACTTTCAATCCTGTCTTTAAAGGCATGTCTGCCAGAGTGTTTACCGAGGATAAGGGAGCTTTTTGGAATACCTACTGATTCAGGTGTCATAATCTCATAGGTAAGTTTTGATTTTAAGAGTCCATCCTGATGAATGCCTGATTCGTGGGCAAAGGCATTGGCGCCTACAATGGCCTTGTTTGGTTGAACCGGGACACCTGTTATAGAGGTAATGAGCCTGCTCGTGGGATATATCTTTTCTGTAATAATATTTGTAGTTGCATCAAAGATATCCTTTCTTGTCTTTAAAATCATGGCAATCTCTTCTAAGGCAGCATTTCCTGCCCTCTCGCCAATGCCGTTTATGGTGCATTCTATCTGTCGAGCCCCATTCTGGATCGCAGCTATTGAATTGGCCACGGCCAATCCTAAATCATTATGGCAGTGGACACTTATTATAGCCTGCGAGATATTCGGCACGTGTTCGGTTATATATTTTATAAGCCTACCGAATTCTTCAGGCACTGCATAACCCACTGTGTCTGGGACATTTATTATTACTGCCCCTGCATCAATCACCTCTGCAAATACCTTGCATAGATAGTCCCAGTCGCTCCTTGTGGCATCCATGGCGGAAAATTCCACATTATCCGTATAACTCTTTGCCCTTTTAACAGCAGCAACGGCAATCTTTAATATTTCATCTCTTGTTTTTCTGAATTGGTATTTTAAATGTATGTCTGATGTGGAAATAAAGGTATGTATTCTCGGTTTTGCTGCGACCTTAATGGCCTCCCAGGCCCGATCAATGTCTTCGTTATTTGCCCTTGCAAGACCTGCAACCTCACTGTTTTTTATGGTGGATGCAATCTGTCTTACTGCTTCAAAGTCTCCTTCAGAGGCAATGGGAAAGCCTGCCTCTATTATATCAACACCGAGTGCTTCAAGTTGTTTTGCAACCCTTATCTTTTCCTGGGTATTCATTGTGTAGCCCGGTGACTGTTCACCGTCTCTCAATGTTGTATCAAAGATATATATCCTTTCTGGCATAATCACTCCTTTTTTTAAGGCTACAGTCATTGGATTAATGACTATAGGCCATAAACATTTTATATGTATGTATTTTTGATAGAATATTTTCCATCAGTTCCTCTTCTTTTTCAATTTCTAAATCAATTGCGAGGTAAAAAAGATTGTCCGGCAATCGAAAATCCGCAATCTTAACAGCATCCTTTGCGGTTGTAACAATAAAATCAACATTTTTGCTTCTAAAAATCTTTTTTATATCTCTATAACTATACCTATAATGGTCAGGAAAAGATAGTTTTTTTACAAGCACACACCCTAAACCCTCCACTGTTTTAAAAAAGGATTCATTATCCCCAAGCCCTGAAAAGGCAATCACCCTTTTCCCTTTTAACATATTGTAGTGGCCTATCAAATTGTGTTTCAGATTATAGATATATGCTGGTTTATATCTAAAACTGTATTTCGGGACATCAAATGTTAAAACATCTGTATTGCCAATATGATTGTTTCCTTTAATAAGGATGGCATGTGCCCTTTTCAGGGAATCAATGGGCTCTCTATAAGGCCCCAAAGGAAATAAATTATTGTTTTTTGTTGAAATGTTTTCGTTTATGATCACAATCTCCATATCTTTTCTTATATTTCTTGTTTGAAATCCATCATCAATAATTGCCACATCTATTTTAAAATCTTTTATCCCGAGCCAAATGGCCTCGTATTTTTTGTCACTTACAAGAACAGGCACCTTTGTCTTTTTCGCCAGTAGCAACGGTTCATCACCCACATCAAGGGGTTTATCCTTTTCTGGATCAATTGAGAAGGTTCCCCTTTTTTTTCTTTTATAACCCCTTGTTATTATTCCCGGGTTTAATCCTTTATTTTTCAAGGTTACAGCCAGTCTCTCTACTATGGATGTCTTGCCAGTGCCGCCTATCTTTATATTTCCCACGCTTATAACATAAGCACTGGTCTCGATTATTTTAAATATCCCCTTGGCATAGCATAAATCTCTCAAACTTATTGCTACCTTAAAAATTAACGAAAAAAGAAAGAGGGGCAGATATAAAATACATTTTAGGTATTTTGACTCTCCATTCCATATTTTTATTATAATGTTATGCATTAAAACAAATTTTTATAACAAAAAAACCTTAAAAAATCAAAGGGTATGATGAATTTGTTGAAATAAAAGCCAATTTTATTTTATAATTACAGAGATTGAATTTAACTTGGAGGCATGATGAAGGTTGATATTCAGGAAATCGATAATCTTACCAAAAAAGTTGAGGTCATTGTTTCTGATGAGGATACAAAGCCGATAGAAGATGAGATATACAACGAACTTAAAAAACAGGTAAAGGTAAAGGGGTTTAGACCCGGTCGGGTGCCAAAAAATATCATCAATGCATTTTATAAAGATTATATAGAGGCAGAATTAAAGAAAAGGATAGTAGAATCTACAATGGGAAATGCCTTAAATGAGGTAAATATAAAACCCATAGGCGACCCTATTATAGATTTTTTTGATGACGATGGATTTAAAGGATACACCATTGAATGCGAAGTAATACCCCATTTTGAACCCCCAGAATATAAAGGTATTGAGGTCGAGGTTGAACCCATAACAGTATCAGAAGATGATGTAAAAAGAAGAATGGAGAATATTAGACAGTTATACGCCCAAATGGAGATGAAAAGTGAAGAAGAGGGCGCAGAAAAAGACGATTTTATGATAATAAGCTATCAAGGTTTTTTAGACGGCAAACCATTGCAGGAGGTTAAAACCGATAATTATCCTGTAGAACTTGGAAATTCTATGCTCATGCCGGAGTTCGAAAGCGCATTATACGGTATGAAAATAGGAGAGGACAAAGAGATCACCATAGATTTTCCCGATGACTATCCTGATAAGGACATTTGTGGCAGGAGGATATTATTTAAAATCCATGTAAAAGAGATAAGAAAGAAGATACTGCCCGAATTAGACGATGATTTTGCAAAAGACATGGGTTTTGAAAATTTAGAGAAGATGAGAGAAAGTGTTGAAAATGATTTGAGAAAAGAAAAAGAGTCAGCCCGAAACAAGATCATCTATCAAAAGATCATCGATTCCCTTCTCGAAAAGGTTGATATAGCCGTGCCGAAGCGTTACCTTGAAAAGAGGGTGCAATCCATGCTGGAAGAGGCAAAACAGAGATATGAAGCAGAAGGCATTACAGAGGATATAATGAAAAATTTAGAGGTAAATCTTAGAAAGGACTATGAGCAGAAGGCAGAAAAAAGGATAAAGACAGACTTTTTACTTATAAAGATTGCCGAAAAGGAAAATATAAAACTTGATGAAAAGGATGTGGAGGAACGACTGAAAAGGATAGCAGAAGACGCAAGAAGGCCTTACAATGATGTAAAAAGCTTTTATGAAAGAAATGAGCTTTTAGAAAGCTTAAAAGGTATTATCCTTGAAGAAAAGACACTAAATTTTTTAAAAGATAATGCAGTAATAAAGGAGACGATATGACCCTCATTCCCATAGTTATAGAAAGAGACGGAAGAGGAGAGAGGGCATATGATATCTATTCGAGACTGCTAAAAGAAAGGATAATCTTTTTAGGTTCACCTATAGACGACAATGTGGCGAATATTGTAATTGCCCAGTTACTTTTTCTTGAATCAGAAGACCCTGCAAAAGATATTTATATGTATATTAACAGCCCTGGAGGTATAATAACGAGCGGTCTTGCAATATACGACACAATGCAATATATAAAGCCTGATGTTGTGACCATGTGCATCGGTCAGGCAGCAAGTATGAGTGCTGTTTTGCTTGCAGGGGGTACAAAAGGAAAGAGGTTTGCCCTTCCCCATTCAAGGATTCTCATCCATCAGCCCTTAGGTGGTGTTCAGGGTCAGGCAACGGATATTAATATCCAGGCAAGAGAAATCTTGAGGATGCGTCAGGAATTAAATACTATACTTACAAAACATACAGGTCAGCCCATGGAGAAGATAGAAATAGATACAGAGAGAGACTTCTACATGACGGCACAGCAGGCATTAGAATACGGAATCATTGACAAAATTGTTGAAAAGAGGGATATAAATGATTAAGAAAAACGGGAGGATAATAAAGTTGCATTGTTCTTTTTGTGGTAAAAGTCAGGATGAGGTAAAAAAGTTAATCGCAGGCCCGATGGTTTACATTTGCGACGAGTGCGTTGGGCTCTGTAATGAGATTATACAAGAAGAGGTAAAAAAAGAGCGGCTTGATTATATAAAAACATCTCTACCAAAGCCTAGTGAGATATACAGTCTTCTTGATGAATATGTAATAGGCCAGGATTATGCAAAAAAGGTTTTGTCCGTTGCTGTCTATAATCATTATAAAAGGATAGAGACAAAGACTAAATTTGACGATGTGGATATTCAGAAGAGTAATATTCTCCTAATAGGCCCCACAGGTTCTGGTAAAACACTTTTGGCCCAGACCCTTGCAAAGATACTCCATGTCCCCTTTACAATCGCTGATGCCACAACTTTAACAGAAGCAGGTTATGTGGGAGAAGATGTGGAAAACATTATCCTCTATCTACTCCAGGCAGCAGATTATAATGTTGAGAAGACTGAAAAGGGTATTGTTTATATAGATGAGATAGATAAGATATCGAGAAAGACTGACAGCCCTTCCATAACAAAGGACGTATCAGGGGAAGGTGTTCAGCAGGCGCTTTTGAAGATTATAGAGGGAACTATTGCCAATGTCCCGCCAAAGGGCGGTAGAAAGCAT
>CAZJOP010000057.1:0-11620 GCA_964547695.1 uncultured Syntrophorhabdaceae bacterium
TCCCTGGGGTGTCACAGGTATATTAAGATCATAGGCACAACGCATAATTTTTGATACATCTCTGGTAGATTCCGGTAGCACCACAACGTGGGGCATATGGTGTATTTCTGTAGCATCGTAAGAGAAGTGAGAAAGCCCTTCTTTTTCTAAAACAATTTGATCCTCTCTTAAAAATGACTTTACTGCCTCCAAAAAACGGTCAATACGATAAACCATTTTTTCCTTCCCTACCGTGAAGTATATCATGGATGATTTAAAATGTGTATGCAACGAATATGCAGATGAAAAACTTTATAAAACAATGATTATAAAAACACACCCCATAATGGCGTAATTTTTTTTCAATGTATTTGACATTTTTTATCCATATGCTTTATAATCCTTTTTACTATGAAAAATGTAAAACTTTTGATATGTCTGTTACTTTCGGTAATTTTGCTATTTGGTTGTAGCTCAATCTTTTCAAAAAAGAAGGAAAAGGATGCTGCTACAAAACAGAAAACAGAGAAGGTTGAGGATCTGGAACCAAAACCCGGGGATATCAAGGTGATAGATGGTGTGGAATACATCTATGCAAGAAATAGAAGATACATGCTCACACCAAACGAGCCTGAATATGTCTGGGTCAGGAAAGACCAGTATTCACCGGGCATTATTCAATCACTCTTATCTTCAGCGCAGTCAAAGGAAAGCCAGGAATTAAAAAGCAGGATAGCCAAATTAGAAGAAGAGTTGAAAAAAAGAAATATTGCCCCCCAGGTAGTTTATCCCGCACAATTCAGCGCATTTCCCATGGGTTTAGGTTATGTGCAGGGATTTGCGCCGATACCGTTTAACTATCCGTCACCAAAGATGAGAAGAAGGGTAATAATACTGCCCATAGAAGATCAGACAAATTACAAGGATGAAAACATAGGAGAACTTGCCACAAGAAGATTAATATCAAGGCTCGAGGGCACAGGGGCAATAATATGTATTGACCCTGCCACACTGAATGTAACGAATAACCTCACAAACCAGGAATCAATGAAATTATTAAACGAGGTATATGGCGTCCAGGCCGTGGTGAAAGGGGTGCTTCAGGATATATACTCCAGTTCCAGTAAAATCGAGGGTAAGGAAACAAAAGAGATATCCTTTGCCATTTCAAGAATCTCTTTAGACGTTTACAATACAGAGACAGGGGTGCTTTTAAAACAGCTTTCAGGAAGAAATCCTGTTTCCCTTACAAAAGAAAGTGGAGATTTGAGTTCTGAAAAGGCAAAGTTAAAGGCAATAGATTTGGCAATCGAGGTAATAGCCGAAGACCTTTTGAGGGCCATATTACTACTCGATTGGCATGCAAGGATTGCATCAATTGATAAAGATACAATTTATATAAATGCAGGCAGATTATCAGGTTTAGAAAAGGGAAATATCCTTGAGGTCTACTCGCCAGGAGAACAGATTGTGGATGAAAAGACCAAACTTCCCCTTGGAAAGATAAAGGGTAAATACAAGGGAGAACTTGAGGTTTCAGAGCTTTTTGGTGTAGACGCGAGCTACGCAAAGGTAAAGAGGGGGAGCAACTTTTCTCCTACTGATCTTGTGTATTTAAAAGAGTAGGCAGTTTTGTGGCAAGTTATTTTGTAAAAATCAGGGCTATTTAATCAAAGAAAGACAGGCCTTGAATTCCTCTGTCCCTGCCTTTTTAAGTATTTCATAGATGACCATTTCTGTGGTGGAGATGATAACGCCGGCCTGCCTCATCCTTTCTATTGCTGCCCTGCAGTTGGATTCTACCCTTGATGATATGGCGTCTTCAATAACATGGACGTTGTAGTCTGAAATACGAGATAGCGCCGTCTGGGCAACGCAGATGTGCGCCTCAACACCGGCAATAATAAGCGTCTCCCTTTTATGTCTTTTTACAAGATCCAAGAACGTCTCGTTTTCAAAGCAGTTGAAGTGGATCTTTGTAACAGGCATAGCCTCTTTCAGTTCGTTTTTCAATTCAGGCATGGTTTTGCCTAATTTTTCCTGCTCTGTAATTATTACGGGTATGTTTACTATTTTGGAGAATCGAACAAGCCTTATTGCATTTTCCATGACCTTTTCTCTATTGTAAATGGCGGGCATAAGCCTTTCCTGAAGATCGATTAAAACAATTATACAATCCTCTCTTTTTATCAATCCGTATCTGTTCATAGCATTTTCCTTAAAATTACTGCCAAAAATCTAAAAATTCAGAGGCTATGACCAGAGCTTTTTAACAAGGCTTGCCACCCTCTTACCTAACTTAATTGCATTGGAGATGGTCTTTTCATCCGGGGCTCCTGTACAGGCCACACCGTAATGACCTGTGGCATCCATTGGGTCACCAACGATTATCATGCCGTATATCATTAATGCCTGTATTATAGAAAAGATGGTAGTTTCTTTGCCACCTGTGGCATCACCGGATGTGGCAAAAGCCGCACCAACCTTACCTTCCATCTGTTTTCTTACAGAAATAAACTTATCAAACACCTCTTTCAACTCTGCTGCCATTGAACCGAAATAAACAGGAGAGCCTGCTATGATGCCCTCTGCATTCAAAAAATCTTCCTTTGTCACCTCAGCCACTGATTTTATAACGCACCCTATCCCTTCTACCTCAGCCACACCCTTTGCTATGGCCTCTGCGAGCTTTTTTGTATTACCACTTCTTGAGTAATATAAAATCAAAACTTGCATGTTTTTCTCCTTTCTCTATAATTTATTTTCTTCAACAATGTATATATCCGAAAGATTCCTGTAGTGTTCACCAAAGTCTATCCCATATCCCACAATAAAAAAGTCCTCTATCGCTCGACCCACATAATCGGCCTCGATTTCAACCTGACGCCTTGCCTTCTTGTCAAGTAGTGCGCATATTTTAAGGGATTTTGGGTTTCTCTTAAGGAGCATCTCTTTTATGCATTTAAGGGTAATCCCAGAATCAACTATATCCTCCACAATGATTACATCCTTAGCTTCTATGTCTTCTTCCAGATCCTTTGTTATCATTACCTCTCCACATGTGACCATGCTGTTGCCATATGACGATGCCCTTATGAAGTCCACCTTTACAGGATTCTTTATGTGTCTTATAAGGTCTGCCGTAAACATAAATGCACCCTTCAAAAGGCACACAAAGAAGATCTCTCTATCCTTATAGTCATTTTCTATTTCCTGTGCCAGCCTTTTTACAGTTTCTTCAATTTCTTTCTTATCGATATATTTTTTAAGCATTTTCTCTCTTTAAAGGCTGTAGTTGAGGACAATAATCTCCTGTGTTTTTGGAAGCGTAGCCTTTGTGAACACCACCTCTGATGTGCCTGCCATCTTTACATTCTTTTTGCTTTTAGTAAATTCCTCTACAGAGGCTATGGGAAAGTTGCATTTCTCTGTTCTAAAGTGCATGGGTATTGCCACCGCTGGTTTTAAATCCTCCATGACCTTTGTGGCCTCCTTTGGGTCTATTGTGTAAAAACCGCCAACAGGCAAAAGCAAAATATCAACGGGGACGATTTCTTTTATCGTTTCTTTCTCGAGGGTATGACCTAAATCTCCTGCATGGGCAATCCTTAACCCTTCTGCTTCTATTACAAAAATAAGATTTTTACCCCTTTCTTTACCCTTTGAGGGGTCGTGGTATGTAGGTATTGCCTTTATGGTTACGCCTTTTACTGACCTTGTGCCTTCGCTATTTATGAGGACAAATTTACCTTTTATGTCTTTTGTATAATTGTGGTCATCGTGGTCATGGCTTGTAAGCACTATGTCTGCCTCATCCTGAATCTTGCCATAAGATAGGGCACCGCCGAATGCATTTGATAGATAAGGGTCTATAATAATCCTTACGCCGTCTTCAGTGGTTATGTTAAAAGCAGCATGTCCATACCATTTTATCTTCATAATGTCACCCCCGAATTTTTTATTGAATAGATAATTGATGATACAATGTGATAATTAAACTGTCAAGGATTGAATTTTATTCGCAGGGAAAACAATGTTTTAAAAAAAATTTAGTTCATATTGACTGAATAGCTATTTTAATGTTAGTTTCATTTATTATGGATGAATTTTATAGAATATCAAGACTTCCACCTTATGGACTCGGCATTGTAAGAGACCTGCTGATTGAGGCCAGAAGAAGGGGTGAGGATATCATAGACCTCGGCATGGGAAATCCAGATATCCCCACACCCAAATACATTGTGGCAAAACTCGTTGAAGCAGCAAGAAACCCCAGAAATCATCGTTACTCTGTTACCCGTGGCATATATAAATTGAGGGTAGCCATAGCAAGCTGGTATAAGAGAAAGTACGATGTAGATGTTGATCCGGAAACAGAGATAACGGTCTGCATGGGTGTCAAAGAAGGCATAGGCCATCTGGTGCTTGCCACCATTGCAAGGGGAGAGGTGGTGTTTGTCCCGGATCCAGCCTATCCCATTCATCTGTATTCTGTGGTCATAGCCGGTGGTGATTTAAGGACAATACCTATTTTGCCCACAGAAGAATTTTTTGACAGATTGAACATTGCCATTAAAACTACGTGGCCTCAGCCTAAGATGATTATCGTGAGCTTTCCCAATAATCCCACCACAGAAGTGGTGGATATAGGGTTTTTTGAAAAACTCGTGGAGTTTGCCAGAGAACATCACTTATGGGTTATTCACGATCTGGCTTACGCTGATTTGGTATTTGACGGTTACAAGGCACCAAGTTTTCTTCAGGTGCCCGGTGCAAAGGATGTGGGTGTAGAGTTTTTTTCACTTTCTAAAAGTTACAGCATGCCGGGCTGGAGGGTCGGTTTTGCCGTGGGCAATAAAAAATTGATTTCTGCGCTGAGCAGACTTAAAAGCTATTTCGATTACGGTGTGTTTCAGCCCATACAGATTGCGTCCATCATCGCATTAAACGAGGGAGACAAGGATGTGGAAGAGATCGTAGAAAAATATCGAAGAAGGAGGGATGTGCTCTGCGAAGGCTTATCAAGATACGGCTGGCATGTAGAAAAGCCAAAGGCAACCATGTTTGTATGGGCAAAGATACCGGATGATTTTATATCCATGGGCTCCATGGAGTTTTCAAAATTGCTTTTGAAAGAGGCAAAGGTGGCCACATCCCCTGGTATAGGTTTTGGTGAATACGGTGAAGGCTATGTGAGATTTGCGCTCGTTGAAAACGAACACAGGATTAGACAGGCAGTAAAAGGCATAAGGAATTTACTTTATTCATCAAGAAAAAAATGATAAGGGTCGGAATCATAGGGTTTGGAACAGTAGGCAGGGGAACTTATAGGATTTTACAGGAAAATAGCCGTTTGATAAAAGAGAGAACAGGCTTAAACGTGGTTGTTAAAAGGATTGCAGAGATTAATCCTGATAGGATTAACGGTACTGACGTAAAAAAAGAAATCTTAACCCGGGATGCCCTTGAATTAATAAACGACAAAGACATAGACATAGTGGTGGAACTCATCGGCGGTAAAACAGTGGCCTTTGATTATATTATCCATGCCATAAAAAACAAAAAGGCTGTAATCACTGCCAATAAGGCACTCCTTGCGGAAAAAGGAGGAGAAATATTTGCACTCGCCGCCAGATACAAAGTGCCCATAGGGTTTGAGGCATCGGTGTGCGGTGGCATTCCTGTTATAAGGGCAGTAAAAGAAGGCCTTGTGGCGAATAAGATTACAAGTATCATGGGCATACTCAACGGAACGAGCAATTACATAATGACGAAGATGGCAGAAGAGGCAAAGCCTTTTAAGGATGTGTTGAAAGATGCCCAGAGGCTTGGCTTTGCAGAACAGGATCCTACATACGATATAGAAGGCATTGATGCAGCCCATAAATTATGCATATTGATAAACCTTTCCTTTGGTTGCAAGATAAGCCTCAACGACATCACTATAAAAGGTATTTCGGGTATAGAACCTGTTGATATCGAATTTGCCAGGGAGTTCGGATACAAGATAAAACTTCTGGCAATTGCAAGAAAACAGGGCGGGCAACTTGAGGCAAGGGTGGAGCCTGCCATGATACCTGTTTCTCATCCTTTAAGTAGCGTAGGGGATGTGTTTAATGCAGTTTATATTGTGGGCGACAGGGTTGGCCCCACCATGTTCTACGGAAGAGGGGCAGGTTCTGAGCCAACAGGTAGTGCGGTTGTAAGCGATATAGTGGATATAGGTTTAAAGATTGCTGCCCGTGCCGAACTCGATACCTTTACAGGGTTAAAATTCAACAAAAGCATTAAGATAAGAGAGGCCGAGAAAGGTTTTGTGCCTTTTTATTTGAGGTTTATTGCCCAGGATAAACCGGGGGTATTGTCTCAGGTATCCGGTGTTCTGGCAAAATATTCCATAAGTATCTCCACAGTCATTCAAAAAGGAAGAAAGGAAAACGGCTATGTGCCCATTGTCATGCTCACCCATGAGGCAATAGAAGGGGATTTGAAAAAGGCCATTGTTGAGATAGATAAGCTGCCTTTCATAAAAGGCGAGAGCATCTGTATCAGGATAGAAGAAGGTTTGAATTAATTCCATGAAATATTTTGTAATTATAGGCGACGGAATGGCGGATTTTCCCATAGATGAACTTCAAGGAAAAACCCCGCTCATGGTTGCAGAAAAACCTTATATGGATATGATGGCAAGACAGGGTTTGTGTGGAAAGGTTATAACCATACCCGATGGCTTTCCTCCCGGCAGTGACGTGGCAGGCATGTCCCTTTTCGGCTACGATCCTGCCAAATATTATACAGGAAGGGCACCCATCGAGGCATACGGGATGGGTATCTCAATGGGAGATACAGACGTTGCCTTCAGATGTAATATGGTTTATTTAGAAAACATTGACGACGAAGCCATAATGGGTGATTATAGCGCCGGTCAGATAACAACTGAAGAGGCAAAGGTCTTTATCGAGATGTTAAATAAGGAAGTGGCAGATAAATCCTTTGAGTTTTTTCCAGGCGTAGGTTACAGGCATATCATGATATGGAGGGGTGGTCAGTGGGAAATGACCACAACGCCGCCACACGATATAACAAAACAGAAGATAAGCAAATATTTGCCGTCCGGAAAGGGCGCTAACACCCTTATTGAGCTGATGAAGTTCTCCCAGAAGCTCATGGCAGACCATCCTTTAAACAAAAAGAGGATGGCATCCAATAAACTACCGGTAAATAGCATATGGCTCTGGGGACAGGGCAAAAAGGCCTCTTTTCC
The DNA here is from genome assembly GCA_964547695.1 of uncultured Syntrophorhabdaceae bacterium. GTDB lineage: Bacteria > Desulfobacterota > Syntrophorhabdia > Syntrophorhabdales > Syntrophorhabdaceae > JAKORG01. Next base: position 7,244 of record CAZJOP010000057.1, read on the forward strand.
CCTGTTCTATGATAGATTCCATCTTAAGGGTGCAACGGTGGCAGCAGTAGATTTGATTAAGGGTATAAGCAGCCTTGCCGGTTTTGAAAGACCATATGTGAAAGGTGCAACCGGTTATATTGATACAGATTACAAGGCAAAGGCAGACAAGGCTTTAGAGCTTATCCAAAATTACGATATCGTGTATATACACATAGAGGCACCGGACGAGGCATCCCATAGCGGAAACATTAAAGAGAAGATACAGGCCATAGAAAACATAGATAGCAAGATTGTAAGACCCCTATATGAAGCCATGCCTGAAGGCACAAGGTTTATGATAGTAACAGACCACGCAACACCCATATCTTTAAAGACCCATTATGCATGCCCTGTGCCTTTTGCTATATTTGAAAAAGGTAAAACACTAAAAGGTGAACCAGCTGGATTCAACGAAGGTATAGAAGGGTTAAAATTAAACGGAGAGGAGCTAATCTCCCTTTTTATAAATAAGAGAGATTTATCATCATGAGACAGAAATTCATATTTATAACAGGTGGTGTTGTTTCCTCCCTCGGTAAAGGCATTGCATCGGCATCAATCGGTGCACTGCTTGAGGCAAGAGGTCTTGCTGTAATGCTTAAAAAGCTCGACCCTTATATTAATGTAGACCCGGGCACCATGAGCCCCTTCCAACATGGAGAGGTTTTTGTAACAGATGACGGGGCAGAAACAGACCTCGATTTAGGACACTATGAGCGTTTCACCAATTCAATAGGCTCGAAGAAAAGCAATTTTACCACAGGCCAGGTTTACGATACGGTAATTTCCAGGGAAAGAAAGGGAGAATACCTCGGTGTAACGGTTCAGGTCATACCCCACATTACAGATGAGATAAAGCGCAGGATCCTCGATGTAGACGATGGCGTTGACATAGTAATAGTAGAGATTGGTGGAACCGTTGGTGACATTGAAAGCCTTCCCTTTCTCGAGGCAATTAGACAATTAAGAAATGATTTGGGAAAAGACAATACCCTGTTTATCCATCTCACCCTTGTGCCCTTTATAAAATCCGCCGATGAGGTAAAGACAAAGCCAACCCAGCACAGCGTAAAAGAATTAAGGGAAATAGGTATTCAACCGGATATTCTTATCTGCAGGGCGGAAAACTTTCTCACCCAGCCCATAAAAGACAAGATAGCCCTATTCTGTAATGTGGAAAAAGACGCAGTTATAACGGCAAAGGATGTGGATGTAATATACGAGGTGCCACTCCTGTTCTATAAAGAAGGGCTTGATGAAAAGATCACAAACCTTTTAAATATTTGGTCTCGAAAACCTGATTTATCCAAATGGGAAAAGATTGTAAACACCATTAAAAATCCGAAAAGGCAGGTTGAGATTGCCCTTGTGGGCAAGTATGTGAGGCTGAAAGATTCGTATAAAAGCCTAAACGAGGCCCTCGTGCATGGTGGTATAGCGAATAGCGCAAAGGTGAATATCAAATACGTTGATTCAGAAGAGCTTGAATCAGGCTCGTTAGAACAATTAAATGGCGTAGACGGCATACTCATCCCCGGTGGGTTTGGAGACAGAGGCATTGAAGGAAAGATTGCTGCCATTAGATATGCCAGGGAGCAAAAAATCCCCTTTTTTGGGTTATGCCTGGGCATGCAACTTGCCGTCATCGAGATAAGCAGAGACCTTGCAGGGTTAAAAGATGCCCACAGCACAGAATTTAACGAGCATACGCCCTATCCTGTGATTTACCTCATAGAGGAATGGACCGACAGGGAAAACAGGATACAGAGAAGGGATAAATTTTCAGACAAAGGCGGAACCATGAGGCTCGGTGCCTATAAATGCATACTAAAGCAGGGCAGCCTTGCCCATAAAGCGTATATGCAGGATGACGTGTTTGAAAGGCACAGACACAGATACGAATTCAATATGGCATTTAAAAAAATCCTTGAAGATTGTGGTATGGAGATAACGGGCATTTCCCCTGATGGAAAGCTCGTGGAAATCATAGAATTAAAAGATCACCCGTGGTTTCTTGCATGCCAGTTTCACCCTGAATTCAAATCAAAACCCTTTGACCCCCATCCTCTATTCAGGGAATTTATAAAGGCATCGTTAAAATACAGGCAGGAAAAATCAAAATGGAAAAAGAAGTAGATGTTGCCGGCATAAAGATAGGCAGAAGGCCCTTTGTCTTTATCGGTGGCCCCTGTGTTATCGAGTCAGAGGACATTACCATGAAGATCGCTGAGATGCTCGTTAAGACCACAGAGGATTTAAACATCCCTTTTATTTTTAAATCTTCCTACGATAAGGCAAACAGGACTTCTATCTCCAGTTATAGGGGGCCCGGCATCACAGAAGGCCTAAAAATTCTTAAAAAAATAAGGAAAACCTTTAATTGTCCAATCCTGACTGATGTCCATTCAAAAGAAGAGGCAGCTATTGCAGCAGAAATTGTGGATGTGCTTCAGGTCCCTGCGCTTTTATCAAGACAGACAGATTTACTCGTTGCCTGTGGTGCAACAGGCAGGCCGGTAAACATAAAAAAAGGTCAGTTCATGTCTCCATACGATGTTAAATACGCTATAGACAAGGTAAAAAGCACAGGCAATGAAAGGATTATAGTAACGGAAAGGGGTACATGTTTCGGCTACAACACCCTTGTAAACGATTTCAGGGCAATACCCATAATGAAGGGCTTTGGTTATCCTGTAATATTCGATGCCACCCACAGCGTTCAGAAGCCTGCTTCTCTGTTCGGACGCTCGGGAGGGGAAAGGGAGTTCGTTCTACCCCTTGCAAAGGCTGCCATTGCCGTGGGGGCAGACGGTATTTTTATGGAGGTACATATAGACCCCGCACAGGCATTATGCGATGGAGAAAACTCTGTTTCTGTTCATGACATATCCCAGTATTTAGAGGTGCTAAAACGGATAGAGGCAGCGTTATGAACGATATTTTGGAAATAGGAAGGGAAGTATTAAAAAAAGAGGCATCTGCCCTCCTAAGGGTCATGGACGAGATAGGAGAAGAGTTTGAAAAGGTGGTGGAGATACTGCATAAATGCACTGGAAGGGTGGTATTTATGGGTATCGGAAAATCCGGTATTATTTGTAAAAAGATAGCATCCACCATGTCCAGTATAGGCACACCGTCCATGTTTTTGCACCCTGCCGATTCTCTTCACGGAGATATAGGGATGTTGCAGAAAGACGATGCTGTAGTGATTGTAAGTAACAGTGGAGAGACAGAGGAAATAATAAAGGTTATACCGTGGATTAAAAGGATGGGGCTTCCGATTATTGTCATTACCGGCAATAAAGAATCAAGTATTGCTAAAGAAGGGGATGTGGTTTTGAATGTGTGTGTTGACGAGGCATGTCCGTATAACCTCATCCCTACTTCCAGCACAACCGCTACCCTTGCCTTGGGGGATGCCATTGCAATGGCCATCATGGAGAAGAAGAGATTTAAACTTGAAGATTTTGCCAATCTCCACCCCGGTGGTACCATAGGGAGAAAACTTTTTACAAAGGTTGAAGACCTCATGCACACAGGGGATGAGATACCAAGGGTATACGAAGACACACCCATGAAGTATGTGATACTGGAGATGACCTCGAAAAGGCTGGGTGTTACCGGCGTTTTCAACAAAAACGAGGAATTGACAGGGGTTATAACAGACGGAGATTTGAGAAGGGCAATAGAAAAATACGATAATATTCTTTCAAAAACTGCCCTTGATGTAATGACAAAAAATCCAAAGACCATAAAAAAAGACCGTCTTGCAACCCATGCATTGAAAAAGATGGAGGATTTTTCCATCACATCCCTTTTTGTTATGGAGAATGAAGAAGACAGGCGGCCTGTGGGGATAATCCATATCCATGACCTTTTAAAGGCAAAGATTGCGTAAGAATGGATGAAAAAAAGAAAAATTATCATAAACGCCTCAATCATCGTTATCATCATCATAAATTTACTGGCACTGTATTTTTTTATTAAAAAGCCTGTCAGGATATCTTTAACAAAAACACCGGAAGATAAAAGGGTCATCGTGTTAAGGGATGTGAATTATACCGGTGAAAGGCGAGGCATTGTTGACTGGGAAATAAAGGCACAGGTGGCAAAAAAATACATAGATAGGCCGGTTATTGAAATTGAAATTATAGAAGGCAGGTACAGACCAAAGACAGATGTCTTTGTAAATTTTAATGGAAGCAAGGGTATAATAAATACAGAAGAAGAAAACGGAACCGTTGAAGATGTGGTAATAGATTACAAAAACGAATATCAATTAAAGAGCAAGTATATGGATTTTGACTTTAAAAAAGGTATTACCACCACAGAGGCACCTGTGGATATACATGGGAA
>CAZJOP010000058.1:0-11523 GCA_964547695.1 uncultured Syntrophorhabdaceae bacterium
GCTCTGCCGATTGAGCTACACCAGCTTAAATAGTTATTTTAATACAAGACCACTTTAAAAAGCAATATTTTGATAAAAAATTTATTTTTCAGTTTTGTTATTATACATATAAATTGCCTTGTTGACAAGAATAATTACATTGCATATTATAAAAAAATGATAATTTATTCCATTTACGTTATTCTGGCATATCTTATTGGTTCAATTCCTGTGGGTATAATCGTATCCAGATTAAAAGGAAAAGACCCAAGGCAGGTAGGAAGTGGAAACATCGGTGCCACAAATGTTATGAGAACTGCAGGGAAATTAATGGGCATTTTAACACTAATAGGGGATACTGCAAAAGGCTTTTTTCCGGTTTTTTTTATCCAGCATATAGAAAAAGATATGATTTTGACCGCCCTTACAGGTTTTTCTGTTTTTATAGGTCATCTTTACCCGATCTATTTAAGATTTAAAGGTGGCAAAGGTGTTGCTACTGGTCTTGGTGTTTATATTGCCTTAGCCCCCCTTGCCGTTTTAATAGATGTGTTAATTTTCGTTTTTGCAGTTTTAAAATGGAGATACGTATCCCTCGGTTCATTAATTGCAGCATGTGCCATGCCCATAATCTTATTTTTTTTGAAAATGCCTTCGGCATTTATTTTCCTTTCTATTTTGATAGGTATATTTATCTTTTTGAAGCATAAAGAAAACATAATAAGACTTAAAAACGGCACAGAACACAGATTTAAGGTTTAGGCCTTTTTGCATCCTATAAAAATACGGAAACGAGTCTTTTATTTTTTATATCCACGATACCCTTGTCTGTTATACGGAGAAAGGGAAGCCCTGTAAAGGGTATGGTCTGCATGGTTAGAAAAGGCCTTTCAAAATTAGAACCTATAATGTTTAATTTTGATGAAAGCTCTATGGTCTTGTCCCTTACCTCCTCTATGCTGTTTAATGGTATTGTTCCGAATACGGGCATGGGAAATTCATAGATAACCTTACCATTGCTTACAATTACAGTTCCACCTTGAATGACTTTCAATGTATTTACTGCCCTGGCCATATCCCTTTCATCGCTTCCAATGACGAGGATATTGCATGTATCCCATATGATGGTTGTGGCAATGGCACCGTTTTTTATCCCCGTACCCTTAATAAAACCCTTTCCAAACTGATAAGGCTTATTTTTGTTTATCACCGCTACAGGTATAATGTCATTTTCTAAATCCTTTTTTAGAAAGCCGTTTTTTGAAACCAATGGGGCAATGAATTCTTTTGTTATGGTCTCGTTTGAAATCTCAATCACCCTTATTTTGTGTTCCTTTTCTTCGGCCTTTATCATAAAGTCTTCTGGCTTATAATCCCCTATTTTTATGGTGTTTTTTAATGCTTCAGGATAGCTATAAGGTTTTAATGTTTTTAAAAATTTATTTCCAGCGTATACTGTCTCTCCGTTTACCATGACCTTTTCTATGGATAGATGCTCCAGATCTTTTAAAAATATTATATCCGCATAACGCAATGGCGCTATGGCACCTAAAAATCTCAATCTGTGGTAATCGGCAGGGTTGATGGTAGCCATCTTTATTGCGTCAAAGAGTGAAAAACCGTATTCCATGGCCTTTTTTACAACTGCATCCATATAACCCTCTTCATAGAGCATCACTGCATCGAATACATCGGATACAAGTATGAGCCGTCTTTTATCTATGTCTTTATCTATTAGTTTCGAAAGCTCTTTCAGTTCCCTCCTTACCCATCCTTCTCTTATCATCACATATACACCATTTTTTATCTTTTCTATTGCCTCATTGACATTTACTGATTCATGGCAAGAGGTAATGCCTGTTATGATGTATTCATTTAACCTTTGGCCCTTTGCCCCTGATGAATGACCGTCAAGGGCCTTATTTAATGATATGGCATATGCTGCCTGTTCCATAATCCTTTCGTCTCCGTCGATTACGCTTGTCCAGTATGCCTCTCCAATCCCCAAGAAATCTTTTCTCTTTAAAAGTTTTTTAAATTCATGGATTGTTATTCCCACCGACTCTTCCATTTCAGGAAGGGGTGGTGTTAAAGGCGGTGCAACAAAATAGCATCTTAATGGGTAATTCTTTGTACTTTTAATGAAACTCTCGACACCCTTGAAACCGCTGGCATTTGCCGCCATTGCACATTCGGTTATCACCGTCGTGGTCCCACCTTTTATAGAATAGGGGACGAGTTCATGGAAGGGATACATGCTATCAAGGTGCGTATGGGCATCGATAAACCCGGGGCATAAAAAAAGGCCCTTTGCGTCTATAATCTCTGGATTACCGCAGTATTGGTTGTTTTTATTTGAGATAGATACAATCCATCCATCTTTTATGGTAATTGTTACATCCTCGTCTATGGAATTTGTAAACACATTTATCACATTTGCATGTTTTATAACTGTATCGGGAGGTATGTTACCTTTACATACATCAAGCAGTTTTTTTAGTGTCTTTCCTGTCATTTCTCACCCCATAAATTTTTTTTATTTTTATATCCCGATTTGCTTTATATATTCAAAGACATCCCCTTTTAAAGTGCATTCTAAAAGCTCTGTGCTGTCTATTATTACGGTTATCTTTTCATCCTTTTTTTTACTGTAGTGACCTATTAAGTTTGCAGCAATTTCAATAGTTGATTTGTCTATTTCACCTTTTATCAGGGCTGAAGGGCCAGAGAAATCAAAGGGTGCCACATATGTAAAGCCCTCTTTTAACAATGAGAGTCTTTCGTTTTCTTTTTTATTCCTTCCTAAAATGATTTTAGTCTTTTCATCTATTCTAAAGTGTCTACCAATAGTTAAAAGCTCTATATCCTTCATGGTAATTTCACTTTGGTGTGTTTTCAAATCTTTTAGTTTTTTGGAAAATATAGGGTCTGTTAAAAGACATCCACCACCGGGAAGGCTGAATTCTTTTAATTTATATTTTTCAACCATTGCAAATTGTATTTCCCTTGACCTTCCTGCGATATCCAGTAATCTTGACCTATCGACCAGGCCCTTTTGTTCTGCCACAGTAGGCGGAAAGAGTTTTGCAGAGAGGGGTCTTAATATTAAACCCTTTAAACCACTTTTCTTCTCTATAAGATTTATGGCATCCCTTCTCTGAGACATGGGTCTTTGTCCGAGCACCTCCCCTGTAATCAAAAATTCTGCGCCTTCTTGGAGCATAACCTCTTTTGCCTTATTTAGCATGTAAATCCTGCAGTCTATACAAGGATTCATATTTTTTCCGTATCCATGGGAAGGGCTCATGATGAGGTCTATATAATCCATGCCTTTTTCCTTTATTATCAACCTGATACCGAGTTCTTCGGCACTTTTTTTTGCCATAAGACCTTTCTGGGATTCCCTTTTGTTTTGAAACAGGGATGTAAAGTGAAGACCAATGACCTCTATGTCTTGATCCATTATTAATCTTGTAGAAATAACGCTGTCCAAACCTCCAGAAATTAATGATATTGCCCTTGTTTTCATTTTTGATAATCTTTTTAACCTTTTTTATGCTTTCATCATGTTTGCATATTATTGTTTGAGGTTCTGGTTTCGAGGGTATTTAGCTTTATATCCGAATCTATCCCCGGCAACGGGGCAACTGGATTTGTAAGTAAGAAATTCCCAGAAATTATCCATTCTTTTAAGATTGATGCAATCTCTTTTGCCTTTGGATAACTGGATATAGGAAAGGTTGGCACCTCTTTTCCATTAACTACTATCTTTCCTGATTTAAGCTGGGCATAATTTACCTCGCATAAACTCACAGGATTCCTATTGGGATAGTCGTCTCCATAATCCACCACCTGTGTCCAGTAATCTTCATCGCTTCTTGAGGCAAAATAGGCCATCTCTTCGTCTATGATGGGTATAGGTATTCCAAGCCCTACAAACATTGTGGCCCCATATCCTATGAAGCTTGCGCCTTTTAAAAACTCTGGGCTCATCTGTTTTGCATCCCCTATTACAGCAAGGGTGCCTGCAGCTGCCTTTGGTATGCCATCGGGGCTTCGAACTACACCGGGATTATGCTGGGTTCCTTGCCAAGTGACATATCCCACCCCACCACCTAAAAAGATCCTTGTGCCGATGCCGATTGTTCTATATTTAGGGTCCTTCAAAAGAGGGGACAGCTGACCCGCACTACAGTAATTTGCACTGTTTAAGTTTGGTTTGATGATACCCATATAGGTATAGATAATGCGATTACTTAAGTTCACTGCCACATTATAATTTTGATACCCATTTCGAGGATTAAATAGATATGCCTCGTTCACATTGTATTTGTTTATATAGGTCTCTATCTTCTTTTTAGGATAGCAGTCTGTTCCGTAAGCAGTGGCTACGAGTCTTATGTCCTTGCCTGCCACGAACTCTTCTATTACATGGCCCCCACCGTATTTGAAGGCCCCTGGATAGACTGTATTTTTTGGGTCATCTTCTGGCAATGCTGTGGCACCGAGATATATATCCACAGCGGCAATACCGCAATATGCAGGGACATCGTTTAGAAGACACTTACCTCCTCCTATCTTTATCCTCGGTTTTGAGTGCCCCACATTTAAAAACATGCCGCTACTGCACATGGGCCCAAAGGTCCCTGTGGTAACAACATCCACGTATTCTGATGCCCTTTTTGTGCCTTTTTCTTTCGCAATATCTATCATCTCTTCAGCAGTTACTACAACTGCCTTACCCTGCTTTATCTTTTCGTTTATTTCTTCTATGGTCTTCAAACATTACCTCCTCTTCAAGAAAGAATAACGCACAATTTTATCACTCTGTGGGAATAAAATCTATAATAATTCTAAAAGGAGCTGAATCCTCTTGTTTAATATTTGCCTGGTATGGTATAAAAATGTGAGGAGAGATGTCCGAGAGGCCGAAGGAGCACGACTGGAAATCGTGTGTTCCGCCACAAAGCGGGACCGAGGGTTCAAATCCCTCTCTCTCCGCCATTATTTTTTTGAGTAGTTATGTTCGCCTGGTGTAGTTAATTAATAGCCATTGCATAATACCTTGATTGGAAGGTGATATGGACCCAAAAGAAATTATAATCCTTGCCCTTGACGTGGAGCATTTTGAGGATGCCCGAAGGCTCGTCATGGAGTTTAAGGATTATGTAGGTATGTTCAAGGTGGGAAAACAGTTGTTCACCCATTGCGGCCCTAAAATTATCGACTTCATAAACATGAAAAATTCCAGGGTTTTTCTTGATTTAAAATATCATGACATTCCAAATACAGTATCCAAGGCAGTGATTGAGGCAGCAAAAATCGGGGTTGATATGCTAAATGTCCATGCCTCAGGTGGATTAACCATGATGAAGGAATCGAGGTTGGCCCTTGCCAATATTACAAAAAAGCTACAGATTCCAAGGCCAAAGATTATTGGTGTCACAGTCCTTACAAGTATCGACGATGATGAGTTAAAAACCATGGGCATAAACGTGACGGTTAAAGAATTAACAAAGAATCTCGCCCTCCTTACAAAGGATGCAGGTCTTGATGGTGTGGTAGCAGGTGGGGAAGACATTGAAATGATAAGGGAGATATGCGGTAAGGATTTTATTATCGTGACACCTGGTGTTCGCATTGGAGAAAAAAAAGATGACCAGAAGAGAATAATCACACCAAAGGATGCAATAGAAAAGGGTGCGTCCTATATAGTTCTCGGGAGAACCATCCTTGAGCATCCCCAACCCTTCGTTTTACTGGAAGGCATATATAAGGATATTTTAGATGCCTTATCTCACTGACAGGGCTGATATAATCAATGCCATTGAAAAAAATCCAGAAAAGGTAAAAAGGCTATGGATAGAAGAAGGATTTAGGGTCCAATACGATAGATTTATAAAAAGAGCAAAAGAAAACGGCATATCCATAAGGATTATTCCAAAGGAGACATTTTCAAAGAGATTCAAAAATGCAAAGGCCCATATATGTGCCGAAAGAGACTCATATGCCTATTTTGATCCCCATGCCTTTTTAAACTACTTAAAAACATCAAAAAAGAAGGTTTTTATCTGTGCATTCGACGGGATTTACGACCCCCAGAACCTGGGAAATATTATAAGGAGTGCCGTGTGTTTCGGTATCGATGGAATCATTTTACCAAAGGATAAATCATGCAGTATAACCGATTCTGTGATTAAGGTATCAAAGGGGGCTATAGAGCATATAAAGATAATAAGGGTTACAAACCTTGCAAGGTATATAGAAGACTTAAAAGATTTGGGGATCTTTTGTTTCTGCCTTGACGAAAAGGCAGAAAAGATTCTATCAGAGGTAGACTTGACTATCCATACATGTCTTGTTTTTGGTAGTGAAGATGGTGTAAGACGACTTGTAAGGGAAACGTGTGACGGGGTTGTTCGGATACCCACTAATAAAAATTTTTCTGCATTAAATGTGGCTACATGCTTTGCTGTATCTGCCTATGAGGTGTTACGTCAAAGGGGCTTTTTCCATGATGATTGACATAAATAGCGTTTTTTTATAAATTATCCACTGCCATGATAAAGATCGGTGTAATCTCTGATACCCATCTAAATACAGTGAATAATGCCCTAAAAGGGCTATTAAAAAACGAGTTATACGGCATAGATTTGCTCGTCCATGCAGGAGATATGACATCAACGGCGGTTTACAATTATCTGAAAAACTGGCATCTACTGGCCGTGAGGGGCAATATGGACGATTATGAATTAAAAGAACTCCTCCCTGAAAAAAGAATTGAAATAATAAATGATAAAAAGATTGGGATTATCCATGGCTCGGGTTCGCCTTATGGCATAGAGGAGCGGGTGATGAGGGAGTTTGGTGAAGATGTAGATATAATAATCTTCGGTCATTCTCATGTGCCTGCAAAAAAAGACATAAACGGCATATTATGTTTTAATCCCGGCTCATTTAGAGACAGTAAGACAGCAGGGATTATCGAATTAGGAGAACAAATAGATTTCAGGTTTGTAACAATAGAATGATTACATACCCAAAAGACATATAAAACTTGGAATCTGTCTTGTTATAAAGAAAAATGGATACAATATATTTATCATTTCTCTGGCACATGCATCAGCCATTTTACAAAAATCTCTGGACCGGTAGGTATTTACTACCATGGGTGTTGCTCCACGGCACAAAGGACTATTTTGATATGCCTTTTATGATTAAAGACTACGAAAACATAAGGCAGAATTTTAATCTCGTGCCATCCCTTCTTCTGCAATTAAAAGATTATGAAACAGGTGAGGTGGATGATACTTACCTTAATATTTTGAAAAAACCAGCAGAAGAGTTAAACAACGACGATAAATCCTTTATACTGATGAATTTTTTCAATGCCAACTGGGAGAATATGATAAAACCCTTACCGAGGTATTATGAACTTTTAAGAAAAAGGGGTTTTTATTATTCAAAAGAAAACATTGAAAACATTCAGCGCTATTTCAGTGTTCAGGACTTTAGAGACATTCAAATATTATTTTTTCTTGCATGGATTGACCCAATGTTTTTTGGTAAGTATGAAGAATTAAAGAGGTTAAAAGCAAAGGGTAGATTTTTTACCGAAGAAGACAAGGTCGCGTTAATTAAAGCCCAGCATGAAATCCTAAAAGGTATTATCCCACTCTATAGAGAAATGGCAGAGAAAGGTAAAGTCGAACTCTCCACATCGCCCTTTTATCATCCCATTATTCCACTCGTTATCGATAACAGGATTGCAAGGGTTGCCTTACCTGATATATCCCTACCGGAAAAACCCTTTTCATATCCAGAGGATGCAGCCGCTCAGATTGAAAGGGCATTGGCATATTTTCATGATACATTCCATTTTTTACCAGAAGGTATGTGGCCCCCTGAAGGTTCTGTGAGTAATGAGGCCCTGAGGCTCTATATGAGATATAATGTCAATTGGATTGCTACAGATGAAGATATTCTTTTTAAAAGTCTAAACATGGAAGGAAGAAGGCCTGGAGATAGCTTTTTGAAATCCCCGGAATATCTGTATAAACCTTATAAATTTGAATCAGACGGAAAAGAAATAAACATAATTTTCAGAGACAAGATGTTATCAGATTTAATCTCCTTTCATTACTCAAGAATGCATCCAAAGGATGCGGCAAATGACCTCATAAATAGGATACTTCAGATTAGAGACCAGGTTAAAAACAAGCTCAGAACACCATTCGTAAATATTACTATGGATGGTGAAAATGCATGGGAAAATTATGTAAACGACGGCTGGGATTTTTTCAAATATTTATACGAAATGATGGAGAAAGAAGAAAGCATCAGGCCCATAACCATTTCCGATTATCTAAAAGAGGCAGATAGCTTTGGTCGGATCCATAACTGTTTTGCCGGTTCATGGATTAATCACAATTTTTATATCTGGATCGGTCATGTGGAAGACAATACTGCCTGGTCTTTATTGACAGAAACAAGAGAAATGCTTGAAAAACAAGACCCTGAGAAAATGAACAAAAATGCATGGGAATCCATATTTATTGCCGAAGGTAGTGACTGGAACTGGTGGTATGGCGACGACCATGCATCGGAAAACGATGAGATATTCGACCTCCTTTTTAGAGAAAACCTTTCAAATGTATACAGGTTTTTAGGAAAAGAACCAACGGCAAAGCTTTCAATCCCTGTTATTATAGAAGAAAGAGAGGTAAAGCCCCAGATAGAACCTGTTAATTTTATTCACCCCACGATAGATGGGAAAAGAACAAATTATTTTGAGTGGATGGGTTCTGGCTACATAGAAAACAAATCTCACGGGGTTGCTATCCATGAATCCGTCACCTTGATAAAGGGCCTTTATTATGGTTTTGACGAAAGATATCTTTATATAAGGGCAGACCTTGATAAAAACTATCTGAACAGCGAAGGGGATATTACCTTTGATATTCAGATTACAACCTCTGTTAAGACTTTCAGTATAAGTTATTCTGCAAAAGACAATATTGTTAATACAGACATACCGGTAACGATTAAATATGTGGATATTCTTGAGGCAAGCCTCGAGATATCATCCTTGGGCATAGGCGCTAAGGATAAAATCTTTTTATGGCTTACATTAAAGATAAAGGAAATGAGGGTGGACAGAATCCCATCAAGGGGATACCTGTCTATTACAGTTCCATCGAAAGACTTTGAGATGGAAATGTGGTATGTTTAGTTTTTTATATGTTATGCTATCTGGACTTTCTTATAGAAGCAAGTAAAGTCTCCAGCTCTTCTCTTATAACCTTCTCTGCAATATCTGTGAGAATCTGTTTTGAGTAATTTTTCATGTAATTACTAACAACAGGTGTTAGTTTTTCTATCAATTCCTCCCTTAAGGTCTCAATACATTGGATGATGGCCTTTTTTAACTCCTCTTCGAATGCCATTGATTCTTTATCATCTTCAAATTTGAACTGCACCTTTGGTTCTTTTAATATCTCCTTCATTATCATGCCTGTCTCTTCGGTGACCCGAGTTGTTTTTAAATCCTCTGAAAGTGTTTCTGGCTCATTTGCCTTTTCACCGAGGTCTTCAAGCTCTGCAATCATCTGATGGACCTTAAAGAAGTTTATAGGCTTTTCAATGACGCCCCTTATATCTGTATAGCCCGAGAGGTCTATCTTTTTGTTTATATCCTTTAAAAAGAAAAAGTGGGCATCTCTAAGAAGTTCCCGCTCTTGTAAATCTTCATAGACCTCTATTCCATCCTTTTTATCGAGGTCTACGTTTATTATGTATATGTTTGGTTTATATTCCAGGGCAATTCTTTCAATGCTTGCACCGTCCGATGTATAAAAGAATTCGTATTCATCTGTAGGAAAAACAACCCTGAATGCATCCTTCAAGCCTTCATCTCTGTCTGCTAAGAGTATCTTTTTCATGTCATGCCCCCTTTTATTTTGAGAATATTTTTAAAATATCCTTTGTCGGTATAATATTAAAAAAAGAAAGGATAATCAATACGAACACAAAAAAGGCAATCAGGATGTATATGACCTTTTTGTTTATAGAAGATTTTCCTTTGTTTTCTATAAATGTACCAAGGCTTTCGTCTTTGAGCACTGTTTTTACCACCTTTTCGTTAACGGTTCTACCTGTTTTTGAATACAGGGCAATAAGGCACCTGTCACATATGATATTTATCGTCCTGGGATAACCCTTTGAGGCGCTGTATATCAATTTTATTGCATCGTCTTCAAACTGGACAAATCCCTTTGAGCCTGCCTTCAGCAGTCTGTGTGTTATATAGTGGTTTATTTCGTTCAAGTTTAAGGGCTTTAACTTGTATATGACAGATATCCTCTGGGAAAGGTATCTCATGTGTGGCTGTTTTAGTCTCTCGATGAGCTCTTGCTGACCGAAAAAAATGATATGGAGTATCTTTTCTTTATCCGTCTCGAGGTTTGATAGAATCCTTATAAAGTCAAAGGTCTCGTCAGTTATAAGCTGCGCCTCATCTATCACAATGATAGTCTCTTTGCCCTTTTTGTGCTCTTTTAAAAGAAAATCTTCAAGCCTGGAGAACATGTCTTTTTTTGAAGAGTTTTCTTCATATGGGATACCCAGTTCAGTAAGCACAGCCTGAAGAAATTCTTTATCATCCATTATGGGATTTAAAATCAGGGCCGTATTATATATATTCTTATCGAGGCTATCGATAAAAAGACGGGATAATACTGTCTTACCTATTCCAACATCACCGTAGATACAGGCAAACCCCTCTTTCTGCATCAAAAAGAACCTTAAATGTTCAATCGCCTCCCTGTGGGTCTCGGATTCAAAGTATAAATGGGCATCAGGGGTTAGTCCAAAGGGCTTTTCGTTTAACCCGAAATATTCAAGATACGGGATTTCCATTTTTTTTAAATTACAAAATTACATGTTGTTTTTGCAATATTTATTTTGCCAAAATTAAAATTTTCCTATAAAATTCTTAAATGCTTTTATCCATCATAATCCCTGCATTCAACGAGATAAGAACCATATCAGAGGTTATAAAGAGGGTTGCTGCCACCCCATACGATAAAGAAATTATCGTAGTCGATGATGGTTCCACTGATGGCACAAGGGATTACCTGAAAGAGATTAAAGAAAATGAGGAAAAATGTGGACAGGGCCAATTAAAGATAATATTTCACGACAAAAACATGGGAAAGGGGGCTGCCATAAGGACAGGGATAAAGCATGCCCTGGGAGATGTGATAATCATACAGGATGCAGACCTTGAATATGACCCGAAGGATTATCCTGTGCTACTTGGACCTATCCTTGAAGACAAGGCAGATGTGGTTTACGGCTCGAGGTTTTTAGGTGGACCACACAGGGTTCTATACTTCTGGCATTATGTGGGCAATAAGCTGATAACCCTTTTGTCCAATATGTTTACAGATTTGAACCTGACAGATATGGAGACAGGGTATAAGGTTTTTCGAAAAGAGGCGATAAAAGATATAGAGATAAGATCCAATAGATTTGGTTTTGAGC
>CAZJOP010000059.1:0-11268 GCA_964547695.1 uncultured Syntrophorhabdaceae bacterium
TTAAGACTAACAGAAGGTTAAACATGCGGTTCTTCATGCTGTGCCTCCGGTGATTATAAAAGGGGCATCACAGGATTTGTGTTATATTTTTATCCCTTTTCCTTTGCAACGTTTTTACCTGCTATGCGACCGAAAACAACGCAATCTGTCAGTGCATTTGTTCCAAGCCTGTTTGAACCATGCACTCCACCTGTAACCTCTCCCGCTGCATATAGACCTGGGATGGGTGAGCCAAATACATCAATGACCTGGGCATTTTTGTTTATCCTTAAACCTCCCATTGTATGGTGGACTGCAGGCCACATGGCAACGGCATAATATGGGCCTTTTTCCATAGTTATCATGGCATCCTTTATCGGTTTATTGAATTCAGGGTCTTTTTTCTCTTTTATATACCTGTTGTGGTCGTTTATGGTTTTTACAAGGGAGCCTGTAGGCATGCCAAGTTTCTGTTCAAGCTCTTCCACGGTTTCACCTTTAATAAAACGTCCCTTTTTCATTCCATCTTCAAGTTCCTTTGCGTTTCCACCCATTGATGGAACCATTGCCTCATTGAATACCGTATATGTAGGTTTCATGTTAGGGCCAAGCGCAACCTGGGCAAAGGCACAGACGTCACGACGGTCGAGTTCGTTTACAAAACGCTTACCAAGTTTGCTTACATAGATGCATCCGAAACCGGGACCGGTAAAAGGATATACAGCAGGTCTGTCAAGTATTCCCGATTCGGGTTCTGCGAAAGGAAAGAGTTGAATGAAATTCAAATGGAGTGTATCGGCTCCCACTGCCTTTGCATAGCGTATTATCTCTCCTGTTGCGCCTTTATGATTGGTACAGTTAAAAGCCTCTATAAGTCTTGGATAATGTTCCATACGCATCTTTACATCACGACTGAACCCACCTGAAGCAAGAACTATACCTTTTTTTGTCCGTATATTGATAACTTTATTACCTTTTTTTACTTCTACTCCCAGCACAGGGCTTTTGGGATCCGCATCCTTACGCCATATCCATGTTATGGCAGTATTTAACATAAGTTTTGCGCCCCGCTTATCTGCAATCTTTTTTAATGCCTCCACATAATCTCTTCCACTGGCGTTTTTAGAAAAATAGCATCGATATGCCGTATGTCCACCGCCTGTGGTTAGTATCTCTCTCATTTCAAGCCCACCTTCATCTATCATCCAATTGAGGGCATCCGGGGCATTATTTACCATTACCTCGACGAGTTCTGGAATATTATAATAGTCTCCTCCTTTCATGGTGTCGTCAAAGTGTCTTTTTGGACTGTCCTCACCACGATTTAGTTTTTCCCGGAATTTGAGCTTACTGTCCCAAGCAGCGTATCCACCGCCGTTAATAATAGAATTTCCACCGTAAGTCGGCATTTTCTCCAGGATTACCACTTTGGCCCCAGCGCCTGCAGCTTCTGCTGCGGCAGCAAAACCAGAAAATCCAGATCCTACAACCACCACATCCCATGTTTCGTCCCATTTTTTTGGAAGTTTTTTTACTACTGCCTCTGCTGTATTTGGTGCTGATAGATTAAGGGCAAGCCCACCGCCAACTGCAAGGGCGCCCAATGCAATACTTCCTTTCAAAACAGAACGACGGCTCATACCCTTTTTTTCTTTTGTGTCTTTTTCTTCCATAAGGCATCCTCCCCTTGTTTTTTAGGCCTTTTAATAAATAAAGAGGCCGTTATTTAGTAAAATTTTTTTCAATACTAATTTTTTAAGCATTAAAAGAATCGTAATCATAGAATCCTTTACCCGTTTTCCTGCCAAGCCTTCCAGCCATCACCATGTGTTTTAAAATGAGAGGAGGGTTGAGCAAGGGATCTTTTGTATCCTCGTACATACTCTTTGCAATTGAATATAGAATATCCAGACCAAAATAATCTGCAAGGGCTATGGGGCCTATAGGATAACCAAGGCCCTTAACCATTGCTACATCGATATTCTCTTTGGAAGCTATTTTGTTTTCGAGCATCCTTATTGCATTTAAAACATAAGGGATCATCAGGGCATTTGCTATAAATCCAGGCGTGTCTTTGACTACAAAAACGGTTTTTCCAAGACTTTTTCCAAATCTGACTGCAGTTTCGAGTGTGTTTTTGTCAACCAAGATGGTTTCTACAATTTCGAGACCTTCCATAAGTGGAGGTGGTGTAAAAAAATGTATTCCCAAGACTTTTTCGGGCCTTGATGTTGCTGTTGCCATTTCGGTTACGGATAGACAGGAAGTATTTGTTGCAAATATTGTTTTGGGTGGGCAAAGGCCATCGAGTCTTTTAAAAAGGTCCTTTTTATCATCCATGTTTTCTTTTATAGCCTCAATAATTAAATCGCAATCATGCATATCTTCAATTTCTTTTGCATGTTTTATGCGATTAATTGTCAGTTCCACCTGTTTTTTGGTTATGAGTCTTTTTTCTGCCTTTGACATTAAGCGTTTTTTTATACCGGTGATGCCTTTTTCTATCATCTCCGGATTTATATCGTATGTTTTAACTATGTAGCCTGCCTCTGCGCACACCTGGACAATGCCGCTACCCATAAAACCGCAACCAATAATCCCAACTCTCTTTACTTCCATAGTGTTCTCCATAACCTCCTACCAGTGTTTTTTATATTTTTTTTTTTAAACGTTCATGCCTGCTGCAAATCCTGAATTCATTGCCTCTCTTAGTCTTTTTAGCCCACTACCTTCAGCGCCATCTCCAACTGTGTAAATTTCTTTAACTTTTTCTTTTATTTTTTCCGCAAGGTCTGTATTTTCTTTAAGGCCGAGTGCTAACAGTATGGTTTCTGCTTCAAAGAAATCTTCACTGGTTGAATCTCTTAAAACTTTTACCCCTTTTTCTGTTATTTCTGTTACCTTGCAAAGGGTTTCCATTGCCACACCGCCTTTTCTCAACATATCCATAACAACCCACCTTGTCACAGGTCCAATATCTGTTCCAAGACGTTTCGATTCTTCTATTATCCTTATCTGTTTCCCTTTTTGCATAAGCACCAGGCCCAATTCACAACCTGCAAATTGACCTCCTATTATGGCAACTTTTTTCTTTATAGGAAAGTTCAGGCCTAAAAGTTTTCTCATAACACCCGGGCTCCCTGCGATATCTTTTCCTAATTTTGCTGCAATGGACCAGACTATGCTTTTTTTAGATGTTTTACCGCTCAAAAAGGCTTCCATGTCATGGCTGCTAATCACATTTTCTCCATCTATGCCAGGGATGTTTAAATCCTTTGGAAGACCCCCTGCTGCAACTATGACTGCATCAGGCTTTTCTTTATCTATCAATTCCGGTTTAACCTCTGTTTCAAGCCGAATGTCAATATTGAGGGATTTTATTTGATTTAACAGCCAGTTTTGAAATGGTTCAATCTCTTCATTCAATACAGAAGCAAGTATCATAAGGCCACCAAGTCTTTTCCCTTTATCGTATACAACTACATTATGACCTCTGAGTTTTGCTATCCTTGCCGCCTCTAATCCTGAAGGACCTCCGCCGATTACCATTACCCTTTTTGGTCTATCAGTAGGCGTCAGTGGAATACCTTCTAAATTTGTATTAACGCTACATGTTATTGGCACACCTACAAAATTGTCGTCCATACAACGACAGCATGTTATACATTTTCTTATTTCGTTCGCCTTTCCATCTTTTGTTTTATTGGCCCATTCTGCATCTGCAATAAGTTGTCTTGCCATTCCTATAATATCAGCCTTTCCTGTGGCTATAATCTCTTCTGCCATCTTTGGGTCTTTTAATCTATAACCTGCTGCAACAGGTTTGGTGCTTACCTTTTTTATCTCTTCTGCAAGATAAACAAAGGCACCTTCTGGAACCCATTGCTGGACAAGGGGACGAGGGCTTTCATGCCAGCCTGCCTGGATGTTAAAAGAAGCCACGTTTGCCTTTTCAAGAATGGGTATCATCTTCTTTACATCTTCAACGGTGTTCCCTCCATCCATAAATTCGTCTCCAGACATTCTACATGTAATAGTGAAATCTGCACCAGCCTTTTTCTTTATGGCCTCAATTATATCGAGGAGAAAGCGGAGCCTTTTTTCAAGGGTGCCGCCGTACTCATCGGTTCTTTTATTTGAATACGGAGAGAGAAATCTATTTATAAAATATCCTATCCCTGCATGGAGTTCAACTAAGTCAAAACCTGCTTCTCTCGCCCTTCTCGCACCTTCTGCAAATTGGTCTACTATAAGATGTATCTCATCTACTGTTAGGGCCCTTACTTGCTTTACGCTCGGTCCACCTGGTCCATCTGAGGGACCAACGCCTTCAAGGGGCATATCTTTATTTGCCCTCCATTCAGAGCATATAACCAGTTGACAAGCTGCTTTTGCACCGTTTTCATGGATGGCTTTTGTTAACCCTTTTAACCCTGGAATAAACTCATCACTCCATATACCAACACCTGACGCAATATTTATGTATCTGGGTGTTACGCCGTCTAAGTCGAATGGATACGCCGAACCCATTACAATCAATCCAGTGCCTCCTTTCGCCCTTGCTGCAAGAAAGTTAGTAAATTTCTCTGTCACCCTATAGTTATTGAGCATACCTGTTGTAACACCAAGCATCATAATGCGATTTTTAATCTCCACGTTACCTATTTTGATTGGCTCAAACAGTTTTTTAAATTCCATAAACCTCTCCTTCAATCATATTTTTAAAATATTAATAATTAATCTGCCTTTTTTATTCTGCAAAGAAGGGATTTCATCTCAGGGTACCCCATGATGGGCTCTCTACAATTGGTATCGGTTAGGAGATTTGCATTGGCATCTCCAGGCCACCCATGAGGAACAAGGACAACGCCCTCAGCAATCCTTTCATCCACATGTGCCTTCATCCTTACCATCCCCCTGTTTGTTTCAATAATGGCGTAATCCCCGGTTTTTATTCCGTGCTTCTTTGCAGTTTCAGGCCCTATCTCAAAATAAGGCTCTGGATACTTTTCTTTTAAATTCTTAATATTTCTGAACTGGCTATGGGTGTAGTAGAAGTTTCTGTTGCCTGTAGACAAAATAAGAGGGTATTTCTCGAATAGCTCTGGAGAACTCAAGGGGCTTCTCTGTGGTTCTTTATATGTGGGCAGTGGATCAAAACCTATTTCCTTTAGCGCCTCGCTATATATTTCAATCTTTCTGGATGGGGTTGAGAACCTGCTATCTTTCATGCCGTATTCTTTCTTCTGATAATAATCACCTTCAGGTTTTTCATAAAGGAGATAATCAAAGGAAAGCCCTGTGGGTTCGAGTTCAAATGCTACCAGCTCTTCTTCTGATTTCCAGGGGAATTTATCACCGATACCAAGCCTTTTTGACAGCTCTGTAAAAAATTTCCACTCTGACCAGGATTCATATAGGGGTTCAATGGCCTTTTTTCTTAACATCAGGTATGGTAGACAGTGGCAGACATTGTAAGTGTAGGCAAGCCCCCACTTTTCAAGATGAGAGCATGCAGGAAGCACATAGTGGGCAATTGCAGCCGTCTCCGTCATAAAAAGGTCATGAACCACAAGGAGTTCGAGTTTTTTGAAGGCATCTTTAAAGGCATTTGTATCAGGCATGGAGACAAGGGGATTTCCCCCTATTACAAAAAATGCCTTTAGCCTATCCGGTATACTTTCAGGCACACATGTAACCACTCCATACGGACTCTTTCTTCCCCATACCTCATAGAACAGGGGATATTTATCAGCACCTAAGGGTTCGGCATCAACACCCATCGCAACATTGCCCAGGGGTAATCTGGGGCTTATAACCCAGCCCCCCGGGATGTTTATGTTGCCTGTTATGACCTGAAGGATGGAAAAGGCCCTGCTGTTCTGGGTGCCGTTGGCAGTCTGGTCCTGTGTGCATGTGCCCTGATATATGCTTGCACCCTTTGTGGTGGCAAATATCCGTGCAAGTTTTCTTATGTCATCTGCTGCAACCCAAGTAATCTTTTCAGCCCATTCAGGTGTATACTGTTGAATATGGGGTATTAATTTTTCAAATCCTATTGTATATTTTTCGATAAATTCTTCGTCGTATAATTTTTCGTTAACAATGACGTTTATCATTGCGAGGGCAAGGGCTCCATCTGTTCCAGGACGTATTTTTAGATACATCTCTGCTTTGTCTGCAAGGGGTATCTTTTTGGGGTCAATCACTATGATTTTGGCACCTTTTTTCAGATTTTCTTCAATGGCAAGTTTAAGGGGAAAATCCGATGCATCTGGGTTGTGACCCCAGAGAATATACAATTTTGAATCAAGCTCCTCTGTAGGATATTTGCCAAAGGTAATCTGTCTTGTTCTTATCCTCATTCTGTAGCATACGCTTTCCACAGAAAAGAAATTTGGAGAACCAAATGCAGCCTTAAAACGCTGGGTAAGACCTACCATTTCAAGATTTTCAACGCCTATGGAGCCACTAAAAACACCCAGCACACCGGGTCCATATGACTTCTTAAGGGATAGGAGCTTTTCTGCAATCTCGTCAAGGGCCTGGCTCCAGCTTATACGTTCAAACTTACCATTAATCCTCTTCATGGGATATCTAAGTCTTTCGGGACTATAGATATTTTCCAGCATGGATTCGCCCTTTGTGCATAGCTTTCCTTTGTTTAATGGGTGAGATAAAAGACCCTCGATTTTAACTGCCCTTCCATCTTTTACAAACACTTTTATACCACAACTGTGGTAACATAGGGTGCAGTCCGTTATAATTTCCTTTGTATTGCCGTCTGCCATAATATGTCCATCCTTTCCTTGCATAATTTATTGTTAATCCTTTACTTTTTTCTTAATGGGGTTTTTTATGGGATAAGACTTCATACATAACACCTGATTCCTGTTTTCCAGATAAAGCGCTGATTCGAGGCTTGCAGACCCGATGTTTTGGTTAACCGCCTCTTTTGTCATCCTTAAACTCAAAAGTGATTTTTCTGCCATCTTTTCTGCTATCTCAAAGGCCTTGTCCATCAACCTATCAGCAGGGACAACATGGTTTACAAATCCTATGCGTCTTGCCTCTTCGGCATCTATAACATCCCCTGTATAAAGATATTCAAGGGCAAGACCGAGGTGAGTCTGTCTTGGAAAGTAGAAACTACTTCCCATGTCTGCGGCGGTTAGGCCTATATTTATATACGATGCCATAAACTTTGCCGATGGATCCGCAATCCTTATATCTGCCGCTATGGCAATGCTAAAACCGCCACCTACAGCATAACCCTTAATTGCTGCTATTATGGGCTGTGGAGCCCTTCTCATATAAAGAATAAGTTCTGACATTTCATGTTGAAATGCATAAATTTCCTGTACATCTTTTTTATAAAAAGGCTCCTTCTCACTATCCATTTCATCTACATCAGAGCCTGAACAAAAAGAACGACCCTCCCCTGTTATTATGATTACATGGCAGTTGGTTACGGTCTGGATATCATGCCAGAAGGATAACAATTCCTTTCTCATCTTTCTTGTAAGGGCATTTAGCTTTCTTGGATTATCGAAGGTTAATACCCCTATTTTATTTTTAAGTTCGAATTTTAATAACTTATAATTTTGCATGGCATTTTTCCTTTTTATTGCATTTTTCCCTCTAACATTTCTACGATTTTGTATTTTTGTATTTTGCCCATTGCGGTCACAGGGAATTCATCCATGAAAACTACCATACTCGGGACTTTATAGTTGGCAAGCCGTCTTTTACAAAAATTTATTATATCCTCTTCTTTTAGATTGCTATCAGGGGACTTTATGACACAGGCCACCACCTTCTCTCCCATTACTTTATCGGGAAGACCTATCACTGCAACATTTTGAACCCCTTTTATTGTTCTTATCTGCTCTTCTACTTCAACAGGATAGACATTAAAACCGCCTCTAATAATCATCTCTTTTTTGCGACCTACAATTGCAAGGCATCCGTTATCGAGAAATTTACCGAGGTCACCGGTATAGAAAAATCCTTCATCGTCAAAGACAGCCTTTGTAAGTTCAGGTTGTTTGTAATAGCCTGAAAAGAGTATGGGTCCCCTTAAGGCTACTTCGCCTACCTCTCCCTTTGGGACCGGTTTGCGATTCTCATCAGCAATCTTAACTTCAACACCATCGAGAGGTCTTCCTACGGTCCCCAAGACCAGAGATATGTCGTCTTCCACGTCATTCATTGTTGCAGCCCCTGTTTCACTAAGACCATAGACAGAAACAAGTCTGCAGTGCATTTTATTCCATACATTTTTGGTCAACTCATCAGGAATTATTGCACCTCCTGTATAACCGGCTCTGCTGGATTTAAAATCGTATTTATTAAAATCAGGGTGTTCGAGCATCATATAAAACATTGCAGGGACACCGTAAATTAAAGATACTTTTTCTTCATTATATAGTTTTAAGGCCTCAGTGGCTTCAAATGTATCCATCATTACAACCTTCAATCTTCCCATGAGTATATTCGGAAATTGTATAAATGCACATACTGTATGGGAACAAGGCACTATCATAAGTGTTGTTTCATAGGGTCTTATCCTTAATCTTTTTGCCACCTGCGTTGCCCCATATATGAAAGACCTGTGAGTCATCACCACACCCTTTGGAAGACCGGTGCTACCAGATGTGTATAGAATTGATGCGTAATCTTCTTCTTTTGGGATATAATCGTTTAAAAGATTTTCATCTACGTTTTTTCCCAGTTCAATTGCCTCTTCAAAGGAGCGACCCCAGGGAGGAATATTATCCCCTATTATAAAACAAAAATTGAGATCAGGCAGGTCTGGTTTTATCCTTTCAATTATGTCTACAAAATCTGTTTTTAGGTATCTACCTATTGTAAAGAGGCATTTTGCGCCTGAATGTTTTAGCATATAACCCAATTCGTATTCTCTATATCTCGTTGATAGCAAAACAATCATGCCACCGATATAAAGCGTAGCCTGCTGGACAATAAAGAATTCAGGGCAGTTTGGAAAAAGCACTGCTACCCTGTCATTTTTTTTGATTCCCAGTTTTTTTAGCGCCGTTGCCATCTGTCTTACCTTTACATAAAATTCACCATAGCTCATCCTGTTACCCTGGAAGAGTATCATCTCCCTTTCAGGACATTCTCTTCCTATTTCATCGAGTATGTCTCTAAATGTCATCCCCTGAAATCTGTTATAATCGGGAATGTTTGAATCTATTGAATTATTGCGAGTCATATGTGCCTCCTAAGTATCGTATTGTTAAAGACCTTTGTGCATTTTACAAAGGCATGTTTTCCATAGATGATAATTATTTAAAAAGCTATAAACCACATCGCTTCCTAACCTCTTCACTTTCGAGGAGTTCCTTACTCGTTCCTTCACATTTTACCAAACCCTTTTCGAGAACATATCCTCTATCTGAAAATTTGAGAGCGAGCGCTGCCTTCTGCTCGACAAGGAGAATCGTGGTTTTTTCTTTTTCCTTGAGTTTTTTGATAATCTCTATTAGTTCCCATATAATTACAGGTGCAAGACCCTCAAATGGTTCATCGAGAAGTATAAGTTTTGGATTGCTCATAAGCCCTCGAGCAATGGTCAGCATCTGTTGCTGCCCCCCTGAAAGTTCGCCACCCAATTGATTCTGTTTTTCTTTTAAAATGGAAAAATACGAGTATATTTTTTCGAGATTTTCTTTCTTCTGCTTTTCTGACATTGCTATAGAGCTTTTAGTTCCGATTAAAAGATTTTCTTTTACTGTAAGGTTGGAAAAGATTCTTCTATCTTCAGGGATGTAACTGATACCCAATCGGGCAATGTAATCGGGATTTTTGTTACGTATGTCCTCTTCGTCAAAGATAATTGTGCCTTTTTTCGATTTGACAAGCCCCATAATAGATTTAATTGTTGTGCTTTTACCAACCCCATTTCTTCCGAGCAGACATACTATTTCTCCTGAACGAACATTTAATGTTACGCCCTGAAGTATATGGCTTTTACCATAAAAAGTATTTAAATCTTTTACTTCAAGCACTTTAAAATTCCTCCCCAAAATAGGCAGTTTTTACTGCCGGATTCTCTTTTACCTCCTGTGGAGCACCATCGGCAAGGATTGAACCTTGATTCATCACAACTATTCTATCCGATAAGGCAAAAACCACATTTATATCGTGTTCAATAAGAAGGATAGTTACCGTGTCTTTTATTTTCTTTATAAGTTCGATTGTTACAGCTGTTTCTGCAGGTGTCATGCCTGCTGTTGGCTCGTCAAAAAGCACGAGTTCAGGTTTTGAAGCAAGGGCTATGCCTATTTCAAGATAACGCTGGTCTCCATGGGAGAGATTTCCTGCCCTTTCATATCGCTTATCCCATAATCCGAGAAGGTTGAGAATCCTTTCGGTATCTTCAAAAGATTCTTTTAGTTTTGTAATATGTGAAAAAAATCCAGATTTTTTTAATCTTCCCTGACAGGCAAGCCGAATGTTTTCAAATACGCTCAATCCTTGAAAAATGTTGGTAATCTGAAATGACCGGGAGATCCCTAAATGACATAATTTATCAGGCGGGCTACCTGTTATCACGTTATCTTTAAATATAATTTCACCATTATCGGGTAGAATTGAGCCTGTAATGAGATTAAACAGGGTAGTTTTCCCTGCGCCGTTAGGTCCTATAACAGAAAGCACACTTCCCTTTTCCAGCATCAATGATACATTGTTAACTGCCTTTAAGGCACCAAATGATTTGCTTAGATTCTTTACTTCGAAAAACATTCTCTTTTAGCCTCTTAAGTTTTCTTTGTTATTTTTATAAATTAAACCAAGCAGCCCTTTTGGCAAGAATAAGACCACGATAACGAATAATGCACCTACTATTATGCTATGTGCCTCAAAATATGTGGATATTATTGATTCAACCACCGTTATAAAAATAGCTCCAAACATAGGACCTATTAGAGTTCCAATGCCTCCAATGAGGTCCATGACGATTACCTTTCCTGAAAGTAAAAAGCCAAGTTGTTCTGTATCGGCATAGCCTTTAAATAAAGAGAACATAGCCCCGCTTAAACCGGCAAAGATGCCTGACAGAACAAAAGCTAATACCTTAAAACGTTTTATATTAAACCCTATAAACGGGATCCTGTTGTCGTTTTCCCGTATGCCCTGAAGCACATGGCCGAAAGGTGATGAGACGATTCGACTGCATACCAGATAGGACAAATAGGCGAAGACAACGGCCATATAATAAAAATTCAGTGGTTTTGCTAAATTTAAATTGAAAACCCCAAG
>CAZJOP010000060.1:0-11144 GCA_964547695.1 uncultured Syntrophorhabdaceae bacterium
TTTCTTTAAGGCATACATCTGAAAATATGTGGTATACATGGGGAATATGGCGCGAATATTCTGGTATTTCTTGCCCTTTGCCCAGCCCGTGCCTGTCCAGCCTTCATAGGCAGGTGCTGCGGTCACCATGCCGAAGTGAAGCTCTTTATTATTTACAAGCTGGACATTGTGCACAGGACCACCGGTTGATTCAACAGACGCCGGGATGCCCATCTTTTCCCCAAGCACTTTAGCGGGCCCACCGGCCCATACATAATACACCCCACCTATGGGTGCGGCACCTATGGTAACACCTTTTACAGGCCAGTCCTTTTTCTGCTGTGCGTTGCATGGCGTGAGAATAAATAAAAACACAAAAAAAGAAACTATGAAAACAAAACAAACCAGAAAAATACTCTTTTTCATGATAACCTCCCCCTTTTAATTTGTATCCAATTTTCTAAATATAATTTGTAAAACATATTGTCAACAAAAATTTATCTAATTTTTCTATGCTAAGTAATTTATGTTTAATTCTTTGGTAAGTAGTTCCAGATAAATCCTAAGGCGGGAGGTATCTAATGTTTTAGTCAGTCTATCTTTTACCTCATCAGTAAAAAATATACCGGATTTTGCATGCTCTTCTGCCCATGTTCTAATGAGAAATGTCCTATTAACTGAATCGCCTATAATATCTTTGGCTCCATAGTTAGGATGGCCTATTATGCCTAAATAAATGGGCCCTGTGTTTAGAACAATTATTAGCTCCTTCTCGTTTAAAGTTTCTTTTACACTAAGTGCCGTGTTTATAGCCCTTTCTGAGTGTTCTGGACCGGAAAAAAAGGCGAGAAAACCATCACCCATATACTTAACAGGGATTCCGTCATTTTTTAATGTAATCTCGGTTATTGTAAAAAATATACCATTTAAATACTGAACCAGATCTTCAGGTTTCATACAAACTGAGCGCTTTGCAAAACCTATGATGCCTGTTAATAGCACAGTTGCTTCAAAAATGTGCTCTTTTTTATCCGTGATTCCTAAAAGAAAATCGGTGCTGACGTTAAAAAGGGTGGCAATCTTTATAAGGGTTTCCACATCGGGGATACTTGCCCCTTTTTCCCATTTTGACACAGCCTGTGAGGTAACCTGTAATGCATTGGCAAGATTTATTTGCTTAAGCCCGTGCTTTTCTCTTAACCTTCTTATTTTTATTCCCAAATCCATTTCAGTTTATTTTGGGAAAACTTTGGCTTTAAAACCTTATTCTTTCATTAATCTTTCCTGAAGTGCCTTAAGTTCGTTTTTTAATTCAACAGGCAAATCTGAGCCAAAGGTTTTAAAAAACCTTTCGATATCTTTTGCTTCTTCAAGCCATGCCCCTTTATCCACGTATAAAAGTTCTTCAATCGTCTCTTTCGACATGGATAAACCTGTTAAATCAAGGTCTTCAGGCTTTGGAACATAACCAATAGGCGTAATCCTTGCCCCTGCTGTCTTTATGCATCTGCCAATTATCCATTCCAATATCCTTAAATTTTCACCAAACCCGGGCCACAGGTAATTTCCGTCTTTGTCTGTGCGGAACCAATTCACGTGAAATATCTTTGGCGGCTTTTCCATCTTTTTCCCCATATCGAACCAATGTTGAAAATACATACCCATGTTATATCCGCAAAATGGAAACATCGCCATAGGGTCACGTCTTATTTCACCCTGCTTCCCGTATTGTGCGGCAGTTCTTTCCGATGCCATTGTAGCACCTATAAAAACACCGTGCTTCCAATCAAATGATTCGTATATAAGGGGAACCGTATGGGGTCTTCTGCCACCAAAGATTATGGCATCTATCAAAACACCGTGATGGTGTTCTATCCTGTTTGAGATAGAAGGGCACTGACTGATAGGCGCGGTAAACCTGCTGTTTGGATGGGCACCGAGTACAATATTTCCCTTTTTATCCACCATCCCTGGTCTCCATGGTTTTCCTTCCCAGTTTATACCTTCCTGAAGTGGCTCTCCGTCCATACCTTCCCACCAGATGTTCTTATCTTTTGTCAACAGCACATTGGTAAATATGGTATTTTTCTTAATGGTTTCCATTGCATTTCTGTTTGTCTGATAGTTCGTTCCAGGTGCCACACCGAAAAACCCTGTCTCAGGGTTTATGGCCCATAATCTTCCGTCTGTATCTATACGCATCCAGGCAATATCATCACCCACTGTCCAGATACGATAACTTTTGTGTTTCATACTTTCCGGAGGAATGAGCATGGCAAGGTTTGTCTTTCCACAGGCGCTGGGAAATGCGCCGGCAATATATGTAATGCGACCGCTTGGGTCTTCTACTCCCATTATAAGCATGTGTTCTGCAAGCCATCCTTCCTGCCTTGCAAGATAGCTTGCAATCCTCAAAGCAAGGCATTTTTTACCAAGTAACACATTACCACCGTAGCCAGAACCTACACTCCATATCGTATTGTCTTCAGGAAAATGAAGGATTAGTCTCTTTTTCTCATCGAGGTCTGCTTTACCGTGAAGACATTTTGTAAATTTACCGTTTGTTCCAAGCTTTTTCAGGACAGCAGTACCCATTCTTGTCATGATTCTCATGTTTAATACGACGTAGATGCTATCCGTTAGCTGAACGCCTATTTTCGAGAAAGGTGAACCAATGGGACCCATAGAGAAGGGCACCACATACATGGTTCTTCCTCTCATGGAACCGTAAAAAAACTGACCCGCCTTTTTATATGCCTCATCCGGGGGCATCCAGTTGTTTGTTGGTCCTGCCATCTTTTTTGTAGATGTGCATATATACGTGAGGTGTTCTGTTCTTGCCACATCATTTGGGGCAGTTCTGTGATATACACATCCGGGCCATTTCTCCTGATCGAGTTCTATGAGTTCTCCTGTTCTAAAGGCCTCCTGTTCCAGCATTTTCCTTTCTTCCTCTGAACCGTCACACCAGTAAATCTTATCAGGCTGGCACATCTCTGCCATTTCTATTATCCAGACCTTTAATTGTGCATGTTTTGTGGGCCAGGAACTTACATTATATGTGATAAACATCTGGCTCTCCTTAATTATTTTATTTAAAAAACCCTAAAACCAAAAGAAATCAAAACGTTTAAGTATAGATTATCCATAAGTCTATATCAATCAATTTACTTTTGCCAGTAAAAATCTACCTTTATATACGTTTTTTAAATTTTTCTTGAAAATAGAATGCTCTTTTAGTAAGTTATCTCAGTCGAGCAGCCGACTTTCAATGGAAGTGGAGTGAAAATCTCCCGCTGTCCCGCAACTGTGATGGCTCGTATGTCAGGATTGGCTTGAAGCCAGCCACTGTCCCATAAGGGGGATGGGAAGGCATCCTGATTGTGCCTAAGCCAGGAAACTTTGGGTCGGAGAAACTGCACGCATATCCTTACGAGGCATAAGGAGGTGCACCATGAAATACAATTCAGCCTAAAACTTACAACCCTTTTTAAAATCTCAGAGACCTTTAAAAAATTAAAAATCAGAAAGGAGAAGATATGCATTTTATTGTTTTAAATATACTGATATTTTTGTTGATTGTTTTCAATCCATGCATTACAGCAGCCCAACAGGGTCCCTATAAATTAGATGATATAGTGGTAACTGCATCGAGGATCCCTGCACCCCTTTTAGAGGCCCAGGCAAACATAACAGTTATCACAAAAGAAGATATCGAACAGATGGGTGCCACAACCATCATCGATATATTTAAGGGCGAACCCGGTGTGTTTACGGCAAATCTCCTAAACAACCCCAAAATGGCCCAGATAGATATACGCGGTTTTGGAGAGACAGCGCCATCCAATGTCCTGTTTCTCATAGATGGAAGGAGGATCAACGGGATTGATATGTCCGGGGCTGATTTGGCCCAGATACCTGTCGATATGATAGAAAAGGTAGAGATATATAGAGGTCCTGCCACTGTTTTATTCGGTGACAATGCAGTGGCAGGTGCCATAAATATTATTCTGAAAAAAGGTGAAGGTAAACCTAAGGCCAGGGCATCGGTAATATCAGGAAGTTACGGACTTTTTTCACCGAAGTTGAGTGTTCTGGGAAAACAGGATAAATTCAGCTACTATGCCCTTGCATCATCCTATGATACAGATGGATACAGGCACAACAACAATCTAAGGACAAAAGACCTTTTCGGCAATTTTTCCTTTGATGCCTTAAAAACACTTACCCTTTATCTCCAGACAGGGTTTCACAAGGATACATACGGGCTGCCAGGGCCACTCTCCCATAATGAACTAAAGACAGGGCAATATGGCAGAAAGGACTCCAAGACACCAGATGACTCTGCAGATACGGAGGATAATTTTGTAGCTTTAGGGGCAGACATAAAGCCCTATGATGATATTGTCCTTTCTCTAAACGGTTCATACAGGACAAGACATAATAGTGCTCAATATCCGGCATCCAACTGGTACACCATGAGGACCCTTAAAACCTATGGTTTTACCCCTAAAATAACCGTAAAAAAACCAATAGGCAATATGAAAAATACGCTCGTTGCAGGTTTTGACTACTACAAAAACCCCACAAGGGCAACAGATTTTTCTCCAGGTCTTTGGGGAACTGACTCTGTGACCAAGATTACAAGGACTGATTATGCCTTTTATATAAACGAAGAGTTGTCGCCTGTTAAAGACCTGATAATAAGTGCGGGATATAGAATTCAGAAATCTTTCTGGGATATAGATTATGTGGATAATCTTGGGGTGCTGGCGCCAATTGACAGGACTGTGAACGATAAAAAAGAGGCATTCAGGGTCTCGGCAAATTATCTTTTTGGTAAAAGGGGCAATGTATTTTTAACCTATGCAAAAGGCTTCAGGATGCCTGCAGCAGATGAGCTTTTTAATGTGTGGGCCATCCCACCTGTCAATGATGCCTTAAAAACCCAGACAGTGGGGGAATGGGATATAGGTGCAAGATATAACTTTACAGAATGGATTGGTAGCAGCCTAACGCTTTTTTATTCCAAGACAGATAACGAGATATATTATAACCCCTATACCTTTGCCAATGGCAATTACGATAAAACCAAAAGACAGGGCATTGAGGCTGGGATCTATATAGACCCTATCAAAGATTTAAAGATAACTGTTCAGTATTCCTATACGGATGCAAGATTTGACGGAGGTGTCTTTGATAATAATAAAATACCCCTTGTCCCGGAGAATAAATTTACTTTAAAATCTTCTTATACATGGAAAAACCTTGTTTCCAGTATAACTTTATCCTATTTGGGTAAAAGATATCTAATCTCAGACCAGAGAAACGAACTGCCGCAATTGCCAGGTATAACACTAATAGATGTGGATTTTAAATATACTGCAGGAAAATTTGAGACCACATTCGGAATAAAGAATATTACGGATAAGAAATACAGCGAATATGGTGTGGCAAGTTATCCTTTTGGGTTGCCACCTAAGGCAAATTACTACCCTTCAATGGCAAGGAATTTCTACTTTGGCCTTTCATACAATTATTAAAAGATGATTTAAGGCAGATAAAAAAATAAAGGTTTGAATAATAACTGTTATTTAAGATATTAGGTTAGATAAGCCTTTATGATTTGCGTTTTTTTAAAAGGTTTATCAAATAACCTATTTCTGATTAAGGGGGCTTTAGATGATTATGTGTTGCCATAATGTTTTTTTGCCCCCTACTATATCTACATGCCTTATATGTTTTTAAATTAAAACTTCAGAAAAAATTTATCTTTTAAGACAAATTTAAAACCTCGACAGTTAAAAAATTTATGGATTATTCAGTATTACCCTTTTTAATAAGGTCCTTGCAATTTGCACTTTGTAAGCATTCTGTGGAAGGGGATGGGCATCTTTAAAGACTTTATGGGCAACCTCTTCAGCTATCTCAGTGGTAATCTTTTTTCCCACAAGGTCTTTTTTAATGTTTTCAAGAA
This sequence comes from uncultured Syntrophorhabdaceae bacterium, assembly GCA_964547695.1. Lineage (GTDB taxonomy): Bacteria > Desulfobacterota > Syntrophorhabdia > Syntrophorhabdales > Syntrophorhabdaceae > JAKORG01. The sequence continues at coordinate 5,957 of CAZJOP010000060.1, forward strand.
ATATGGGTTCAGGGCCAACCCCACCGAGAACGATCCGGGCATCCTTGCAAATATTGTTTTCTATTTTTAATATACCGGCTACACTTGCAATGGCAAAATCAATAGGTTTTCTCAATGTAAATTTATAAAATTTTTGAATTGACTCAACATCAGGGATTGGAATGATTATCTCCTTTATAAGCTCGTCATATCCAAGGTTTGTGGAACATGTAGCTGTTGCATGAAACAAATCTTTAGCCTTTATCCTTCTTTGTGTGGTTAAGATTGTGGCATCCAGTGCTATGAGGGCCACGGCAATATCTGAAGGTTGCACGGCAAGGCATCCACAATTAAAACACCTTTTTGACTCTTCTATAATGTCATCAAATCCAGTATCTGATATATCTTCCATATTAATATCTTTAATCCTTTGTGCTGCAGGCAACTTTTGTATTTTAATCCTTGGGAGCAAATTAAAATTCGATGCGACAAAATCCATATTCTTTTTATGTTCTTTATGAGTTTCTATAGTATTTAAGAATTTGTTTATAGTCCTCACCTTTTCTTTTCCATTGGCAATTGCCTGAATTACTGTAGATGGGCCTATCTCCATGTCACCACCTATAAATATGGAGGGGTCATCTGACATATTTTTTAAAGGATAAAGGAAGTTATCCCCCTTTTGCCCTATTGCAATCAAAATTGATTCTGCCTCCATTTCAGCTGAAGCACATGTTTCATCAAAGACAGGATTAAACCTTCCGTCAGTTTCCCTCACAGACACACATTTTTTGGTTAATATTCCTTTTACCTTACCTTCTGATTCAAGGATTTCTTTAACACCTAAATTTGGGTGGATTATAATGCCTTCTTCTTCTGCAAAAGCAATCTCATCATCAAGGGCAAGCATCCTATCCTTTGAATCTAAGTCCCTTGATTCAAGGCATACAATGTGGACTTCTTTGACCCCTTTTCTTCTTGCAGTTCTCGCCACATCTATTGCCACGCTTCCGCCACCGATTACAATGACTTTTTCCCCGAGTGTTACTTCTTCTTTGTTATTTATCTTTTTTAAATAATCCAGTGCATAATACACACCCTTGGCATCTTCTCCAGGGACACCTAACTTAATGGGTTCCCATGTGCCTGTTGCAATAAGAATAGCATCAAAATTTTTCTTGAGTTCATAAAGAGGTATGTCTTTTCCTATCTCGGTATCAGTTTTAAATGTAATGCCCATGTATTCTAATGCCCTTATTTGTCTTCTTACTATATCTTTTGGCAAACGAAAAGGCGGTATGCTGTATAAAAGCATTCCTCCCGATTCTGAGAATCTTTCAAATACTGTGACATTATGCCCATAACGCCTTAAATAGAATGCTGCAGAAAGACCAGCAGGCCCTGAGCCGATAACGGCAATACTCTTACCTGTTTCAATTGGAGGCCGATCATAGAATTCTTTATATCTTTCGAGGATAAAATCGCCTATAGCCCGTTCTATACACTGAATTGCAACAGGCTCATCGTAACTCCCTCTATTGCATTTAGGCTCGCAGAATACAGGGCATACCCTTCCTGTAATAGCTGGAAGGGGATTGCTGTCCATTAAAATCCTTGCCGCTTCATCCATGTTTCCCTTTTTTACTTCGTTTATGTATATGTTTATACTGGTGTGGGCAGGACAGCCTTCAGTGCACGGGTAAATTTCAAGGGGTGCTGCACCAAAAATAGAATGGTATCTATTTTCACCGAGCAGGGCATTACATAATGTTCCACCCTTTCTAAGACACTTTATTGTTCCACCGACTTGATGAGGATATCTATAATACCAGCACCTGACATCCTGAGCTAAATTTCCAGCGATTGTGGCCATATTTCGAACATTGGGGCTTGCAATAGTTCGGGCTGCCTCTGAGAGCAATCTACAGTGTTTTTTAATTTCAGGTGATTCGACTATATCCGAAAGTTTTGTAAGCGCACCAATCCTTATGAATTTTTTGTTTGTTTTTATATAATTCAGATTGGGTATGGTCTTTATGTTTACAACTGCCGCCGGATATTCTTTCAAGCATCTGTTTTTCATGGCACTTATTAAATCAGTTCCACCAGCATTTACCTTTGCACTGCCTTTATACCGTAAAAGTATTTTAACAGCCTCTTTAATGGTTCTTGCATTGTAATGTTCAAAGGGTCTCATTTTTACCTCCCCGGTTTTAAAAAGCCTTGTTTATATGGGTATTAGAGTTGATAGATGGAATCTTTCCAAGCGCTTTCAACACCTTATCCGGTGTTATGGGATATTCGTATATCCAGCGACCTATAGCGTTTGAAACCGCCATAAGAACTGCCGAAGGCCCTGGCGATGTTGCAATCTCACCAACACCCACTGCATGAAATCTATGGCTTGGGAACGGGGTTTCCAAGACAACGTGTTCTATTTCTGGAAGTTCTGCCGTTGTCCTCCATTTATAATCAATCAAATTTGCATTTAATATGTGCCCTGTTCTTTTATCAAGTACTGTTTCTTCAAAGATTGCGCTATCAATGCCGGCTGAACCTAAACAGGCATTTAATTGACCCTCAAGCCCGAGAGGGTCAATGATTTGTCCCACATCCGTGGCATTAACTATGCGGACTATGTCCACCTTTCCTGTTTCAGTGTCCACCTCCACCTCAACAAAGGTCATCATGCAGTTACACATCGTAAAATCAGGCTCAAAGCGTCCAAAGCCGAGTATTGTTCTATCATTGCCTATTATTCTCCAGGAAAGACTTTTTTTAGGGTCATTTTTTACAAATATAATCCCGTCTTTTGTATCGAGCTCATCGGGCGTTACACCCAATTTCGGAGCGGCAAATTCCAAAAGTTTTTTCAGCGCGTCTTCTGCGGCATTAATAACTGCTGTTCCGATTGCATAAGTCCCCCTTGAGCCAACAGGGCCAAATTCAAAAGGCGTAACAAGTGTATCTGCCGGTGTCAATCTTATGTTATCGGGATGTATCTTTAATACCTCTGCAACCATCCTTGCCAGGTTAGTCTTCTGTCCTGTGCCATGCTCTACTGCGCAGAGAAAAAGGGTTGCTGTGCCGTTATAGTTGAGCTGGACATATGCCTCGGCTGTATCCTCTCCGATATCTGCATTTCCGTGAACCCCGACGCCTATGCCCCTGTGTTTGTTTCCGTTCACTGAAGTTGGTTTAAGCCATCCCTTCCACTTTTCTTTCCAGCCAAATCTTTTTGCCCCTTCTTCCATTGCCCTGGAAAAATCAACACCCCTGAAGTTATACCAGTTTCCGTCTCTCCAGTAGTAACCTCCTCCTGGTTTTACAAAATTTTTCTTTAAGACCTCAAAAGGATCAAGCCCTGCCTTCTCCATAGCAAGACACAAAAGGGGTATAAAAGAACATTTTAATTCCTGACCCCCAAAACCCCTTGTAGAGCCCGAGGCATTTCTGTTTGTAACTACCACATAATTTTTTAAATCCCAATTAGGGCATTGTGCCATAATCATAAGTTCACCGGAACCTATGGCAACCTGTGCCTGTGTTGTAAAGGAATAATAACCAGTATCCACATACCAGGTGCCCTGGATGGCCGTCAAGGTCCCGTCTTTTTTCATGCCTACCTTGGCGTGGATCCTTGAGCTTAATCGTAGCGTAAAGTTTGCCATGTGTTCTTCTTTTGAAAAGACAACCTTAACAGGTCTTTTTGTGGCCATGCTGAGAAGAATGGCATAACTTTGCACCTGCCAGCACATGATCTTTGTTCCGAAACTGCCTCCACAATGCACCCCTATGGATCTTATGTCTAACTGTCTATTAAAAACGTGAAACAGGGTTACCTTATCCATGTAAGGTGCTTGGGTGGTGGCCCAGAGGGTTACTCTATTTGGTTCTTCCCATAATGCAATTGCACCTACTGTTTCTGGAGGGAGTGCATTGGGGATGTTTTCGTATCCAAAAGTCCCTTCTGATATAACATCTGCCTCTTTGAACCCCTTTTCAACATCGCCTCTTGTTATACCTTTAAGACAATTGGGTCCGTAAATGATGGTGCCACCTGGTAAAATATTGTCGGGATACTCATCGTATAGGGGAGAAGCACCGGATTTTAAGGCGGTATCTATATCAAAAACAGCAGGCAATACCTCGTATTCCACTTCAATTAAGTCAAGGGCCTCTTCTGCAATCTCAAAAGAGGTGGCTGCCACAAGGGCAACGGCATCACCTACATACCTTACCTTTTTATCTAACACCCTGACGATTCTCGGGGTTCCCCCTCTAAAATCAGGTATGTCTTCCCATGTGAGAATAGCCTTAACACCCTTCAGTTTTAGAGCCTTTTCCTTGTTAATCTTTTTTATCTTTGCATGGGCATATGGGCTTCTTAAAACCTTTCCGTATAGAAGATTTTGAAATTTGAGGTCATCAAGGTATTTTACCTCACCGGATACAATCTCTTTTGAATCCTTTCTCGGGATGGGCTTGCCTATATAATTAAACGCTAATGACATAGCTACCTCCTTTCATCGGCTGCAGACTTAACTGCTTTTATTACCTGGTAATAGCTGATGCACCTGCAGAAATTGCCAGAAAGCGCCTCTTTTATTTCTTCCTCTGTGGGGTGAGGTGTTTTTTCAAGTAATGCCTTTGATGACATAATCATCCCGGGTGTACAGAATCCGCATTGAAATGCATTGTGTTCGATGAACTTTTTCTGCAATATATCCATCTCTTTTGTATTTTCATCTTTTAAACCTTCTATTGTAGTAATTTCTTTACCATCACACTCAACGGTGAGTATTATGCATGAAAGCACTGCCTTTTTGTCCATAATGACGGTACAGGCGCCGCATGCCCCGTTGTCACATGAGATTTTGGTGCCGGTCAGGCCTAAAACCTCTCTTAATGTGTATGCAAGGGTATGATGGGGTTTTACCTGCCAATCCTTTTCCCCGATTTCAAATTCATAAAATTCTCCGTTGATTTTCATCCTTATTGTTTTTGATTTAGTATTCATAAATGCCCCCAAAAGCATTGAGTTTTATATATAAAACTTTTGTTTAAAATAAAATACTATAGTTCAAAAATCTGTGTCAAGAAAAAATAAAAGACTGGTTTTTCCAAAGGCTTCACAGCTTCAATTTTTTTCAAATATTATAATTTCCCCCAAATCTTAGACAGCCCCTTAAGTTTGGTTTCCCTCTGA
>CAZJOP010000061.1:0-10985 GCA_964547695.1 uncultured Syntrophorhabdaceae bacterium
GGAAAGAATTGGGTCTTGATGTAGGCCCTGCCGTTGAGGTTTGTGTGCATTATGTTCAGGCATGTCCTGGGACAACAGTTTGTAGATTTGGCATCCAAGATTCTTTAGATCTTGGGGGAAGACTTGAGAGGCTTTTTGTGGGTACTCCATTGCCTGCAAAGGCAAAGATAGGGATATCAGGATGTCCCTTTAACTGCGGAGAAGGCCTTGTAAAAGATTTCGGTGCCTTTGGGAAAAAATCAGGCTGGACCGTAAGTTTTGGCGGTAATTCAGGTGCAAGGCCAAGGATAGGGGATATCATTGCAGAAGATTTATCCACAGATGAGGTAGTTGAGCTTGCAAAGAGATGTTTTGATTTTTATCGGGACAATTCAAAGGGAAAAGAAAGGACTGCAAGGTTTATTGAGCGTATAGGCATAGAGGAATTCAAAAGGGCTGTATTAAAATAGCGTATTTTAAGGTTGACACTATATGTATATTGTGTTGAAATACCTACCATGGCAAAAAAGAAAGACATAGATAAGGTAATAAAAGAGCCCGATGTGGTCGTAAGAACCATAAGGGCTTTATACGAATGGGCCAATAAACATCTAAAATTATGCATAATCATTGCCTCTTCTATTTTTGTCATTGTCTTTGCAATATTTGGGTATAAAATTTATCAGGACAGAAAAGACGAAAAGATCCAGGGCCTTTTAGCTGAAGGGATGAGATATTACAGGGAATATACCATTACCGGAAAAGAAGATTCATTGAATAAGGCCGAAGGGGTATTCAAAAAGGTTTCTGGCGAGGCAGGTGGAAACATAAAGGCATTGTCAAAGTTATATCTCGGTAGAATCTATTATACAAAAGGCAAGATAGACGAATCTATAAAGTCTTACAAAGATGCCCAGGACACAGCAAAGGCAGAGGCCATAAAGATACTCGCCAAAAGGGCCTTAGATATTATCGAAAAGAAGTAGCGCTCTCACATTAGAAGAATTTTTTAACCTTTATGCACAGATCCTCCGGTAAGACCACGCTTACAGGCTCCATGAGGAGAGACTGGAAAAAGTTCAAATCAGGGGCATAATCCCTCATATTTAAAAATGTCCTGGGGATAATCCTGAAATGACACGGGAAAAACCTTTGTTTTTCTTCACCAAAAAAGAATGTTGCATTAAAACTAAATATGCCATCCTCTTTATAATAATCGAATATTTTAAGCAAACCTGAAGTAAAATCTCTTATTGCCTCTAAATCAAATCCTTCAACAGAATATATCTGTGGAAATATGCATAAGATCTCCCCTATGATGCCAAAAGATACAAAAGAGGCAAGCCATACGCTATTTCCTATCTTTCCTATATATCTCTCTTTTAGCCTTTCCTCTTCCTTTATAAGTTCGTCCCAGAAGCTTACATGGTGTTTTTCATAAAACTCTCTTGATGCCCTGTATTCGTCTGTAAATTGATTTCCTGGAAACTGACTTGCAAAATACTGCTGGTGGGGATGGACAAGACCTCCCCCTGACGGAGGCATGTAATTCCAGCTCATAATGTGATAAGGCAAATGTGGCTCAAGCTTTTTAATCCTTTTTAAAAAATCGATGCCCACCCAAAGTGCATCTAAAAGCCTCTTTTCTGTAAAACCATTAATGGGGCATACATGTTCATCTGTCATGATAACAACGGCACTGTATATATCATAGGGAAATAGATTGGGTATCAATACCGATTCCCCCCTTGTAATCCTTCCTTCAGGTATGATCTCTTTTTTAAACTTTGGGGTGCTTTTCTCCCTGTTTTCTAAACAAAAGGGGCAGAAACCCTTTATTTCAGGTCTTAAATAGTCTTCGAAGGGCAATCTCTGAGGCTTTATTGCCCCAAAATGGGAGAAATGACCTGTTTTACCAGTTAGGGGGTCGATTCTGACCTGAAATTTTACAGTGGTTTCTTGAAAATCCTTTCTCGGGTCAAGAAATACACTTTCTGATTCAATAATCTTGAATGCTATCTTTGGTGCCATAGATTCACCCCTGAATCGTGTGTTAAATCTCAATAGTTTTTCATGTTAACATACATGTGTTTTTTAAGACAATAGTTTTTAAACCACAAAACAATTCACAATCTATTTTTACCCCTTTCTTGAAAATCTCCATAATGTGTAATACTATTCTTTTATGCATATTGTTCTTGGCAGATGGACAGAATACGCAATGGATGAGATAATAAAAAAGGCTCGCGCAATAGATAACCCTGGAGAAAGGGTGGATTTCATTTCAGGTTTTTTTCTTAATACATCTTATAAGGAACATACGCTCATTGGTAGTAAAGATACAAAAGAAGAATTGACAGCAGACCTTTCAGCTGTTGATTGCTTTACATTTATCGATTATGTGGAGGCTATGAGGCTTTCAGGCTCTTACAGTGATTTTTTGGAAAAACTTCAGAGGATAAGATACAGAAATAAAGATGTAAGCTTTGTATGTAGAAACCATTTTTTTACGGACTGGATAGAAAATAATTATGACTTTGTAGATGATGTTACCAGCATCATAGGAAAACAAAGGACAAAATCAATAAAAAAGTTTCTCAATGAAAAGGAAGATGGCTCACTTTTTTTAGAGGGTATTCAAATAAAGGAGAGAAACATTAACTATATAAATATTGAGGATTTAAGACCCATAAAAAATAGGTTAAAAACCGGTGATTACACAGGAATCTATACCTCAACGCCGGGGCTTGATGTGTCCCATGTGGGCATTATTATAAAGAGAGAAAATAAACTTTTATTCAGACATGCATCATCAAGGCCTCATGTGAGGATGGTCATTGACGAAGACCTTGAACAATACCTGGAGGATAAAGAAGGTATAATTGTTTTAAGGCCAAAACCTTTTGATTTTTAAAAAAATAGGCAATATATGTTAAAATAATCAAAAAGAGGCTAAATGGCACATAAAAGCAACAGGATCCAAGAGATAATAGATTTTTTATCCAGTTATCTTCAGGGTAAAGAAAGACCCTTGAGACTTGCCCTCATTGCCTTTTTTTCAAGGGGTCACCTGCTCATTGAAGACCTGCCCGGTCTTGGAAAGACAACCCTTGCCATAGGTATTGCAAAATCCCTGGGACTAACATTTGGCAGGATTCAATGCACCAGTGACCTTTTACCAACAGATATAACAGGTCTTTCCATCTATAACAAGACAACAGGTGAGTTTGAGTTTCATCCAGGGCCGATCTTCAACAATATCGTCCTATGCGATGAGATAAACCGGGCGACGCCTAAGACACAGAGTGCCCTTCTCGAGGCCATGGGCGAAAAACAGGTTACCATTGAAGGAAAGACCTATAAACTACCCCGTCTCTTCTCCATCATAGCCACCCAGAATCCGGTGGAACAATTCGGAACATTTCCCTTACCTGAATCACAGCTTGATAGATTCATGATGAAGATAAGTATTGGCTATCCATCCAACGAGGCAGAAAGGGAGATTTTAAAGATTGGAAGCAAGAGAGAAGAGCTATACTACATTGAACCAATTATGACAAAAGAGGATGCAGAAGAGATACAGCTTCAGATAGAGAAAGAGGTTTACGTATCGGATAAGGTTCTGGATTACATAATGGCTATCATTAACAAAACGAGAAGAAATGGATACATAACAGCTGGTCTATCCACAAGGGGTGCATTGACACTTATGACAACGGCAAAGGCTAATGCGTATTTTCACGGCAGAGACTTTGTAATACCCGAGGATATTAAAGAACTCATCGAATTTACCATACCCCACAGGGTATTGTTTAAAGAAGAATACGAAAGTCTTGATAAAAGGGAGATAATAAAATCTTTAATCGAAGAGATACCCACCCCCGTGTAATAAAGATAACAAGGGCAGGATTTCTTTACATACTGCTCACCATATTTCTCGGCGTATCTGCTATAAATACAGGAAATAACCTTATCTATCTTATTGTGGCGGCGCTATTGAGTTTTATGGGTATATCGGGATTTTTCGGAAAAAACAATCTCTCAGGTATCGATATTGAAATAGATTTTCCCCAGGAGATATATGCACAAAGGGCATTTCCACTGAAGATCACTTTAAAAAACAAAAAAGGTATCATTCCTGTATTCCTCATGAAGGTCCATATAGAAGGAAGGGATGCATTTTTCCCTTTTGTAGACCCTAAGTCATCAGAAACGAGATATATGAACATATCTTTTCCAAAAAGGGGTCGGTATGTAATAAAGGGCATTTATATATATTCTGTTTTTCCTTTCAACTTTTTTACAAGATACAAAACCATTGATAAGACCTTTGAGTTTATTGTCTTTCCTTCATTAAAAGAATGTTCCCTTGCATCTTTTAACAAAAGGGATAGAAGGCTCAAAGGAGACAGATCCTCTGATACCATAGGCTATGAAACAGATATAGTGTCTATAAGAGAATATGTATACGGAGACCCCATTAAGTATATAAACTGGAAGGCAACGGCCAAGACAGGAAAACTAAAAACAAAGGAATTATCCTCCCTCATATATAGACCGTTTTTTATCGATTTCGACGAAGTATTGATGCACGATATAGAGGAGAAGATCTCCTGCATTGCCTATACTGTGCTTAAGCTTATCAAGAATAATATGCCTGTAGGTATGAGGATAAAAGATAAGGTGTTTCTGCCTGATGTGTCACAGATGCACAAGATAAGTATACTTCGGGAACTTGCCCTCTATGAAGGCAGTGGATTTTAAGACCATCAAGATAATCCATATTCTAAAGCTTTTTACCTATGCAATAGGTCTTATAAGCTTTCTATCCATTGCAAGATACATAGACCCTTTATATTCCGGTATGTTTCTTTTAATCTTTCTTGCCTCCATATATTTTGAATTTAAAAACGCATTTTTTGTGCCCCGATGGATAATAAATATGTCTTCCCTTTTGGTGGTTGGCTTTACAATATACAGGATAAAGGCAGATGAACTTGTCATACAACTGGTGGAGGCGCTTTTATTTATCTTTGCCGTCAAGTTCCTGGAAGAAAAAAAGACAAGGGACTACATGCAGATTTACACCCTTTCTGTATTTTTACTTGCAGGGCTCGGGCTTATGTCCCTTGATATCACATTCTTAGTATATCTGGTTGTCATTGTCATGATGTTATCCACATCTTTTGTGATTCTTACCTTTTATTCTCAAGACCCTCTTATGGCATTAAATAAAAGGACAATCTTGAAGATACTTATAAAATCCTTGTATATCCCCTGTGCTGCCATACCTTTAACGGTGGTGATGTTTATTATATTGCCGAGAACCCAGTATCCTATATTTGATTTTTTAAATAGACCTGATAAGGCAAAGACCGGTTTTACAGAAAGCGTAAAACTTGGTGCTGTGTCCAGTATCCAGGAAGATCCAAGCATTATAATGCGTGTTCACACAAAAAGGTTAGAGGATGAAGCCCTTTACTGGAGGGGGATTGTTCTTGATTCTTTTGATGGCACATCATGGAAAAGTTCTAAAAAACCATACTTATCGCAGAGCCTACCGGTTATTGCGCAAGGCGCCCACATAAGACAGATCGTTTATCTTGAACCCTATGAGAACAAATACGTGTTTGCATTGGATAAGCCTGCATTTATATCGTTAAAAGGTATAAGGCATTTTGAAGATTTAACCTATGTGATGCCTTCTGTAATTGAAAAAAGAATACGTTATGAGGCAGTATCCATTATCTCTCAAGTATTTTTTGAAAAGGATGTAGACAGAGAGACATACCTACAACTACCTGAGGGCATTTCAGAGGATATAAAAGCCCTTACAAAAAGTCTTGTGAGAGGTGAAGATAGGTTAAAGGATATATATGCCCTGTATAATTTCTTTAATGACGGCTCTTTTAGATATTCCCTTAAAAATTTACCGGTGAGTAAATCACCCCTTGATGATTTTTTATTTAAACACAGAATTGGTAACTGTGAATACTTTGCCTCTGCCTTTGCCGTGATGTTAAGGCTCGCTGGCATACCGTCAAGGCTTGTAGGTGGTTACAGGGGAGGCTATTACAACGATGTGGGTGGTTACTATCTTGTGCCACAAAAGAATGCCCATGTATGGGTTGAGGCATTTATTGAAAATAAGGGCTGGATGAGGTTTGACCCCACACCTGCCACTTATGAGGCGTTTAGTTTTGGCAGAAAAAGGGATAAGCTATTACAGATAAGGCTAATAATGGATACAATTAACTTTTACTGGAATGCCTTTGTTATAAATTACAATCTGGATAGACAGCTTTTTATCATCTTTAGCATAACAAAAGGCATTAAAAGGCCACAGTTAAGGCTCAACACGAAAATACTGACCTTTATTAAATATATGGTTGCTTTTCTGCTTATGGTTTTTTTCGTTTATTTTATTGTAAAGACCATTTTAAAAAGGCAAAACAGGGAAGAGTATTTGATTTCAAAGTTTTACAAAAGGTTGAATAAATACGGCTATAAAAAGAGACAATCCCAGGGTCTTGAGGAGTTTGTATCGTGTATTGATGATGATAGAATAAGGCTCAAGGCATGGGAATTTGTAAGGCAGTTTGAAGGAATATATTACAGGGATAAAAGGTTAGGGAAAGCAGACATAAAAACACTAAAGGGGGTATTGAAAGACATATGAAGAGATTTCTATATTGTTTTATGCTTTTCGCCATTTGCCTTTTTTTTACAAATCTATATTTTCCTTATAAAGCAGAAGCAAAAAAAGGCAGTGTTGTCTTTTATGAAGGGCAAGGCAGGGTTTTGTGTTCATTTAGTGTTGAATTCGCCATTACAGAAGCGGAACAAACAATGGGCCTTATGTTTAGAAGGTTTATGGATAAACGCCACGGGATGCTTTTTATCCACAAGGATGACGAGATAAGACACTACTGGATGAAAAATACATATATAAGCCTTGACATGATATTTATTGATTCTAACCTTACTGTGGTGGATATCTATAAAAATGCAATACCCCTTGATGAGACTACAATCACTTCCAAGGATAAGGCCAGATATGTCCTTGAGATAAATGGCGGTGAGGCAGATCGTTGCAGGATAAAGAAAGGGACAAAGGTAAAGATAACAGGGATTAAGGAGGGCATCTGATGATGCAGGCGAGTTTTCCACAATTTTTGTGGAAATTTTGTGGAAAAATTGTAGTGATAACCTTTTAACCTATTGAATTTATTAATTTTTTTCTATTTTGTCGTTATTTTTACCATTTAAAAAAATTAAATATTTTCAAAGAGATAACAAATTCATATCAAAAGTCTATACCTGAAACTGCACCTCCACCTTTATCGAATATATGCTTGATTTTTTTCATCTCTGTGGCTATATCAGCCATATTCAATAGTTCATAAGGTGCATATCTACCTGTAATGATTACATGCATTTTTTGGGAAATATGTTTTAAAAAATCCATAACTGTGTCCAACGATATGAGTTCAAATTTGATGGCAACGGTCAGTTCATCGAGTATGAGGATATGGTATGTCTTTTTTGATAACATTTCCTTCATCTTTGACCATGCCTCTTGGGCCAGTTTTAAATGTTTTTCTTTATCGTCTCCTTTTAGAAGAAATTCTCCACCAAAGGGTAAGATATCTATATTTTTTAATAATCCTTCCGGTAAGTTTTGTTCCCCTGAAGTCCCCTTTTTTTTCATAAACTGAATGATGAGGGTGTTCATGTTATGTCCTGTTGCCCTTAAGGCAATGCCCAATGCAGCAGAGGTTTTACCCTTTCCATCACCGGTAAAGACGATTAACATGGAATATCCTTTTTTATCCTTTTATGCAGCCCAGGGGGATAATTTTGGCCACAAGCCTTGATATGCCAGCATTGTGGACTACCTGCACCACCTTTGATACATCTTTATATGCCTCTGGCATTTCTTCCACAAGGGTGGATTTACTTGAAGCCTTAACGATAATGCCCTTTTCTTCCATCTCCCTTGAAATCGAACGACCTTTTGATGCCTTTATTGCCTGATTTCTGCTTAAGACCCTGCCTGCGCCGTGGCATGTGCTTCCAAAGGTATCTTCCATGGCCTTTTCTGTGCCGCATAATACATAGGATGCCCTTCCCATATCGCCCGGGATAAGAACAGGTTGGCCGATATCTCTATATTTGTTGGGTAAAACGTTTTCACCTGCACCAAAGGACCTTGTGGCCCCCTTTCTGTGGACACAGACGAGCGTTTCCTTTTCTTTTTTTCCTTCCTTAATCTTATGCTTCTCGATCTTTGCTATATTGTGACAGACATCATACACGAGGGTAAGACCGAGGTGTTTTGATGCGGTTCTAAATAACTCTTCAAAGGTTTCTCTGACCCAGTGGGTTATAATCTGTCTATTGGCAAAGGCATAGTTTGCCGCCGCTGCCATGGCAGAAAGGTATCTTTGTCCTTCCGGTGATTCGATGGGTGCACAGCAGAGTTGCCTGTCAGGGAGAAAAATACCGTATTTTTCCGAGGCCTTTAACATCTCCCGAATGTAATCATCACAGATTTGATATCCAAATCCCCTTGAACCGGTGTGTATCATTACTGTAATTTGGTTTTTAAAGAGTCCAAGCCTTTCCGCAGTATCTTTATCGTATATTTCACTTATGTAACCTACCTCTACAAAATGATTTCCAGAGCCCACCGTGCCTAACTGGTCTTTTCCCCTATCGAATGCCTTATCAGAGACACACCCTGGATCAGCAGAATCCATTTCACCTTTATCTTCACTGTATTCAAGGTCTTCTTTTTCACCGAAGCCGTTTTCCACGGCCCACCTTGCACCTTTTTTCAATACCCTTTTTAGTTCCTCTTTTGTAAGCTTCAGGTCTTTTCTGTGAGAACCTACGCCGCTTGGAATATTTATGTGTAATAGCTCTATTATATCTTTTATCCTGTTTTTTACTTCATTTACAGTTAATGTTGAACGCAATAATCTTACACCGCAATTGATGTCGTAACCCACACCACCTGGGGATACTACGCCATTTTCCATATCAAAGGCGGCAACACCACCGATGGGAAAGCCATATCCCCAGTGTATATCAGGCATTGCCATAGATGCCCCTACTATCCCCGGCAGGCATGCCACATTTTCCACCTGTTTTATGCTCTCGTCTGTGCCGAGAATCTGAAATAGCTCATCGTTTACATAAACGATACCATCAACATTCATGTTTCCATGTTTTTCAATGATGTATCTGTTTTCGTCAAGCCTTTTTATATATTTACTTTTCTCTTCCATTTAATTCCTTTTTTGTTTTTTTCACGATTTTTTACACATCCAGTATAATTTGGGCCTTATATCTACCATCTTCTCCCTTTACATAGAATTTGTGGTATGTCACAGCCTTTACCTCTTGTTTAATGGTGCACTTTTCAGGGTCAAAGACACAGCCCACCACAGTTCCAGTAAGTTTATTATCAGATATCTTTAAAGAACATTCTTTTGGTATAAAACCTTCTGTATCCCACAGATAAAGAAGTTCATTTAAGAAATTTATCAATAGCTCACCGTTTCCTTCTATGTCGATCCGTTTCCCCTTTTCTGGCTCTTTGCCCTCTGCATCCACTATGAACTGAAAGACCCCGTAAGCTGCATTAGAAAAAAGCTCTTCAAGGGTTTTTCCATAAACCTCAAGACCTACATCTGCCTCATGGTCTATAAGCCTGTATCTTAATGTATCCATGTTATGTGGAACAGTCTTTTTATGCTTCATGTCTCTATTTGTTTACGGGTAGCTCTTTTATAATGTGTTTTATCTTATCTGTAAGCTCTAATGCCTTATCAAGTGGTCTCTGCCATATGTTTCTTCCAAAGATAAGCCCTGATGCCCCTGATTTCAGACAGATCCTTACCTTTTCTAAAAGCTCTTCGTCTGAGATCATACCGCCCCCTGCAAAGATTACAGGGACACCGCATGCAGCGGCAACAACCCTCTTTACGGCATCCTCTAAGGTTATGTCTAAGTCTCTATAAGGTGCTGGTATATCCGGATTCTTTTTTATTGAAGGTATATTGAGTTTAATCATATCGGCACCCAGTTCAGAGGCAGTCCTTGCAGCGTATTCAACGGCATAAAGGCTGTCCTTTCCACCTTTTTCGTTTATATCCTTACCTCGTGGATAAGACCATACAATAACGGGTAGTCCATTACTATGTGCCTCTTTTCTTATTTTAGAAAACTGTTTGATATCTTCATCCTGCCTTGAAGAGCCCACATAGAGTGTATATCCTACGGCAATGGCAGAGAGCATGAGGGCATCTTCTATACTTGCAGTGAGAGGGGATATGGGCTTATCATCAGAGGGGATATTGGTCTTTCCATTTATCTTTAAGACAAGGGGCACATCCCCGTAGTAATCCTTAAAAAATCTCCTGGCATTGCCTATATGCATGGCCATTGCATCGTATTGTCCTTTTTTTGCTATCTCTATTATGTGCATGGGATTCTGGGCAAATGGGGCATTAAAAAAATCAGTGGGACCGTGTTCAAGACCTTGGTCATAAGGCAAAATTAATGCCTTCCCGTGTTTTTTAAACAGTGTATTTAATTTTACATCTTTTGGCTCCATTACCCCTCCTTGTTTTTTAATGAAATTATAGCATAATTATACATCGATTATGAATGACAAAATCATTGATAAAAGGTCTTAAATTTCATATAAAAGAGGAGTTTTATAGAAAAAGGAGCATAGAACATGAAGATAAGGTTTTTGGGCGCCATAAGAAAGGTTACAGGTTCGTGTTATCATCTTACATACCGCGATACAGAATTTCTTGTTGACTGCGGAATGCATCAGGGCCGGGATGCAGATGAATTAAACAGAAGACCTTTTAATTTTAACCCGGAAGACATGGATTATCTTATCTTAACCCATGCCCATCTCGACCATTCTGGTCTGATTCCCAAACTTGTGGCAGATGGGTTCAGGGGAAAAATTTTAACAACAGAGG
>CAZJOP010000062.1:0-10884 GCA_964547695.1 uncultured Syntrophorhabdaceae bacterium
ATTCCGAAAAGATCGAAAAAGTGTTCGAGGTTTTTCGGAATAGGTGTTCGAGGTTTTTCGGAATAGGTGTTCGAGGTTGAGCGGAATTTACACACTATGTCTGTAAAAATTTGCTGTTCTCCAATAAATTATTTTATAATAGCAAGTTTAATAATAATATTATATAACTAATTGTGTAATATAATTTTTTTGTTTGTAAAATGAAAGAGCCTTTTTTAGAGCCTATACTTCGAAAAATGAGACTTAAAAAAGTCTTGCCAATTATAAAAAGATACAAAAACTGTTCAATCCTGGATATAGGATGTGGTTGGGAAGCAAAATTATTAAAAATAGCAGAGCCATATATTTCAACAGGTGTAGGGATAGATATAAAAGCACCAAAAAAAATAGATGATAATAAAAAGTTAAAAATATTAGCAACCTCTATAGAAAAAGAACTCCCTTTTCCAGATAGAACTTTTGATTTAGTTACTATGTTGGCTGTATTAGAACATTTAGAACACCCAATTGAAATAATGTGTGAAATTAACCGTATTTTAAAAGATGAAGGGTTATTAATTTTAACTGTACCTTCTGTCTGGTCACAACCAGTGTTAGAGTTTTTAGCATTTAAGATTGGCATTGTAAACCCCGAAGAGATATCAGATCACAAACTTTATTACAATAAGCTTTTATTGGATTTTATAGGTAAAAAAAGTGGATTTATTATGGAAAAACACCAGTATTTTCAATTCTGGATGAACAATTTTTGTATATTTAAAAAATGCTTAAATCAATAACACATTTTATAAAAAATTCTATCTGGGAAATCGATATAGATAACCTACCAAAATATAAAAAATATCCAATGTTATTTCTAAGAATAATTTTTCTTGCTGTACATAACTTCTATGAAAGAAAGACCATAAATTATGCCTCTGTGCTCACATACTATACAACATTGAATATAGTTCCTATCATCGCGGTTGTATTTGGCATAGCCAAAGGGTTTGGTTTAGAAAGACTGGTGGAAAAGCAAATTATAAAGATAGCAGAAAATGCCAACTGGCAGATTGAAATTACTGAACAGATTTTAAGGTTTTCCAAGAATTTTCTCGAACAGGCAAAAGGCGGTATAATTGCAGGCATAGGTATAGTAGTTCTTTTCTGGACAGTAATAGCCATAATAGGAAAAATAGAATTTGCATTTAATAAGGTTTGGGGAATAAAAAGAGAGAGGACACTGCTCAGAAAATTTACTGATTATATGGCTATTTTTATAATTGCCCCTATACTTTTTGTAATTTCAAACAGCATCACCATTCTCGTTTCAACAAAGATTGAATCAATAATGATGTTTTTAGGTATCAGGGGCATGGCAGGAAATTTCATTAATATTTTGCTTGGGATACTTTCTTATGTCTCTTTCTGGCTATTACTTACAGCAATGTATATGATTATCCCTAATACCCGTATACCTTTGATACCGGCAATAACAGGTGCAATCGTTTCGGGGACCCTACTACAAATCACCCAGTATATCTATATAAATTTTCAAATAGGGGTTTCAAAATATGGTGCTATTTACGGAAGCCTTGCGGCATTGCCACTCTTTCTTATATGGATAAATCTGAGCTGGATTATTGTCCTTTTTGGTGTGGAAATTGCGTATGCAACTGAAAATAGAGATACATTTGGATGGAAACCACCATATTCCAATATCAGCGTGTATACAAAAAAAATCCTAGTGCTCTCTGTATTTAAACTCATATGTAAACAATTCTATGAAATTAAAAAGCCTTTGACCGTAAAGGAGATTTCCCATATCATAAAAGCACCTCTGATCATTGTTAAAGAGATCGTGCAAGCACTTATCTCTTCAATGCTTGTTGTAGAAGCTTCAGAAGGAAACAGGGATGGCTTTTTTCAGCCCGCAAGACCGCCCGATGGATTAACCATCGAAGATGTACTTTTTGCCTTTGAAAGTGCCGGGGCTGTATATGAGACAGAAAAAGAAGGAGATTCGCAATATATTAAAGAAATAAAGGAAGTTATTGATAGACTTCAGAAATCAAAAAAGAATTTACCAGAAAACTATGAAATAAAAAAGATAATTTAAAGCAGTAACCATTACTGATAAAGAAGACGATTGGTGTTCCACTTTAAATTATCTTCTTAATTTTTAAAATTATAAATCAGGAGGCAGCTTTTTAAGCTGCGCCAGTGAGAAGACCGGACCGTCCTTGCATACATATTTTGAACCGTTGTTACATCTACCACATATGCCAATTCCGCACTTCATCCTCTTTTCAAGGGTTGTTATGATCTGGTCATCTTTAAAATTCAACTTTACAAGATTCTGTAATACAAACTTTATCATTATCGGTGGACCGCAGGTTATTGCAATAGTGTTATCAGGCTTTGGCGCAACCTCATTTAATACCGTGGGAACAAAACCTGTTCTTTTATCCCATCCTGGGTATTCATTATCAACGGTTAAAATAAGGTTTACATCCGGCCTTGATTCCCAGTCTTTCAGGTCATCCTTATAACACAGATCAGGTGGTGTCCTTGCCCCATAAATTATGGTTATATCTTCATAGTCTTTTCTGTTATCAAGCATGAAAAGTATCAGGGTTCTAAGAGGGGCAAGCCCTATACCGCCACCGATAAAAAGTATATTCTTCCCTTTCATCTCCTCATAGGGAAACCAATTTCCAAGGGGCGCCCTAACGCCTATCTGGTCTCCTTCATAGAGTTCATGTAACGCTGTTGTTACCTCCCCTACCCTCATAACACTGAACTGAAGATATTCCATTCTTGTGGGGGGTGAATTTATAACAAATGTAGATTCTCCAACACCAAAGACAGACAATTGTCCAACCTGACCTGGTTCGAATTTAAATGTCTTCATCTTTTCAGGGTCATTGAATACCACCTGAAAGGATTTTATGTTAGGAGTCTCTTCAATAATTTTCGTAATGGTTGCTAATTCAGGCAGGTAGGGATTCTTCATGCTTTTCCCCCGTTTGTTGTTAGTGTCTTATCATCGTTACCTGGACTTGACAATTCATCCACAACTTTACTTATGTCTACAGAAACAGGGCAGTATCTTATACATCTGCCACATCCACAGCATGCAAGGACACCATTATATTTTTCAGGATAATATAAGAACTTATGGCCGACCCTGTTTTTAAACCTGTGAAATTTTGTCGGTCTTGGGTTGTGACCGCTTGCTTCCAGTGTAAAATGGGGAAACATGCATGCATCCCAGCTACGCAGTCTTTCTCCTTCCCATATTTTATTTTCATCGGTAATGTTAAAACAATAACATGTAGGACAGATGAATGTACAGGCGCCACAGCTTAGACACTTGCTGAGAGCTGTTTCCCAAAAGCTATCGTCGTTAAATTTATCTTGTGATATCTGGGGCTTTCCTGTGTTTTTAAAAGGATTTTTTACCTTATTTTTAATATCTTCTTGTTTTTTCTGTGCTTCTTCGAGATATTTTGATCCGTCTTCGATAAGCTTTGATTGGAGTATTTCCCTTCCTCTTTCCGTTACAGGTTCCAGCACAAAACCACTTCCTATCTCTGTCAATAAAACATCTGAACCTTCTTTGTCTGAAGGGCTACTGCCTACTGCTACACAAAAACATCCAGGAGATACATTTGGACAGCTTAGACCTATTATTATGGTTTTTTCACGCCTCCCTGTATAATATGGATCAGGTATATCAGAGTCTTTGTATACCCTGTCGTAAACTGTAAATCCCTTTGCATCACATGGCCTTGCTGCAAAGATAATCGTGTCTTTAAAATCCATCTTTTCCTGTAATTTTACGTCAACCCTGTCAGGTTCTTCTTCTTTCTTTGAAAGTGTGAATGTAAATAAGGTTTCGTATTGAGGAAATATAACGGATTTTGGTGGAATGTTTGCAGGTCTGTCGAGGCAGATAGATTTATTTTCCTGAAATGGTTTAAAGGCAACAACATCGTCATCTGCATGAGGAACATAAACAGCATATTTAGTTGTTAATTCCTTTAAAAATTCCACTAAATTTTCTTTTTTAAGAAAGCCTAATGCTATCATCCGATTTTATGCTCCTTGATTTTCAACTCATCTACATTAAAGGTATACATTGGAGGTTTATCATCAGGATTTACCCCGGGTGAGTAATCGAACAGCTCTTTCATTTCAAGATTGATTTTCCTTTTTAGTGTATTTACAGGGATACCCATAGGGCATGCCCTTTCGCACTCACCGCATTCAACGCATCTACCGGCAAGATGAACTGCATGTATTAAATGAAACATAAACTTTTCAGTTAAAGTAGCACGCTGGCTGATCCAGTGTGGCTCACGGCTTTCGGCGATACAGACATCCTGACATACGCACATGGGACATGCATTCCTGCATGCATAGCAGCGGATACAGCGGTCAAATTCCTTTTGCCAGTATGCCAGTTTTTCCTCAAGGCTCTTTTTATCGAACTCAATTATATCTTCATAAACGCTTTCTTTTGGTTTGTCGGATTTTATAGGTTCGCCAATCAGTATATCGTATACAATAGGTGTCGGATACTGACAGGTCTTACATTTATCAGGTGCTATATCCATTAGTGAGAAAGTTTTGCTCTCTTTTTCTGTTTTTACAGTTACATTTCCGTTTTTTTCAAATGTTACATCTTCAATATTTGCAAAGTCCACAGCCTTCATTAGCTTCTTTACACTTATTACACCGCTACACGGGATACCTATTATTTTTACGTACTCTCTATTTATCAGGCCTTCCTGCATATATTGAACTATTGTTCTACTGTCACAACCTTTTACTATTACCCCAACCTTCTTTCTTTTTAATGAAGGCAGATACGAAGCGAGATTATGAACACATCTTTCGTCCCATATCAATTGGTCTATCTGATCCTGGGTATTTATAAATAGAGGTGTTGCATGGACTTTATCAAAACCTTCTGTATATCCGATGACAACATCCACCTCGTTTAATAATTGTTTCACAGCATCTTTTAACTTATCTACTGACACGCCTTAAGCCTCCCTTGTAAGATTCAACGGGCCTAATTTATGAATTACCTCTGTAAAATCCTTTACCACCTGCTGCCACCTTGCTCCCTCTGACGCAGAGACCCAGGTATAATGGAATCTTCTATGATCAATTCCCAGAAAAGGAAGCAGTCTCTTTAACATCTCAAGGCGCCTTCTGGCATAAAAATTTCCATCTGAATAATGACAGTCTCTTGGGTGGCAACCGGATACCAGCACACCATCTGCTCCATTTAACAATGCCTTTACAACGAATAAAGGATTTACCCTTCCAGAGCATGGAACTCTTATAATGCGGAGGTCTGTAGGTTGTTTAAAACGGCTTACTCCAGCAGTATCTGCACCACCATAAGAACACCAGTTACATAGAAACCCCACTATCCTCATTTCTTTTTTGTCTAAGCCAGACATAATGCATTTACCTCCGCCAACAGCTGATTGTCTGTAAAGTGCTGAAGCTGGATTGCACCACATGGGCAGGTTGATGTGCATACACCACAGCCAGCGCAGACGGTTTCTATTACATCGGCAACAACTCTTCCATCTCTTAATTCTTTATCTTTTATGGCCTGGAACGGGCACGTTTTTACGCATTTCAAGCAGCCCACACATTTGTTTATATCTACTTTTGCCACTGCAGGGTCTGATTCAAGCATATCCTTTGAGAAAAGTGCCAGTACCTTACTTGCTGCCGCACTACCCTGACCAACCGATGCGGGGATATCCTTTGGCCCCTGACAGGCACCGGCAAGAAAGACCCCGGATGTATTGGTCTCAACGGGTCTCAACTTTGGATGACTTTCCACATAAAATCCAAATGTATCGTAGGATATATGTAACTTTTCTGCAAGATGTGCTGCATCTGGATTTGAAAGCACCGCTGTTCCAAGCACCACAAGATCAGCCTCAATTTCAACCTGTGAACCAAGCAGTGTATCCACCCCTTTAACCACCATCTTTTTCCCTTTTGGGTATATCCTCGATACACGCCCTCTTATATACTTAACACCATAATCTTCTTGAGCCCTACGGGTAAATTCGTCGTAGCCTTTCCCTGGAGACCTTATATCCATATAGAATACATACGATTGGGAATCTGGGATATGGTCTTTTGTGAGGATTGCCTGTTTTGCAATATACATGCAGCAGAAATTAGAACAATAAGGAATACCTATGGATTTGTCCCTTGAGCCTGCACAGGATACAAACACAACCGTCTTCGGTTCAGTATGATCAGAAGGCCTTAAGATATGACCTGCTGTAGGACCTGATGCATTTAAAAGCCTTTCATACTGAATGCCTGATATTACATCAGGGTATCTACCGGCTCCGTATTCTGGTAGCCTTTCAAGGTCAAGAAGACTGTATCCTGTGGCAACGATGATTGCACCTACCTCTTCTGTTACCATCTCATCCTGCATCTCATAATTTATTGCCTTGGTAGGACAAATCTTTGCACATACCCCACACTTGCCTTTGGTGAAGTATCTGCAGTAATTGGGGTCAATCTTGGCCTTTTTGGGAATGGCCTGCGGGAATGGTATGTTTATTGCTTTAGTGGGTGCTACACCGAAATTGAAATAATCGTAAGCATTTTTTGAAGGGCATTTTTCCATGCATGCACCGCAACCTGTGCATTTTGTCCAGTCAACATAAGTAGCCTTTTTTCTTATCTTAATCTGGTAATTGCCAACATAACCCTTAATTTCATCTATTTCTGAATAGGCATAGAGTTTTATCTTGTCGTGTTGTGCCACATCCACCATCTTTGGCCCGAGTATACAGATGGAACAGTCTATAGTGGGAAATGTTTTATCCAGTCTTGACATCATACCACCGATACTGGGGCTTTTTTCAACAAGCACAACCTCAAGCCCACCGTCAGCACAATCAAGGGCAGCCTGCATGCCTGCAACGCCACCACCTATCACGAGCACCCTTTTGTTTATCCTAAAGGATGATGAGTATAGAGGCCTATCCTGCATCACCTTGGCAACAGCCATTTTTACCACATCTATGGCCTTTTTTGTATTGGCTTCCCTATCTTCACCTATCCAGGATATGTGCTCACGGATATTGGCCATTTCAAAATAGTATCTGTTTAATCCTGCCTTCTCTACGGTCTTTCTAAATGTGAGTTCATGCATCCTCGGTGAACATGCTGCCACCACAACTCTGTTTAGCTTGTGATCTTTTATCGCCTGCTTGATTTCATCCTGACCTGGTTCAGAGCATGTATACATATATGTTGTTGCATAGACCACTCCTGGAATCTTTCTTATGGCCTCAGCAACTGCCTTAACATCTACTGTTCCTGCAATATTATTTCCACAATGGCAAATAAAGACACCAACCCTCATTTATGGGTTCTCCTCTTCTACTGTCTCTTGTTTTTTTACTTCTTTTTTACTGGCTTTCTGCTCTTGAACTTTTATCTGTTCATACTCTTCTTTTGTGATTCTTGAACGGGCAAAATTATCAGCACTTACTATTAATTTATCTAAACCGAGTTCTTTTGGTGAGTATCCATATGCAAGACCCATAATCTGGGTAAAATACAAAACAGGTATGTTAAAATTTGACCCTGTTGTCTGGTTTATCTGCTGCTGCCTTAAATCAAGGTTTTGCTGACAGAGAGGGCATGCAACAGCAATACAGTTTGCCCCTGATTCTATGGCCATTGACAGTACCTTTGCCGATAACCTGTTTACCATCTCTTTTTTTGGAACACCAAATGCCGCACCGCAACACTCCACCTTAAATGCAAAATCGCATACCTCAACACCTATGGTAGACAAAATTTTATCCATTGAAATGGGATTTTCTGGGTCATCGAACTGGGCTAACTTTGGGGGTCTGTTTGTTATGCAACCATAATATGGGGCAACCTTCATATCAGGGATTACATGGGTTACCCTTTTTGCAATTTCATCCAGTCCCACATCCTCATAGAGAACCTGTAGTGTTGATTTTGCATAAACGCCACAGTTATATTTTTCATCGAGAAGTTCATTTACCTTTTCTTTAAAGGTATCATCCCGTTCCATAAAATATTGAGCCTTTTTAAAGGCCATAAGACATGCGGGACATGGTGCCGTTACAGTATCTAACCCCATTTTTTCAATAATTGAGAGGTTTCTTGCAGCAAGGGCTGCAGCAAATACATGGTCTATTGTGTGGGCAGGGGTTGAACCACAGCAGCTCCAGTCTTCAGGTTCAATATAATCTACACCCAATGCATCAAATATGAGCCTTACTGATTTGTCATATTCTGACGCAGTTCCTTCAAGGGAACAACCTGAATAATATGCGTATCTCTTATTAACCATGTTTCTTTAAACTTTCCTGATATCTTTCGAAAATTTTAGCCACTTTCTCGCTCCCTTTAATCTTCTTTGGCAGAAAATGTATCTTGTTATGCGCCAACACTTTGGGTCCTAAATCTGAATCAGCAAAAAGATGACCTGACCTCAGATTATACGAGAGAAGTGTTCCCACCTCATATAATCTTCCAAACTTTTTAACAGAATCAAGAAAAGAGTCGTAAAACGTCTTTATATCCTTCTCTGATACCTTATTTTCCCTCCTTGCCATAATCCTCAAGACATCCATTATGTGTGCTACATCTATCTCACATGGGCACCTTGTGGTGCATGTTTCACATGTGGCACAAAGCCATATTGCCTTTGATGTAAGGATTGTATCTTTCTGGCCAGTCTGAATAAGTCTCATGACCTGGCTTACAGGGTAATCGAAATAATTTGAATACGGGCAACCGGCTGTGCAATTGCCACATTGATAACACAGAGAAGAGTCCTGACCGCTTTCTTTTTTTACCTCTTCAATGAAATTCCAATCAATGCTTTCTGTTAAGTTGATGGTTTTCATCTTTTACATATCCGTATATTTTATTTGTGAAACTATTTACATAATTTTAAAACCCTTGTCAATAATTTTTTAAAAAAATTTTGTTTTTATAGTGAACATTTCAAACTATTTAAAGGGTTAAATTTTTTTATTTTAAATATATTCGCATTTTTTAATGTCTTTCCTTTAATATATTCAGTTATAACCTATTCATTATAATAAACTCACAAACTATTTTTTCTTCTTTTCGGCCTTTTCCTTAATAGCTGCCCTTGCAGCAGCGAGTTTTGCAAGGGTTACCCTGAAAGGTGAGCAGCTCACATAATCAAGCCCAATTCTGTGGCAGAATTCAACAGAATTCGGTTCTCCTCCGTGTTCACCGCAAATGCCTATCTTTAGATTTTTCCTTGTCTTTCTGCCTAATTCAACACCCATTTTCATAAGCTTCCCTACCCCTTCTTCATCTATCCTCTGAAATGGATCATAGGGATATATGCCTTTTTCAACGTAAAATCTTAAAAATTTTCCTGCATCATCCCTGCTCATACCCAGTGTTGTCTGGGTTAGGTCATTTGTTCCAAATGAGAAAAACTCTGCCTCCCTGGCTATCTCATCGGCAGTAATAGCAGCCCTTGGAATCTCTATCATGGTGCCGATCTTGTAGTCAATTTCTACCCCATATTTTTTCATCACCGTATTGGCAACCTCTATAACTGCCTCTTTTTGCATTGCCAGCTCTGTTACATTTCCTACAAGGGGTATCATTATCTCAGGTTTTACATCAATACCCTTTTTCTTAACCTCACAGGCTGCCTCAAAAATGGCCTGTGCCTGCATCTGTGTTATCTCAGGATATACAATCCCTAACCTGCATCCCCTGTGACCCAACATTGGATTTGCCTCATGGAGGCTTGCTACCTTTGCAGAGAGCTTTTCATAAGGTATTTTAGTAGCCTCCGCAAGGGCCTTTATCTCTTTTTCTGTATGTGGTAAAAACTCATGCAGGGGTGGATCAAGGGTTCTTATAGTTACGGGTAAACCATTCATTACCTTAAATAGACCTATAAAATCCTTTTTCTGCATGGGAAGCAGTTTTTTTAGTGCTTTTTTACGACCTTCTAAATCGTCAGCAAGAATCATTTCACGCACTGCATCTATCCTGTTGCCTTCAAAGAACATATGCTCAGTCCTGCAGAGTCCTATCCCCTCTGCACCGAATGCTACTGCAATTGCTGCCTGTTTCGGTTCGTCCGCATTGGTTCTGATACCAAGCCTTCTTACCTCATCTGCCCACGACATAAGAAGGGCAAAATCCTGATAAACCTGAGATTTTTCAGGTTTTAAGGTCTTATCTATAAGCACCCGTAAAATCTCAGAGGGTATCGTCTTTATCTCGCCGACAAAGACCTCTCCTGTTGTGCCGTCAATGGAAATATAATCTCCTTCTTTTATGGTCTTGCCTTTAACAGAAATGGCCTTTTTCTTGTAGTCAATATCGAGTTCACCACAGCCAGCCACACAAACCTTGCCCATCTGTCTTGCAACCAGTGCAGCATGGCTTGTCATGCCACCTCTTGATGTGAGAATACCCTGGGCTGCATTCATTCCCCTTATATCCTCAGGGGATGTCTCTATGCGCACAAGGATAACCTTTTCGCCTCTTGATGCCCATGCCTCAGCATCCTCTGCATTGAAGACAACTTTACCGGTTGCTGCACCTGGGCCTGCATTTAATCCCTTTGCAACCATGCTACCTGATTTTAATGCCTTTTCCTTTTCTTTAGGGTCAAAAATCGGTCTTAAAAGCTGGTTCAACATATCAGGTTCAACCTTCATCAAGGCGTCTTCCTTTTTGATTAACCCTTCTTTCACCATGTCCACAGCTATTTTGAATGCAGCAAAAGCCGTTCTCTTTCCTGTTCTTGTTTGAAGCATCCATAACTTGCCGTTCTGGATTGTAAATTCTATG
>CAZJOP010000063.1:0-10768 GCA_964547695.1 uncultured Syntrophorhabdaceae bacterium
TTAACACCTCTTCCTGCACATCAGGGATCATGGTTTTTATCTTTGGATTTTCGATGTATCTTTCTATGAGATGCGCTGCCATATCGTATGCCCTCTTCTTGATGAGCTCAAATTCAGATACAAAGATCTCAGGTATATATCTTCTCGTTAGATGTTCCATCTCCTCTTCTGAGATGCACGTCACCCTTCCCTCGTCGTATTGTTTTAAAATCCATTTATTTATCTTTGCCACGCCAGGATGGGTCTTCTGAATCCTATCGTTACCTGTTAATGCAAAATAAGAATTTATCCAGTGGGCAATGCCAGCGAGACCGGATTTATCCGTAATGTTCACGGCAATAGGTCTATTTAAAATCTTATTTGTATCAAAAGGGATATAGATTTCTTCATTTTTTGCCAGTCCGTCTATGTGGATTCCTGCCGATGTTGCATTAAAATCAGAGCCTATAAAAGGTTGCTGTTTTGGTATGTGATGTCCTATCTCCTTTTCAAAATAGTTTCTTATCTGAGTAATGACCTGGGTCTGGATACCGTTACTGCCTCCTGTAAGGGAAATGTATTCCATGATAAGGCTTTCTATTGGCGCATTGCCTGTTCTTTCTCCAATGCCCAGCAATGTGCCGTTTACATACATACAACCATAAAGCCAGGCACTTACGCTATTTATAATGACCTTGTTAAAATCATTATGCCCGTGCCATTCAAGATATTCTGAAGGCACACCGGCATCGTCGATCATTGCCCTTATGATCTTCCCCACAGAACGAGGTAACGCAGCGCCGGGATATGTAATCCCAAGACCTAAGGTATCGCACAGTCTTATCTTCACAGGCATCTTTGCCTCACGGGACAATTCCATCAATGCCTGGGCGAACGGCACACAGAATCCGTAAATATCTGCACGGGTTATATCTTCAAAGTGACATCTTGGAATAATACCGTGCTCCAGTGTCTTCTCCACGATTTTCAAGTATTCTTTAAAAACCTGAGAGCGTGTCTTTTTTAGCTTTAGAAAGATATGATAATCCGATGCACTGGTGAGTATCCCTGTCTCTTTTAGATTGAACTGTTTAACGAGCTCTAAATCATCTTTGTTTGCCCTAATCCACCCTGTAATCTCAGGATACCTGTATCCCTTTTCAAGACACCTCGATAGGGCCTCCTTGTCCTTGTCGGTATATAGAAAAAATTCGGACTGTCTAATCACACCGTTTGCCCCCCCAAGCTGATGGATAAGGTCAAAGAGGTCTTCTATCTGCTTTACCGTAAAAGGAGGTCTTGACTGCTGACCGTCTCTGAACGTTGTATCTGTTATGTATATATCTTCAGGTGGGTCAATAAGCTCAATCTTATTGTCAAATTTTACCTTGCAAACCTCTGTAAAGGGAAATATGTCCTTGAATAGCTGGGGTTCTTCCACATCTACAAGGGGATATTTCTTCTCTTTTTGCTCATTTTTGAATATAAAACCCTTTTTCTTTTTCATAAATTCACCTTCCTCAAATTTAATCTATAAGGCCTTAAGGGTTAACGAAAAATTGCCATCTTAGCGAAGTCTTTTTACTTCTCATGAATAAGTCTGATCTTTAATTCGCTCAATTGCTTCTGACTGACCCTTGATGGAGCATCCGTTAAAAGACATACACCCTTTTGCGTTTTTGGAAATGGAATCACATCTCTTATGCTATCGCAATTAAGAAGCATCATGAGAATCCTGTCGAATCCAAAAGCAATCCCTCCGTGGGGAGGTGCGCCCATCTCAAGGGCTTCAAGAAGAAAACCGAACTTTTCTTGAGCCTCCTCCTCTTTAATATTCAAAAGTTTAAACATCTCCATCTGTTCATCTTTTCTGTATATTCTGATACTGCCTCCACCGATTTCAACACCATTTAACACAAGGTCATAGGCCTTTGATTTTAATGCTTCATAATCGCCATTAAACTGTCTTATATCAGTCTTAGATGCCGTAAACGGATGATGGCATGCCACGTATCTTTTCTGCTCTTCGCTATATTCGAAGAGGGGAAAATCTATGACCCATAGGAATTTAAAAAGATTTTTATCTATGAGGTCATATCTTTCACCGAGATACAACCTGAATCTGCCCATGAGTTCACTTATCTTTTGTCTGTTTCCTGTCATCATAAAAATAACGTCACCGTCTTTTATATCAAGTCTTTCCACTAAGGCTGATTGCTCATCTTCCTTAAGGTATTTTACAATAGGTGACTGTAGCATGCCCCCTTCTTTTCTTATCCAGATGAGGCCTTCTGCGCCCATCTGCTTTGCCACATCAACAGATGTATCCAAGTCTTTTCTCGAAAGGTTCTTGCCCTTCAAAACTATGGATTTTACAACACCTCTATTTTCAACGGCCTTTTTAAAAACCCCGAAATCTGTATTTTTGAATATATCTGATACATCAACAATAGGCAAATCAAACCTTAAGTCTGGTTTATCCGTTCCATATGTCTCGATTGCCTCATCGTATGTGATCCTTGAAAAAGACCCACTGTAGGCGTGACCTTTAACTGCCCTATATATCTCTTTTATAAGACCTTCGCTGATGCTTATTACATCTTCCACATCCACAAAGCTCATCTCCATATCAATCTGGGTGAACTCAGGCTGTCTATCTGCCCTCAGGTCTTCATCTCTGAAGCAACGGACAATTTGAAAATACCTATCAAAACCTCCTATCATGAGAATCTGCTTGAATAACTGGGGCGACTGGGGCAGGGCATAAAATGTGCCTGGATTTAGTCTGCTCGGCACAATAAAATCCCTGGCGCCTTCAGGGGTGCTCTTTGTGAGCATAGGTGTCTCAAATTCGTAAAACCCCTGAGAAACAAGATAATCCCTTACTGCCTTATAGGCTTTGCTTCTTGTTATAAAAATCTCCTGAACAGAAGGTCTTCTCATATCGAGGTATCTGTACTTTAATTTTATGGTTTCATTGGGCTCGTCTTCGTCAAGCTGAAATGGTAATGCCTTAGAGGTATTTAAAATCACAAGTTCTTTTACAAGTACCTCTACAAGCCCGGTAGGTATATTCTCATTCTCTGTGCCAGCAGGCCTTTTTTCAACTTGACCTTTTATCTGTATTACATATTCCTGCTTTATATCCCCTGCCATTTCATGAGCGGTTTTTGATATCTCAGGAGAAAACACCACCTGCACAACCCCTGTTACATCTCTTAAATCTATAAAAACAAGCCCTCCATGGTCTCTTCTCCTGTAAACCCAGCCGGCAAGAAGCACATCTTTGCCCACATCTTCAAGTCCAATATGTCCACAATATTTATCCCTCAATGTCTTCCTCCATCAAAAAGTCACTAATTATATATGCTTAGACGATATTAAGTCAAGAAATAAGAATTTTTCCCCTGCTATTGACTTAAAGGCACTGGTGTCTTAATTTTTTATAAAAATCCTTTAATCACAAATAATTCAAGGAGCAGTATATGGAGAAATATGAGTTTAAAACAGAGGTAAAACAATTACTCGATTTAATGATACATTCTCTATATTCCCATAAAGAGGTGTTTTTAAGGGAACTCATATCAAATGCATCTGATGCCATTGACAGGGCAAGGTTCGAATCCCTTACAAACAGTGCAATTCTTGAAGATGATGGCGCCTGGAAGATAAAGATCTCAGTGGATAAAGAAAAGGGAACGCTCACAGTAAGCGACAACGGCATCGGCATGACAAAAGATGAGATAATAGAGGCACTAGGCACTATTGCCCATTCAGGAACAAAAGAATTTCTCATGGCACTTAAGGGCAAAGATATTAAGGATAATCCGGAGCTGATAGGGCAGTTCGGGGTGGGTTTCTATTCATCCTTTATGGTCGCGGACAAAATAACGGTTATTTCCAGAAAGGCAGGGAAAAAGGATAAAAAGGGTGTAAAATGGGAATCCACTGGTGACGGCACATTCGTTGTGGAAGAGATAGATAAACCTCAAAAAGGCACAGATGTCATACTACACCTAAAAGATGAAGAAAAAAGGTATCTTGATGAATGGGAGATTAGGGGCATTGTAAAAAGATATTCAGATTTTATAGAACACCCCATCGTAATGGAGGTGGAAAGGGAAAAAGAAAGCGAACTCGAGAAAGGAAAAACATTCAAAATAAAAGAGGAAGAGACCTTAAATTCGAGAAAGGCCATCTGGCTGAAAGACAAATCTGAGGTTACGCAGGACGAATATAACGAATTCTACAAACACATCTCCCATGATTTCAAAGACCCTTTAAAGGTTATCCATTATAAGGCAGAAGGGACTTCAGAGTTTATTGCCCTTTTATATCTGCCCTCAAAGGCACCGTTTAATATTCTCTTTAAAGACTTTAAGGTAGGACCCATGCTTTATGTGAAAAGGGTTCAAATCATGGAACACTGCGAGGATTTAATACCACCCTATCTTCGTTTTATAAGGGGTGTTATTGATTCATCGGATTTGCCATTAAATGTATCCCGGGAGATACTACAGAACAACAGACAGGTGGAAATCATCAAAAATAATGTTACAAAGAAGGTACTCGATACATTAAACGAGATGAAAGACAACGAGTATGAAAAATACCTGCAATTTCACAAAGAATTTGCTAAAATTCTTAAAGAAGGGCTTCACTACGATTTTGAAAGACGAGAACAGATTGCAGAGCTTCTTCTGTTTTATTCCACAAAGACAGAGGACAACAAATTAAGGACTTTACAGGATTATGTAAATTCCATGAAAGAAGACCAGAAGGAGATTTACTATATTTATTCACCGTCAACTGAGGAGGCCCTTATCTCTCCTTACCTTGAGGCATTTAAAGAAAAAGACTATGAAGTCCTCATCTTTACCGACGAGATTGACGAGTTTGTATTTAGCGGGTTTGAATATAAAGGGAAACAGCTAAAATCAGTCACAAGGGGTGATATTGAAATAGATGACACAAAAAAAGAAAAGAGGGAGAAGGCGAAAAAAGAATACAGAAGGCTCATAGAATTGATAAAAGACCGGTTAAAGGACAATGTGAAAGATGTGAGGTTTTCGGGAAGGCTTAAGGACTCTCCCTGCTGTCTTGTGGCAGACGAGGCAGGTCTTGATGCCCAGATGGAAAAGATACTTAAAGCAATGGGTCAGGAGGTGCCTGCACAGAAAAGGATACTGGAGCTCAACCCTGAACATCCATTATTTGCATCTATGAACGAACTTTTTGAAAGGGATAAAGAACATCCACTTTTGAACGAATATATTGACCTTCTATACGACCAGGCTCTTATACTTGAGGGTTCAAGACCAAAAGACCCGGCTAAATTTGCCCGCACAGTCTCAAAGCTGATGGCAGAAAGCATAAAATAGTCTATATGATTAAATTTTACTGTTTCGGGAATAAAAAATGGATTCAAGGCACCAGCCTATCCTCCACATAAGTCTTTTAAAAGGATAATATTTTTTCATGGCATCTGTTACAGGCCTTTTTGAAAGCCTTTCATATATCCTCAAAAACAATAACTTTTCCTTTAAATCTATCTTCAATACCCCCTTTTTTTCCAGTTTCTCAGCGTACTTATTTAAACGCCAGAATAGATGTTTCATATCCCTTACGGTTATATTTTTAAATCTTGCCCTATCAAAATCAACAAGCATCAAACAATCAATGTCTAATAAACCTTTTGAATTAATCTTCTTTTTTACAAGAATGTTGTCCAAGTGCAGATCCCGATGATATATCCCGGCAAGCTCGAGGGCCCTTAACAAAAAGGCTGCCATTTTAAAAACCCTCATCCTCTGTCTTTCATTTGCACTGGCCAAATACTCCGGTAGATTTTCCGTTTCTTCTTCAAAAAAGGTAAGCAGATACAATCTCTTAAAAAAGCAAGTTTTTTTCGCTACAACACACAGTGGCCTCACAGCTGGGATGCCCACATCTTCGAGATAGATAAGCATCTTCATCTCTTCAAGGGCCCTTTTTGGAGATAAAAATCTGTCCCCGGTGATTGCCCTCAATAACCCCCCATGAACATACTGCCTGCACGCAATCTTTTTGCCACTTAATAAGAAAATTTTAACGCCTGCCCTTCCTTTTTTTATTGAGATGGATGGGTTCTGAAGTGCATTTAACAATTGATTGGAATCAATGTGCTCATCTTTAGAATAGATTGTAAATGCGCCTATTTCAAACCTTTTCAAAATATCTATCTCAATATCCCCACGCTTTCTGATATCCAGCCTTCTCTGTCACCGTAAAGGTTCACCTTAAACCACCTGTTTCCAGATGCATCCTTTTCTTCAGCCTTTACTTTTACTGTTTCTCCCTGAAATATCATACCGATTTTCGGTGCAGTCACATCAGGTGCGCTTCTTATATTACCGGCGGATTTTATGATAATAAACTCTTTTTCCTGTCCAGTACTTTTTTCCGGTTTTCCAGAACCTTGAATATTCACTTCTTGATTCGAATTAACGGTCTTAACCATTTCTTTATCGTAAAACTGTAAATCTTTTTGTTTCTGGATGGTATTTATCCTCTCTGATTCTTGATGAATTTTCTTTTCTTTCGTTAATGACATGAAATATTGAACACCTGTCCCGCCTAAAAGCATAAAAAATATAAAGGCAAGCACTATAAAAAACGGTCTTACCTTAACATTAGATCTCTTACTAATCTTTTCGTATGTTTCCTGTG
This sequence comes from uncultured Syntrophorhabdaceae bacterium, assembly GCA_964547695.1. Taxonomy (GTDB): domain Bacteria; phylum Desulfobacterota; class Syntrophorhabdia; order Syntrophorhabdales; family Syntrophorhabdaceae; genus JAKORG01. Next base: position 6,688 of record CAZJOP010000063.1, read on the forward strand.
TCTTTTTTTTATCATGAAAGGTAGTTCTTGTTTCACTTGAGATGGGTCTTTTTTCTCTATCCCTTTCTGTAATATATGGGAGAGATTCGCCTCTACCGGACATCATGTTTAATGCCTTATGTATTTCCTTAAATCCAATGACGGTTGCCCTATCTGCATAACCTCCCAGCAGGGCCATATCGGCTAATGCCAGAATAGTTCTCGGAGATCCCTTTGAATGTCTGTGTATTAATTCTAATGCCTCATCTGTGAAAATGCGCCCTTCTTCATCTAATCCTGCCTTATTTAACCTGAATCTTATAAGTTCCTTTGTTTCTTCAAGCCTCAAGGGCATAAAATAATATCGAACAGGGAGTCTCTGAAAAAGTTCAGGGATGCCTTTAATCTCATCCCACAGGGGCCTCTGGCCTGAAAGTATAAAGGTATGCAGATATTCATTTTCATGGTTTAAGTTTATAAGAATCCTCAACTCCTGAAGAATATCGTCTTTTCCACATAGCAACTGGCCTTCATCTACAATTATTATTGCCTTTCCTCCCTGTCTTTTTACCTCAATAAGAACATCTTTAATTGTAAGGATATTTTTTAACTTGTCTTTGTCATATGAAACCCCTGCTAATTCTTTTGTAATATATGAAATCATATCAGAAGGATCTAATGTGGGATGGTCTACAAAGGCGTATCTGAAGGCGTTCTGATATGTTGATTTTAATTCATCTATGAGTTTAAGAAGTATCGTAGTCTTCCCCAGTCCTGCATCTTCAGATACAATAAGGACACCACCCTTCTGGGTATTCACCGCATATTTTAATCTCTCAAAGCATTCAAAGTATTGACCTGCTAAATACATCATATGGCTGTCAGGGGCTAAAAGGAAGGGGTGTTTTTTAAGACCCCAGTATGATATGTAAGGTTCTGTCATGGTTTACACTGCTTGCAAGGTGAATATCCTATACGGATTGCATCCATTCTGCTTCTGAATATAATCCTGTTCTTTTCAGAAATCTTTTTTGTTAGAGGACAGTTTGGTCTATGGAGCACATAGGTCCTTTTGTTTCCAATATATACCATCTCTGTATCCTTTTTTGTCTCCTGCCATAAACCCCTTTCTTCATCCATTGCCTTCTTCTGATATGAAAGAAGGAGATCTTTATATTTAGTATTGGGGGGTTTAATCAATGCCCTTGCAAAACCAAGCCTTACAAGTTCAGCATTTACAAAGATGTTTTTTACAAATACATATGCAAGGAGTCTTCCATGTTGATCCTTCTTTTCTTCATCAAATTCAAGCCTTACCTTTTTTAAAAAAACAAGTTTTCTGTTATATCGGGCTGCCTCTTTTGCATAGAATTCGGCGCCCCCGTTTTTCACATACAATTCCGGTGCGTCTATACCTATATACCTTACAATTTCTCCTGTTTCCAGTTGAATCGTATCCCCGTCTATTACCTTTGTTACAGTATATTCTTTGGCATATAGGTGGGAAAACGACAAGAATAGAAAAAGGGATAAAATCGATAATAATAATCTTCTCATTTAATTACAAATTTTGAACCCACTTTTTTAAGATTGTCTTCAGAGTAAATTTTCCTTTTAAAGGCCAGCTCTATTTCTAACAAGGCAATATAAACATCCATAATTGGCACTAAAATCCATAAATTTAAAAACAAATATTAAATAAATTACATTATGCATGCATCTTAATCAACAAAATTTCCCTTAAAAAAACAATAAAAAAGGTGGGATGTATTTAAAATGCATCCCACCTCATTTTTCCGAATTCAGGCTATTTTTTTACAGGTTCAAAGGCAAAAAATACCCTGTCTGCCATAATTGTGCCTGCCTTACCCTTTTCTATGGGCATGGAAGGCACAGGAAATACGGCAAGCTGCACCTCATCGCCTCTTTTTAATACCCCTGCAGGGCAATTAACTATCCTGCTCAATAGCCTCCTCACAGGCGGAACACCTAAATCAATAACAGCATGGATAAGGGGTGATTCAAATCCAAGGGGAACGCCTTTAACCTCTTCTGAAAACACAATGATCTTACCTTTTGTAGGTAAATCAATATATTCAAGATTTTCTGAATAGCACTCAGGGCATATGACCCTCGGTGGATATGCCACATAACCGCAGTCTTTGCATTTTGTCGTGGTAAATCTGCCCTGCTTTAGATTTTCATAGAACTGCCAGATTCTATTGAACTCTTTTGCCTGTATCGGCCACATATCCATCGTGACTGGATATAAATCCTCAAGTATGGGTATTCCTACTACAGCCATGTTTCCCTCCTTATTTTACTGGTTCTCTACCATATATCAAGATGGTGTGCTCTGCATTGGCGCCGCTTAGGTTATGGGTAAGCCCTATATCTGCATCCTTTACCTGATGACGAGCCCTGCCCTGTAACTGTTTCATTATTTCTATTGCCTGTCTTATGCCTGTGGCACCAAAGGGATGTCCAACAGCAAGTAGACCACCATCTGTATTAATTGGCACCTTTCCACCGATTTCAATCTGTTTTGAATAACAGAACTCTCCGCCTTCACCTTTTTTGCAGAATCCCAGTTCTTCAACTTCAATTACCTCTGAGATAGAGAAGCAATCATGGGTCTGGGCTACCTTAATGTCATTGGGTGTAACCTTTGCCCTTTCGTATGCCTTCTGTGCGGCAATACGTGTATGTTTCCAGTCTGCAAGGTGTTCACCCGGGAAATTTGCAGATACACTGTTTAGACATACCTGGGCAGTTCCCCTGATATAAACAAGGGGTCTGTCCGTAAATTTTCTTGCAATCTCGTCGGTTGTGATGATACATGCAGCTGCACCATCTGTAATGGGACAGCAATCGTAAAGTGTTAAAGGTGGAACAACGACAGGTGCATTCATTGCCTCTTCGAGGGTGAGCTTTTTCTGCATCTGTGCCACCGGGTTATCTGCAGCATAGTTATAATTTGCCACAGATACAGCGGCAAGATGTTCCTTCTTTGTGCCATAATGGAGCATGTGCTCCTGGGCAGTCAATGCAAAAAATGGTGGGGGAAGCCCCATACCCTGGGCGCCATCCCAGTCATGGTCAACAGATGCTAATTCACTGTAAAATACCTCCCATTTCTGGGGTGTGTAGAGTTTTTCGCCACCTGCTACCATTACAATGTCTGCTGCCCCTGCCTCTACAAGACCCTTTGCAAGGATGATACCTGTTGAACCTCCGGCACAGAGTGTATCACATCTTGTGCAGATAGAAGTGGGCTTAAGACCGCACCTTTCAGCTATAACTGGTGCAGTGTTTACCTGAAACGAGCATCTCCCTGCATACGATGTTGCCACGATAAGACCATCGATATCCTTTGGTTTTAATGTGGGGATATCATCGAGGCATGCCTTTGCAGCCTCCTGAAAGAGGTCAACAAGATGTGCCTCTCTTACACCCCATTTGCACTGGCCGCCTGCCAGTATTACTGCTTTTCGAGACATACTATCCTCCTTATAATTTGATTCGAATTCAACTTTCAGCTACATTTAAGCTTTTTTTCTTAATATATTACTATCCCTATTTTCCCTTAAATACAGGTTTTCTCTTTTCCACAAATGCATTGATGCCTTCTCTGCCGTCTTCAGATGTAAAGGCTATGGCAAAACTATCCATCTCCAGTGTGAGGCCAGATGGAAGATCCATATTCAAACCATTGTCCACGCATCTTTTGATAAGGCCCAGGGCAGCCCTTGGCTTTGAGGCAAGCTTCTTTGCCAATGCCATTGCCTCTTCCATAAGCTTATCTTTAGGGACTACCTTATTTATAAGGCCAATCCTATATGCCTCCTGGGCATTTATGGTATCCCCGGTGAAAAGCATCTCTTTTGCCTTTGTAGCCCCTATCAGTCTTGGTAACCTCTGTGTGGCCCCTGAACCTGGCATAATACCAAGGTTTATCTCAGGAAGGCCTATAACCGCATCTTCAGATGCAATCCTTAAATCACAGCACAGGGCAACTTCACATCCACCACCTAATGCAAGCCCGAAGATTGCTGCAATGGTGGGTTTTTCTATACCTGTAAGCTTATCGAATGCCTTTCTC
>CAZJOP010000064.1:0-10747 GCA_964547695.1 uncultured Syntrophorhabdaceae bacterium
ATCTTACCAAACCTTTTTCTTTTGACGAACTCCTTGCAAGGATGCGGGCACTGTTGAGAAGAGTAAAGAAACAGGAGATAAACATCTTAAACTATAAAGAGTTGACCTTAAACACTTATACGAGGAAGCTAAAAACCCCTAAAGGTGAGATTGACCTCACAGAAAAGGAATTTATGATTTTGGAACTCATGATGAAAAACAAAGAAAAGGTGCTTTCAAGAAGGGATATTGCCGAATATGTGTGGCATAATATTCAGGATACTACAAATATTGTGGATGTTTATGTAAACTTTTTGAGAAAAAAGATAGATTCCCTTTCAGACAAAAGATACATTCATACTGTAAGGGGCATGGGGTACATCCTTAAAGAAGATGAAGACATTTAGCCTTCCCATTAAGTGGAAACTTACCCTCTGGTATAGTTTGATCCTTGCCTTGATTTTGGTAGCATTTTCTTCCGGGGTTTATATATATTTCAGAAACAGTCTTCAGAAGAGTATAGACACAAAAATAAAATCAATTGCCGATGTTTTATCTTCTTCTATGGTGGAAGCCCACGGTGTAAATGTATTCAGTAATTTTGAAAGGTATCTTGAAAATGTTCTGGGTAAAAAACCAAAAGGAAAATTTATCCAAATTATGGACAGCTCCGGCAGGATTGGGGCAAAGATGAGCGATATAGAGACAGAGACTATACCCACAAGCTTTTCTGCCCTTGAAAGGGTGCTAAAAGGAGAGGTAGTCTACGAAACCATATTATCTCCATCAAAACAGAGGATAAGAACTGTGATTGTGCCTATCATGGAAAAAGAAAGGAATAAGATTACAAGTATAGTTCAGGTGGGAACATCCCTTGAAGACTTTGATGAAACCATGAGAAGGCTTTTAATCATATTTTTAATAAGCATACCCACCTCCATTGCAATAACAACGGTGAGCGGTTATTTTCTTGCAAGAAAGGCGCTAAAACCAGTGGATAAGATAAGAAAGGCTGCCATTAAGATTTCGTCGAGCAATCTCGATGAGAGAATAGATGTTGGTGGAAAAAGGGACGAGCTTGGTCGTTTAGCAACCACCTTTAACGACATGATAGAAAGATTAAAGGAATCCTTTCAAAGGATAAACCAGTTCAGTATTGACGTATCCCATGAACTTAAAACACCGCTGACCATATTAAAAGGCGAGACAGAGGTGGCATTGAGGAAGGACAGGGATATCTGGGAGTATAAAAAGATATTGAAAAGTAATCTCGAAGAAATCGACAGGATGACCAAGATAATAGATGACCTATTGCTCTTATCAAAGGCAGAATCCAATAGTATGTTAATAAACAAAGAGGACATTGCAATAAAAGACTTGCTTGCCGATATATGTATGAGCATGGAGATGTTTGCAAAAGAAAAAGGCGTGGGGCTTGTGCTTGGAAATATTGACGAGGCACATCTGATAGGTGATGGGCTAAAGATAAGGAGGATGTTTTCAAATATTATTGAAAACGGCATAAAGTATACCCCGGAAGGTGGGATGGTGGAGGTTTATTCTTCCCTAAATGATGGTTATATTAATATCCATATAAAGGATAACGGTATGGGCATACCGGAAAGCGATATAAAGTTTATTTTTGATAGATTTTACAGAGGAGATAAATCGAGAAGACGGGAAACAGGAAGCGGGCTTGGATTATCTATCAGCAAATGGATAGCCGAGGCCCATAATGGCACCATAGAAGTGAAAAGTGTTCCGTCTCAGGGAAGTATATTTACGGTAAAGTTACCTTTAAAGGATGAATAGATCAAAATTATAAAGAGGAGGATATCGTGAAAAAAAGAAATATTTTATTGATACTGTGCTTTATAGGTATCCTGATACTGGGTTTTGGATTTATAAAGGAAAGGGCAGTCACAAAGGAAAGCCCCTATGAAAATGTAAGGCCAGTTGCATTTGAGAAAGGGGGATTACCGAGTTTAAGCAATCTTGTAAAGGCAATAAAGCCCTGTGTGGTAAATATAAGCACCACCATGACCATAAAAGGCCCTGATCTGGCAGATCCTTTTGCAGGTCCATACAGTCCCTTTAGAGACTTCTTTGGTAATGATTTTTTTGAGAGGTTCTTCGGTGATCTGCCTAAAAGGGAGTTTAAGCAAAGAAGCCTTGGTTCAGGTTTTATAATCGATAAAGAAGGTTACATATTAACCAACAACCATGTTGTAGAAAAGGCAACCTCTATTAAGGTGAAACTCACTGACGGCAAAGAATACGATGCAAAGGTAATAGGCAAAGATGCAAAGACAGACATTGCCCTTATAAAGATTAATGTAAAACATGATTTACCTGTGGCAAAATTAGGCGATTCAGATAAGCTTGAGGTAGGAGACTGGGTAGTTGCCATAGGTAATCCCTTCGGCCTCGAGCATACGGTAACAGCAGGCATAGTTAGCGCAAAAGGAAGGGTTATAGGTGCAGGACCATACGATGACTTTATTCAGACAGACGCATCCATTAATCCGGGAAACAGTGGAGGCCCATTATTTAATCTAAACGGTGAAGTGATAGGTATAAATACGGCAATTGTTGCAACGGGTCAGGGTATAGGCTTTGCAATCCCTATAAATATGGCAAAAGATATGCTTCAATCTTTAAAGACAAAAGGTAAGGTGGTGAGGGGCTCCTTAGGTGTGCGCATACAGGAGGTAACCCCTGAGATTGCAAAGAATTTCGGTTTAAAAGAACCAGAAGGTGCCCTTGTGGCAGATGTCTTGGAGGGTAGTCCTGCAGAGAAGGCGGGTATAAAAAGCGGTGATATTATAGTTTCCTATAATGGAAAGCAAATAAAAAACAGGGATGCCCTTCCCAAGCTTGTGGCTGCCACCGAGGTGGGGAAAAAGGTCAAAGTGGGTATAATAAGGGATGGAAAGAGGATAGATTTGGATGTGGTTATTGGAGAGCTTAAAGACGAACCCGTTATTGCATCAAAAAGACCTGATGTAGAAAGGGATTTTGGTCTCGTTGTCCAGAACATAACGCCAGAGATTGCAAAACACCTTAAATTAAAAGATACAAGGGGTGTTATAGTAACAGAGGTGCAATCCGGTAGCCCTGCCTATGAGGCTGACATAAGAGAAGGGGACATCATTATAAAGATTGGAAAGAGGACGATAAGAAACGTGAACGATTTCAAAGATGCCATGAAAAATGCAAATATAAAAGAGGGCATTGTCATCTTTTTAAGGAGGGAGAATATGACCTTCTACACTGTGTTAAGGGAAGAATAAAAAGACTTTAAATAAAAATTTTAATAGGTTATTATAGCTTATGCCCTTATATGAATGGGAAGGAAGAACCTTAAAAGGAGAACCAAGAAAGGGGACCCTCAAGGCAGATTCAGAGGCAACCTTGAGGGCATCCCTTCGTAAAGACGGGATAATCCTCACAAAGGCAAAAGAAAAGAAGATTACCCCGAAAGAGAAATACAATCCAAAGAAAAAGATAAAGCCCATGAATATCGTAATCTTTACGAGGCAGCTCTCCACAATGATAACCTCTGGACTACCCCTTGTTCAATCTCTTGACATCCTATCAAACCAGATGGAGGATAAAGATTTAAAAGGTATAGTAAGGGAGATAAAAGATAAAATAGAGACAGGCTCCCGTTTTGCAGATGCCTTAAGGGATTATCCCCAGTGTTTTGACCCCCTTTACGTAAACCTCGTGGTTGCCGGTGAGGAAGGGGGTATGCTCGATACGGTTCTCCAGAGGCTCGCCGTCTACATGGAAAAGACGGAAAAGCTCAAAAAAAAGGTAAAATCTGCCATGATATACCCTATAAGCATTATTGTAGTTGCCATAGGTGTTGTCATGGTGCTGTTAATTTTTGTCATACCTGTATTTGAAACCATGTTTAAGGATATGGGTGCCTCCCTTCCTGCACCGACCCAGATAGTGGTTAATCTGAGCAGATTTGTAAAATCAAAAATCATTTATATGATTGTTTTTGTAGGTGCGGTAGTTTTTGCGTTTAAAAGATACTACAGCACCATAAACGGCAAAAGAAAGATTGATGCCCTCATATTAAAGTTACCTATCTTTGGCGTCCTTGCCATTAAGGCATCTGTTGCACGGGTTACAAGGACCCTTGCCACACTCCTTTCAAGTGGTGTCCCTATCCTTGAAAGCCTTGTTATAGTTGCCAAGGTGGCAGGTAACAAGATAGTTGAAGAGGCACTTGTGACAGCAAGGGCAAGGATAAGTGAAGGAAAAAGCATGTCAGAGCCCCTTGAGGAAAGTAAGGTCTTCCCTCCTATGGTGGTTCAGATGATTGAAGTCGGAGAATCTACAGGTGCCCTTGACAATATGCTAAACAAGATAGCAGACTTTTACGAAGAAGATGTGGACAACCTCGTTTCAAACCTGACGGCAATGATGGAGCCCATGATAATGATGTTTTTAGGGGTGGTTTTAGGGGGTCTTATTATTGCCATGTATCTGCCCATATTTAAACTCGGTCAAGCAATTGGTTAATGGTATGAAACCACGTCCTGATAGTGTTTAATGCGTTTTCAATAACCTTATCCCTTTTTCTCTTGTTATATCCCCTTATGATACCAAAGTTAATATTCATGGGCTGAAACTCTCTTTTTTCTGTGGTGATGTATTCGAGAAGTGCCCCTGTGCATGTCTCTGGAGGGGGTGGAATAAAATCTATACCTTTTACAAAAAAAAGAGATGAAAGACCTGCCACGAGCCCCATGGCAGCTGATTCGCAGTAGCCTTCCACCCCTGTTATTTGACCTGCAAAAAACACATGTTTATCTTTCTTGAGCTGCAAATTTTTATTCAAAAGCCCCGGTGATTTTATATAAGTATTCCTGTGGATGCTACCGTATCTTAAAAATCTTGCATTTTTTAAGGCTGGTATGAGCCTGAAAACCCTATCCTGCTCTTTATACTTTAGCTTTGTCTGAAAACCCACCATATTAAACATATTCCCCTGTGCATCCTCTCTTCTTAATTGAACAACGGCAAAGGGCGTTTTCCCTGTTTTTTTATCTATTATACCCACTGGTTTCATAGGGCCAAAAAGAAGTGTCTTTCTTCCCCTTGATGCCATAACCTCGATAGGTAAACACCCCTCAAAATAGGGAAAATCTTTTTCAAAATCCCTGGGTAAAACCGTTTCAGCCTTTATCAGCTCGTTGTAAAATCTATCATACTCCTCCTCTGTCAAGGGGCAGTTCAGATAATCATGGGATTCACCCTTATATCTTGAGGCAAAAAAGGCAAGGTTAAAATCAATGGAATCACCTTCTATGATAGGCGATATGGCATCATAGAAAAAAAGATTTTCCTCTCCTGTAATGTCTATAATCCTTTCTGTTAAGGCACTGCTTGTAAGGGGGCCTGTGGCAATAATGACAGGACCGGAAGGTATATCCTTTATCTCCTCTCTTACCACATCTATCAAAGGATGTCTTTCTATTAAGTCCGTGATATATCGGGAAAACTTCTCCCTGTCAACAACAAGGGCCTTGCCCCCGGGGATGGAGTTTTCATAAGCTGCCCTTATAATTATAGAATCGAGTATCCTCATCTCTTCTTTTAGTAGACCATGGGCGTTTTTCAGTTCTTTTGACTTTAAGGAGTTGCTGCATACGAGTTCGGAAAGCATTGATGTTTTATGGGCCGGTGTGTTAACAATGGGTCTCATCTCGAATATTACCGCTTTATGACCCCTTTTTGCTATCTGATAGGCAGCTTCAACCCCTGCAAGACCACCGCCTATTATTTTGATTTCCATCCACAGCCCTTACGAAGACAATATGTGGTGTTCTTATATACAAAAAGTGTCGGTGCATGGCAGACCGGGCAATTACCTTCCTTAGGCTCCATGTATGTGGCAAAGGCACAGTCAGGATAATTGGAGCAACTTACAAACCTCTTTTTCTTTTTTGACACCTTCTCCACAAGTCTTCCGTTGCATTCTTGTTCAGGGCATAAAAATCCAAGATAGTAAGGTTCAGTGTTTTTGCACTGGGGGTAGTTACTGCAGGCAAGAAATCTGCCGTATCTACCCGTCTTTTCTATCATGTTTCCACCGCATAATTTACAGACACCCTTGACCTCTGCCTCCTGAACATGGATGTTTCCATCGGCATCTATTTTTACATTCTTTTTGTTCTTACAATCAGGTCTGCCACTGCATACAAGGTATTCACCGTTTTTTCCCCACCTCAAAATCATCTTTTTGCCACATCTTTCACATGTAATATCTGTCTCTTTTTCTTCTTTTTTCAGGCTTTTCATGCCTTGTTCTGCCTGATCCAGTGCCTTTTTTAAGGCCTCGTAAAATTTCTCCAGTGATTTTACCCAGTCCCTTTTACCTTCTTCTATTAAATCGAGACGTTCCTCCATCTTTGCAGTAAAGTTAATGTCCACTATCAAAGGAAAAAATTCCTTCATCAGTTTGTTTACCGTCATACCAAGCGGTGTGGGGACAAACCTGCCTTTTTCCTTTTTTACATAATTTCTGTCCTGGACGATGGAGACTATGGTGGCATAAGTTGATGGCCTGCCTATACCTTTTGCCTCAAGGATCTTAATAAGGGTTGCCTCATTGTAACGGGGAGGAGGCTGGGTAAACTTCTGTTGCAAGTCTATATTTTTTAACATAAGCGTTTGTCCTTTTTTTAACTCAGGGAGTTCTTTTGTCTCATCCTCCTCTTCCTTTTCTTCCTCATACACCCTTGTAAAACCATCAAAAAGAACCTGTCTTCCCTTTGCAACAAAGATGTAGTCATCCCCTATTTCTACGGTCTTAATCCTTACCTTTTGATGCGCCATCTGAGATGCCATGAATCTTTTCCATATAAGTTCATAAAGGGCAAACAGGTCTCTATCGAGAAAGGGTTTTACCTTTTCCGGTGTTATCTCTACATCGGTGGGTCTTATTGCCTCATGGGCATCCTGGGAGGTCTTTTTGTTTTTAAACTGATGGGGGTTCTTGGGTAGATATGAGGCACCATATGTCTTATATATCAGATTTCTTGCATGTTCGATAGCCTCTGTAGAAACCCTGACAGAATCTGTTCTCATATACGTGATAAGCCCTGTGATGCCTTCATCGCCTATGTTTACTCCTTCATACAGCCTCTGGGCAAGTAACATGGTCTTTTTAGGGGTGAATTTCAGTTTTCTTGATGCCTCCTGCTGAAGATTGCTTGTTATAAAAGGTGGCTCGGGCTGAATATTTTTGTCTTTTACTTCAATGTTTAAAACCTCAAAGGTCTTATTTTCTAAGGTATTTTTTATCTCTTCCGCCTCATTCCGGGATGTGACCTTTATCTTTTCTTTACCTTTTTTCTCAAGGATTGCCTCAAAGATCTCATTTTTATCCGTTACAAAGGTTCCTTTTATGCTCCAGTATTCTTCTGGTTTAAAGTTTGAGATCTCTTCTTCTCTATCACAGATTATCCTAAGTGCCACAGATTGTACCCTGCCTGCCGATAAACCATAACTCACCTTTTCCCATAATACAGGGCTTATCTTGTAGCCAACGAGTCTGTCTAAAATCCTTCTTGCCTTCTGGGCGTTATATTTAAATTCATTTAGGGATGTAGGGTTTTCTATGGCCTCTTTCACGCCTTTTTTTGTAATCTCATGGAAGAGTACCCTTTTTATTGCCTTTTTATTGCCTATTATCTCTGCTACATGAAATGCAATGGCCTCACCTTCCCTGTCCGGGTCAGAACCTATATAAATTGTATCTGCCTTTTTACTGGCATCTTTGAGCTCTTCCACTATTTTTGATTTACCTTTTAATATTTGAAAATGCGGTTTAAACCCGTTTTCAATCTCAACACCGATCTTGCTCTTCGGAAGGTCTTTAATATGACCGTATGTGGCCTTCACGTTAAATTCCTGACCGAGAAATTTTGTGAGTGTTTTCATCTTTGTTGGTGATTCTACCACAATAAGTGATTTTGCCATATCTTCCTACCCTTTTATTTATCTTTTTATATAAAAACCTCCTGGAAACTGCCTTATGGCCTCTTTCATTTCCAGTCTTGTGATGATGGATATAACATCTTTTGCCTGTCTTTTACTTTTTTCGATGATTTCGTCTATATGGGTCTTATCAAAACCTATAAGATTATAAATATAGCTTTCATCTTCATCCATATCAATCTTTTCTTTTAAAGGGGCTTGCATATCGGAAAAGCAGTTCATTATTATATCTTCAATGTCTTCTATTAACCTTGCCCCTTCTTTAATCAATCTATTTGCGCCTCTGTGCTCATCGTTAAAGATACTGCCCGGGATGGCCATTACCTCTCTTCCGTATTCGAGCCCGAGCCTTGCAGTAATAAGAGAGCCACTTTTTGCTGATGCCTCAACCACCACGATGCCCCTTGACATGCCTGCTATAATCCTGTTTCTTTCGGGAAAACGAAAAGGGTAAGGCCTTTCACCTAAACCGTATTCACTGATTATTGCCCCTTCTTCACCTATCCTTTTATATAAAGAGAAATTTTCTGACGGATAACATATGTCTATCCCCGAACCTAATACAGCCACTGTTTTTCCCTGTCCGTTGAGCGCGCCCCTGTGGGCTGCTGAATCAATACCCCTTGCAAGACCGCTTACTATGGTTATACCAATTGATGATAAGGTCTGGGCAATCTTTTCCGATATATTTATACCTGTAAAAGTGGCCTTTCTTGAACCTACAATGGATATGTATTTTGTGCCTTCAGGAATTCTGCCTTTTTTATAGATCACTATAGGTGCATCGGGGATATTTTTCAACAACTCCGGGTACTCTTTATCGTTTATGGTGAGCACCTCTATGTTCAAATCATCCAATCTTTTTAATTCTTTTTCGATTTCCTTAAATCCTCTGAAATCTTTTATCGTCTTTTTTAAGGCCTTTGCCTCTTTACTCTTTAGAATCTCCCTCTTTTTATATAGGCTCAGTCCCTTTATCCTGGATAGGGCGATGATATCTACAATATCATTCATGTTTTTTCGTTTCCGTCTTTTTAATGTCGCCGATTTTAAACCTTTGAAAGTAGATGGACCCTATCTCGCATGCCTCTCTGAAAAGTAGCTGTCTTGAAACCCCATCCTTCCACCACCTATCCATCTTAAAATAAAAAACCTGAACAGGTTTTATAATAAACGTTAATCTTTCCTCTTCATTGAAAAGGAGATGGAATCTCTTCGAGGCATATTCCGGCACTATCACTATGACCTTTTTTACCCCTGATTTGACAAATAAATTTTTAATTTTTTCTGCCCTTGCCTTTTCATCTTTGTCTAAATCAACCTTAAATATTACATTTTCCTTTATACCCCTTGCCTTTGCCAGCTGAATTACTATATCAAAGACACTTGCCCCTAACACCTTATCATCTTCTATCCAGATGGCCCTTCCATTGCCTGCATAGTATTCCCTGAAGGCCTCTATGTATGTATCGCCAAATTTATCTTCTGAAAAATAAGGCACGAATATTACATCTGATTTGAATATCTTATCTTCGTATCTAAACTGTTTCCCTATAATCTTTAGGGTAAAGGGATGAATGAATAAACCGATAAAGACCATGATTATGACAAGAAGGATAAACAGACAACCGCAGCCTGCCTTACCTTTATTATTCATATAATCCCCTTAAAAAGAATCCATTTATTTTTGTGAAAATTCGTAGTGTATGATAGATAAAGCCACGAGAGGTGTAGTCTCTACCCTGAATATATTCTCTCCGAGGGAACAGGAGACAAACCCGTTATTTTTAAGCCATTCCAGTTCTTGTTCCTCAATACCCCCTTCAGGACCTATTACTATGCAAATCTCTCCTTCTGTGTATGTTGAAATTACATCTTTAATGTGGTGGTTTTTTTCCTTTTCATAAAAGACCCATCTGTTTTGAATATGTTCAATAAAGGGAGAGATGCCCCTCAGAGGTATGGGCTCCATAATTTCAGGGACAGTAAACCTCCCTGATTGTCTTGATGCCTCAATAGATATCTTTCTCCATCTATCGCACTTTTTTTCTTTCTCGTCTATTTTAATAACGGTTCTTTTGAACATGGCAGGTAATATCCTATCCACATTTAATTCTGTTGCCTTTTCTATAAGCCAATCCATCCTTTGGCCTTTAACAGGGCTTATACACAGTGTGACCCGGGGTCTTTTTTCCTCGGGTTTGTGGATTACATCGAGCACCTGCAGGTAGACTTCCCTGTTTTTTATATTGTTTATTACACATCTATACAGATAACCCTTTCCGTCTATTAAATCTATTCTGTCACCAGGGCATTTTCTCAGCACAATGACAATATATTTATGGTTCTGACCAGCCAAAAGCGCCATGCCGTTTTTCATTTTTAATTTATCTACATACACCCTTCTTATCTCCATACAAACCTACCTTTTAAGGGGTCTTGTAAAACCGGGATTCATACAGTCTATGGTATTCTGTCCATCTATCGTCTTCCATCTTTTCCTTCATGTGTTCTTTAACACCGGTAATCTTTGCATCGAGATTGTCGATGTAATGAACAATGAGCGCCTCAATGGACATGGGCTTTTTCGGTGAACCCCATTCTTCTGTTCCGTGATGACTGATTATGATGTGGGTGAGTATATCTGCAATGTGAGACGGAAAATCGTCTATCTCTTTTATCAGATCCTCAAACATCATCACACCGAGACCGATGTGGCCCAATAACCTTCCCCTATCTGAATATT
>CAZJOP010000065.1:0-10680 GCA_964547695.1 uncultured Syntrophorhabdaceae bacterium
ATTATCATGCCCTATCCATCCTTGATTCCATAAAACTAAAAGACAGCATAAGGCTTATCGGCGTAAGGCTTTCGGGTGTTGTTAAGGAATCAGGGCAGATGACACTTTTAGATGAAATAAAAAAGAGAAGGGAGCTATTAAAGGCCATAGACACCATATGTGACAGATACGGAGAGCACGCACTCGTATGGGCAACCTATTTAAGGACAGCGGAGAGGGCCAGGGTCATATCCCCTGCCTGGAGGCCATCAGGGGTAAAAAATATAGATACAATATAAAGAAAAACTGTTTTTAACTGAGTTTTTTATTTTACCCTTTAGTTTTAAAGGAAGGAGGTTGAGGAGGGTATCCTATGGGGCAGGGGGGTATGATGGATACTACCTCCTCACGGGCATGGTTAGCTTATCCTATATTAGAGAGTATTAGGCATTGTTCTGCTTTATTATAAGCAATTCCCATACCACAGAAACACCGATTTAAAACTATTTGAAATAATTTATACTTTTTTATAATCAATTTTACTTACCTTAAACATCTAAATTTTCAAGTAACAATTTTGTATTTTTTTTATACAAAACGTTTCAAATGGTAACAAATTAATTTGTCAAATAAATAAATGGTTTAATAATTTAACAATTAATAAAATATATGTCAAGTTTAAAAAAATATTTTGTATTTTTTTTGTTACCTGTCTTTGAAAAAATAATTTATCGAAATTATTGATAAAACCTGGTAGATGGGTTATGGCATAAGGTATGTTATGAATTTTTTAATTTTTAATCCGGAAAAATTTTTCCAGGGTTTAATATGTTGTTAGGGTCAAATAATTTTTTTATAGCTTTCATCGTGGCAATTACCTCAGGGGACAACTCCATGTGAATATAAGGTGCCTTTGCTGTGCCTATACCGTGTTCACCTGAGAGGGTCCCGCCGAGCCTCAATGTCTCTTCGAATATAGCCTTCACTGCCTCTTCTGCCTTTGCCCTGTCTTCAGGTGTATCTTTAATCATAATACTTACATGAAAGTTGCCGTCTCCTGCATGACCAAAACTGAGTATGGGTATGCCAAATCTCTTTTCCATATCTTCCAGTGCCCTTATAAGGCGGGGGATGTTTGAGCGTGGAACAACCACATCTTCGGCAATTTTGACTGGATTTAGATTATATGTTGCCTGAGATAGAGTCCTTCTTGCCTGCCATAGTCTATCTGCCTCTATTGGGTCATCTGTCAAATCACATCTGATTGCTTTTTTCTCAAGCACTATGTTTTTTATTTTTTCAGCTTGCATCTTTATGGATTCTCTATCACCATCCACTTCTATGAGAAGCAATCCTCCAATCCCTTCAGGGAGTCCCATGGGGTTTGCCTGCTCGCTACATTTTATGGATGCCTTATCCATGAACTCAATGGTAGATGGCACAATCTTTGCTGCAATAATTGCAGATACTGCTTTAGCTGCCTCTTCCACCTCACTAAAGAGGGCAAGAAGGGTTGCCTTTGCTTCAGGCAGAGGAATGAGTTTCAATATAATCTTCGTTATTACCCCGAGGGTTCCTTCACTACCAACAAACAACCTTGTCAGGTCATAGCCCACAACACCTTTCATGGTTTTTACACCCACATTTATTATCTCCCCTGTTGGTTTTACTACTTCAAGCCCCAATACATAATCCCTTGTGACCCCATATTTTAAAGAATTGGGGCCACCGGCACACTCGCCTACATTTCCACCTATGCTCGAATATTTATAGGATGCCGGGTCAGGTGGATAAAAAAGGCCGTATTTTGCCACCTCTTGCTGTAATTCAAAGGTAATTACACCGGGTTCAACGATGGCTATCAAATTCTCTTGATCTATTTCAAGGATTTTGTTCATTCGAGTAAATGACAATACTACACCACCTTTTAAAGGGATAGAACCTCCAGTTAATCCAGAACCCTGGCCTCTCGGTATTACAGGAAACAGGTACCTGTTGGCAAGTATTAAAATTTCAGAAACTTCCCTTGCCGATGATGGAAATACCACCAAATCAGGTATTGCCCCATCTGTTCTTGCATCGTATGCATAACACCTTCTTTCTTCAATAGATGTAAGACAGTTCTTTTCACCTACAATATTTGCAATCTCATTTATAATCTTTAAATCCATAAATAAAACCTCGAAATTTTTTTAATATTAACATTATTAACATATTTTTACGCCTTTTTATAAGGAATTTATAAGTATCTTTTTTGCAGTTCATTTAAGGCTGATTTTTTTTAACCCAGTGATTATAATAAATAATAAATATTTATAGAAAAGGAGCGCAAATGGATTTAAGAAATGAAGTAAAAAATGCCCTTGAAGAATTAAAACCAAAGCTCGAAGAGCTTGCAGAGGGATATGCAGAGCTTGAGGATATTGATACAAAAAGCGGTGTGGTTAAGGTGAAACTCATAGGTGGAAAGCTCATGTGATGCGGTGATTTCGCCCTCAGTTTGTGGGTGGAAAAGTTACTTAAAGAAAGATTTCCGTGGATAAATAATGTCCTAACAGTCTAAAAAAAATATAAGCCGATATTTTCAATTTTTTGCTATTGAACACAAAATATTATAAATTTATCTACATGTCGGTCTGTAAAGGCGAAATCATAAAATTAAACAAAAAAATAGAAAGATTAAATGCCCGGATTTTAAAATTAAAAAAAACAGAACTAAAGCACAAACAAATAAAAGACCTTCTTCAAAAAAAGACCCACGCCCTCGGTGAAAGGGTTAAAGAGTTAAATTGTTTATATAAAATATCACATCTTGTAGAAAAATACGGAATTTCTCTGGAAAAGATATTAAGCGGTATTGTTGGTATCATACCTCCTGCATGGCAGTATCCTGAAGTAACATGTGCCCGAATTTGTCTTGAAAACCATATATATGCTACGGAAAATTTTAAAAGTACTCCATGGAGCCAGATCGCACCCATTTTTATAAAAGGTAAAAAGGCAGGCTTTCTTGAGGTTTGTTACCTTGAAGAAAAACCTATGTCATATGAAGGACCGTTTTTAAAAGAAGAGAGATATCTGATAGATGTCATTGCAAAACGTATCGGCGATATTGTTGAAAAGAAGATACTTGAAAGGCAGGTTCTTGAGATAAGCGAATGGGAAAAAAGGCGATTAGGGCAGGATCTTCATGACAGCCTTTCGCAGCAACTTGCAGGTATTGCCTATCTATGTAAGTTTTTACAAAAAGAAATACAAGAAAAAAATCCTGAAATAGCAAATGGAATAAATGAAATTGTAATGTTAATAGATGAAGCCATTACACAGACAAAAGGGCTTGCAAGGGGTCTTTATCCGGTCAAACTTGAGGCCTATGGATTTATAACCGCTATTGACGAGCTTGCAAGAAATATTGAAAAATTATTCGGTATAAGATGTAGATTTGAATATAAAGAACCTATATTGATTAATGATAACATTATGGCAACCCATTTATACAGAATTATCCAGGAATCAGTTCACAATGCTATAAAACACGGCCAGACTAAAAATATTTTGATTTCTTTGGATAAACATGACGGTCTTGTAACCTTAAAGATTAAAAACAACGGAAAACCTTTTCAGAAAGCAGCAAAAGATTCGCAGGGTATGGGTATAAGTATAATGAAATACAGGGCGAGTATAATAGGGGCATCTTTAAGAATAAATAGAGGGAAATCCGATGGCACAATAGTCACCTGTGCATTTAAAATTTGAGCAATAAAGAAGGAGAGATATGGAAAAAAAGGCTGGTGGAATACAAAAAAGGCGATATAAAATTTTTATTGTAGATGACCATCCAATTGTGCGAAAGGGTCTTTCACAGTTAATAAATCAAGAACCAGAAATGACTGTGTGTGGAGAGGCTGAAGATGCTGGAAGTGCCCTCGAATTTTTTAAAAAAAACAAACCCGATCTTGCTATAATAGATATATCCCTTAAAGGTATAGACGGCATTGAACTTATAAAAAAAATAAAAGAGCGTTATCCCGACATACTTACCCTTGTTGTTTCCATGCATGATGAATCCCTTTTTGCTGAACGTGCTCTTAGGGCAGGTGCAAGGGGCTATATAATGAAACAAGAAGCAATAGAAAAGATGATGGATGCAATCAGAAAGGTGTTGAGGGGTGAACTTTATATAAGTGAAAAGGTGAGCGAACATATAGTCAAAAAATTTATTGACGGTAAGCACGAACCGGCAAAATCACCCATTGAAATTTTAAGTGACCGTGAACTGGAAGTCTTTAATTTAATCGGTCAGGGTTATAAGACAAAACAGATTGCAGAGGCCATGCATGTGAGTGTTAAAACGGTTGAAGCTTACCGTTCCAAGATAAAAGAAAAACTTAGCCTGAAAAATTCTACAGAGCTAATTAAACATGCGATCTATTGGGTAGAAAGCCGATAATTAAAGCTTAATAGAAAATATCAAGAAAATCCCTATATCAAATATAGGCAATTCCCCTATTATCTAAATAGACTATGCCCTATTGTTAAGTTTACGTTTTTAAGTTTTACTGTCTAAAATTATCCTTTAAGAGGTGGGCTATGGGTTCTCCTGCAAAGATTTTGTTTTTGAATAGAAAAGATGGAGTTTTAGGGGAAAACAAAATCGAAAATCCTCAAAAACACAGAAAAGATGAAACAGAGAATCTATCAGAAAAAGAGGCAGAATACATAAAGAACAAGGCACTGATGACTTTGCAAAAAATTGAGGCAATGTGGGAGATGGATCACTGTAATGCAGAATTAAGAGATCATATCCACCTGTTAAAACATTACTTAGAAAGATTATTTTAGTAACAGAAACTAAAATTTAGGAGGATTTATGTCAGCAGTAAAAGATGTTATCGAAAAGGTTAAAAAGCGTGATCCCAATGAACCGGAGTTCCATCAGGCCGTGGAAGAGGTTATGGAGTCCCTTGAACCAACTGAAGCAAAGCACCCTGAATTCGTTAAGGCCAGGATCTATGAAAGGATAGTGGAACCGGACAGAACCATAATATTTAGGGTTCCATGGGTTGACGACAAAGGGGAGGTGCGTGTAAACAGGGGTTACAGGGTTCAATTTAACAATGCAATAGGTCCTTATAAAGGGGGTATCAGATTTCATTCAACTGTGAATTTAAGCATTTTAAAATTTCTCGGTTTTGAGCAGATATTTAAAAACTCCCTAACCACATTGCCTATGGGTGGAGCTAAGGGTGGTTCTGATTTTGACCCCAAGGGTAAATCAGACGATGAGGTAATGAGATTCTGTCATGCCTTCATGAGAGAACTATTCAGACACATCGGACCAGAAGTGGATGTCCCTGCCGGTGATATTGGTGTTGGTGCCAGAGAAATAGGTTATATGTTTGGATATTATAAAAAGATCATGAATGAGCACACAGGGGTGTTAACAGGAAAAGGACTTGAGTATGGTGGGAGTTTAATCAGACCTGAAGCAACAGGTTATGGAGCAGTCTATTTTGCAGCAGAGATGCTCGCTACAAGGGGCCTTGATTTTAAAGGCAAGGTGGTGGCTATAAGCGGATCAGGAAATGTTGCCCAGTTTGCTGTGGAAAAGGTCAATGAATTGGGAGGAAAGGTCATAACGCTGTGTGATTCCGATGCCACCATTTTAGATGATGAAGGCATCTGCGGTAAAAAATTTGATTTTGTCATGGAATTAAAAAACATAAGAAGGGGCAGGATAAAAGAATATGCGGAGAAATACAATACCGTTTGCTATATAGGTAAAAATGTATGGGATGTAATAAGAGAACAGGGTCTAAAGGTTGATATAGCCATACCGTGCGCAACTCAGAACGAACTCGATGGCAAACATGCCGAAGCACTTGTGAAAAATGGCTGTATATGTGTTGCTGAAGGTGCAAATATGCCCTGTACACCAGAGGCCGTAAGGGTCTTCCAGAGCAACAATGTCTTGTTCGGACCAGGAAAGGCAGCAAATGCCGGCGGTGTATCGGTATCAGGACTTGAGATGAGCCAGAACAGCCTAAAGTTATCATGGTCAAGGGAAGAGGTAGATAAGATGCTTCTCAATATCATGAAAAATATCCATAAGGCATGTCTTGATGCATCAGAGGCATACGGGAAAAAGGGCGACTATGTAATGGGCGCAAACATTGCAGGTTTTATTAAAGTTGCCAAAGCAATGCTTGCATACGGTATTGTTTGATGAACAAGATAATGTTTACAATATTGAGGGTCCTGGATAAATACCAGGACCCTCTCGGCTCTAAAGAACTCGCAAAGCAACTTCTCACATACGGTATAGACCTTTCTGAGAGGACAGTGCGTTACTATCTTAAACTTCTCGATGAAAAGGGATTTACCCTTGTTAAGGGAAAAAAGGGCAGGGTTATTACCGAAAAGGGAAGGGAAGAACTTAACCATGCCTTTGTATCTGAGAGGGTAAATTTTATAATAAGTAAAATAGATAGCCTTTCATATCTTACTGATTTCAATGTAGATGCCCAAAAAGGCAACATAATCCTTAACATCTCTTTTTTCCCCGAGAAAAAGGCAAAGGATGCTTTACGGGTAATGGCCCCTGTATTTTCCTCGATATATGTAATAAGTAACAGGGTAAAGATAGCAAGAGGCGGGGAGCGAATAGGCGATATAGTAGTGCCTGAAGGATATACAGGCATAGGAACTATATGCAGTATTACCTTAAACGGTATATTTCTAAAGTCAGGCATTCCAATTACATCGAGATACGGCGGTGTTATCGAGATAATCGATGGAAAACCTTTAAGGTTTACCTCCCTTATAAGCTATGAAGGCTCTTCCATAGACCCCCTTGAGATATTTATAAAAAGCAAGATGACAGATGTGCTGGGTGCTGTAAGGGTTTCAACTGGAAAGATACTTGCAAGTTTCAGGGAGATTCCTATCGTTAGCCTTGATGAGGCTCAAAATTTAACTAAAAAACTTTCAACAAAAGGGTTCAACGGGATATTCATCTATGGAAAACCAAATCAACCATTGCTGGATATACCGGTTGGTGTTGACAAAGTGGGAATGATAGTGGTGGGAGGGCTGAATCCCATTGCAGCCGTTGAAGAATCAGGTATTTATACAGAGAGTATGGCCATGTCCACTCTATTTGAGTTTTCAAAATTGCAGAGTTTTAATGAGGCGTTGAGCTTTTTTATTTTTCAATAAAACAGATGAGCCTTTGAGATATAACATCTGCCATCAACCTTACCTCATTGGTCGATACATCATATATCTTAATAACATCATCAATGTTATTTCCGTATTCCACTATGTTTTTAGAAATATCGTTCAACCCCTCTATGAGTTTCATATTGAAAAAAGTCTCAGGATTTTCAGGAAAAAGGGCAAGGTAAAATATATCTGTCTCTACAAGGTCTTGAAAGAAGTGTGTTCCGTAAGAAAGCTCAGGTATAAGATTGCCGTCAAAATATGCAATCTCTCCCATGGCAACCATATTATTTATTTCAGAAAATCTCACCGGGACGCCAAGAGATGGGGTCGTTGTCCCCCATCTTCCAGGGCCAAGCAAGAGAACAGGCATTTCACCTCTATTCTTAATCTGTTTATTTATTTTCCCTATTTGTCGTGCCACATCATATTTTTTTGTAAGGGGTAATACACTGTATTTTAAAGGATTAACATAGATTATCCATTTGATTGTTTTTGAAATATTACCGCCCATGAAATGGCCTTCTGTTTTAAAAAGGATAGAGTTATTATCTATATCTTTTGGAATCTCTATTCTTTTTGCTATTCCCTTAGTCTCAAGGGGTCTACATTGCAAAAGGTTGATTTTATAGTCGCTATATCGAGTAAAATTTGCGGTGAATTCTATCTCAACAGGATATTCATAAACCTCTTCGAGTTTCTTTAACATCCTGTGTAATATACCTGCAAATGAGGTTTTTGATAGAAGATTTTCAAAGGTCAGTAACCACATCTGTTTATTTTTTCCTGTTTGTCTCATCTTTTCCGTTGCATCGCTATCATAAGTGGCAAATAGGTCAAGCCTGATATTGAGATTTTCATTGGCCATATCTATAAAAGAAACCTTTTCCAGTTTATTCTCTCTGATGTTTAAGACATCTAAATAATGCTGGGAAAATCTCCTTTTATCTTCAAGGCTTGCATGGAGAGTGGAAGCGGGATTGTCCAGTGCAACAAGCCTTGGATAATCGTCTTCTACCCTGTTTACGGCCCTTGTGCCGAGCCCCAGAACAAGTCTTAACATCCCCGCCTTGGGATCCATCCCTTCTTTCCATACGAATGTATTGTATGAGATCCCAACGCCAGCAAGGTCAGGAAAGAAGTAATATTTTCTATACGTTCCTGAGACTCTCTGGACAAGCAATGCCATCTGTTCATCCATCTGGTCAAGCCCCCTCTGAAGTCGATATGTCAGGGCGTCTTCATTCATAGTGCTTGCATAGACCTTTCTTACCGAATCCTCAAAGTTCTTGTATCTCTCTTCAGGCGAACCCTGATTTACAGAAAAGATACTTTCATACTTGCCTGCAAAGGCATTTCCAAATGCATCTTCAAGAAGACTGCTTGATCTGATTATTATTGGTGATTGACCGAAATACTCTATAAGTTGCTGAAATTGTTCCTTTATCTCATCAGGAAACACACCTTTCATCATGCCTTCTCTAAGTGGCTTTGCCGCACGAAAATATCCTTCTTTTGTCTTCTGCTGCATTCTTAAATTCCATAAACCGTTCTGAACAATGTATGTATAGAATATATCAGAACCTATATAAAAGGAATCGTGATATTCAAGATATTGCTTCCAGTTGAGCCATTTATCTTTCTCAAGAACCTTTCTTGCAAGGAGCATACCCACTGCCTTGCCACCAATGAAACCTGTTCCGATTAACCTGGATCTTATATTCAATAGGTCTTCAAGGGAAAATATTTTTTTAGCAAGCTCGAACATCCTGCCTTCTCTTGCAATCATAATACGGCATAGCTCATCAATCATTTCTCTATGTTCATGGGGGGTTGAGGTTTTTTTTAAAAGGTCTTCTGCCATAAGAAAGAGCCTGTCCCAGTAATCGAGATGCCTTTTGGCACTCTTTTCTTCCCTCATTGGGATATCTGAAAAAAGCTGTGTTGCCTCAACGCTGTTTAATACAGGGGTGTACTCACCATCTTCCTCGAGGTGTGGAAGAAACATGGTGGGCGAGTAACGTTTCCACACCTTTAAGGGATGAACATAATAGCTACCTTCATGATTGTATACCTCAAGGAGGAGTTGAGTGGTTTCTCTGATCCTTGCTATTGTTTTAAAAGAATGATGACCCCTTAAGATGGAAAAATAGGCAATAGTATTTAATTGAAAGAGATATGGGCAGATGATGATAAAAAAATTGCCAATCATAAGGTCTGTAGCCCAGGCAGAAAGAAGAGATGAAAGACAGTCGAATACATAGAATGCATTTCTGCCTTCCTCTGTGATGATTTTATAAACCTCTGATGTAAAAGACTCAAAACCGCTTTTTGCATTTATGTTGTAAATTTTTATACCTTCCTCTGATGACAGAAGAGGCTCATGGTCTGCAAATCTCATATAAATGATCGTTCTTCTGTCCTCTTTTGCCTTTTTTACAAAAGGTATTACATAGTGCTTGTAATCTTCAATGCTGTCCAACTGCCATACTACATTGTCCCCAGTGCGAAGTCCGTCGAGAACTTTATCAAGTGTTATTATTCCTGTAGATGCTCTCGATGTCATATTCTTTTCCTTAAAAAGCTAAATTTATAAGAACTCCTTCAGCCTTTCTTCCATCTCTTTGTAGTGAAAGAGTCTACCAAAATCAATGAGCCCGGCAAGAGCCCTCGAATATGCACGCACTCCATTTTCTTCAAGGATGGAGACAGGATTAAGCCCGCCTATCACAATTGCACCCACTCTACCTTCGCTCACTGGTATATCGAGGAAACTTTGACCCGGCATACCAATGCCCACAAGACCGCCAAGACCGATTCTATTTAGCCTATCTGCAAGTTGTTCCACTTTATCACGGCTTTCTGCGGGAAACTCCCTGAAGCTTGCCCCAATTCTTCCACTTCCTGTTTTTATGGCCCCCATATAATTGGTCATACCACTTCTGATGAATATCTCAAGAGGGTCGATGCTTGTGCCGTCATACATTATGATTTCTACAAACCTCACAGGTTTTTTATCCCTCAATTCCAGTAATCCTCCAAACCTTGACATGGTGGGTATGCCGTGTTTTAAAAGCACACCGTTTAGGGTGATGGAACAGACCGTGCCGATACCTACCATCCCTTCCGGTATGTTTATATGACCCAATGATTCTCCGGGTAATAATACTGTTAAAAGTTGTCCCATGGCATAGCCATCTTCATATACTTTTTCAAAGTATTTAATATTTTTCAAAAGATGACGGGGCTCAACTACGGTGATATTTATAACCACTGACCCTGTCAATGTATTTATGTCAAAGTTCATCTGATAGGACATCCTGTCAATTTTTGCAGAGAGAAACCCCACCTTTTCAATAACCCATGATGAGTTGACTTCATTTATGCCCTTTTCAGTAATCATGCTACCTTTTTTGCCATTGCTTTCTACAAAACCCTCATCTTCAAGTTTTTTAAGATAAACTTGTTTTGTAATAGTCT
>CAZJOP010000066.1:0-7127 GCA_964547695.1 uncultured Syntrophorhabdaceae bacterium
TAAGCAGTGGTGGTATAGAATCAGCGGCAGGAGAGGCATTCACAATATTTCCACCAATTGTGCCCATGTTCCTGATCTGTGGGCTTCCCACAACACCACAGGCAATGGCAAGGCTTTTTGCCTTTTTGTTAATAATCTCATCTTTATTTATATCAGCGTGGGTCACTGTTGCACCAATTATGATATGTCCATCGTCTTCTTTTATGACATTTAATTCTTTCAAATCTGATAGACTGATGAAATTGTAAGCCTTTGTCTCTTTTTTCTCTTTCACAAGGATGTCTGTTCCTCCGGCAATAACTTTTAAATTTTTGTTTTCAGAGACCATCCTTAATATGTCTTCTTTTCTTTTGATGTGTTGTGTCCCTTCAGTTTTTATCAACTGTATATCGTTCTCGTTGACATGAAACCCAGCTGACCGCACTGCCTCTATTATCTGTTTATAACCTGTGCATCTGCATAGGTTTCCGCTTATTGCCTCTTTTATTCTATCAATGGTTGGATTTTTTTCTTTTATAAGTAAGCTGTAAGCTGATAGAAGCATACCGGGTGTGCAGTATCCACACTGCACTGCCCCTTCTTTTATGAAGGCCTCCTGCAATGGATGCAATGCACCTTCTTTGTTTAAAAATTCCACTGTCTTTACATCCCTGCCGTTTATCTTTGAAGAAAGGGTAAGACAAGCATAGTGAGGTTCATTATCAATGAGGACAGTGCATGTCCCGCATTCTCCAATTCCACAACCTTCTTTCACACTTTTTACTGAAAGCCTTTCTCTTAAGGTATGAAGAAGTCGTTCGTTATCGTCGACCTCACATTCCACCCTGTTACCGTTGAGAATAAAAGATATTCTCATGTGTTATCTCCCCATAAGGTTAGGTAAGAATAAAACAATCTTTGGAAACATTGTAAGAATTATGGCCACCACTATTATTGCAAAGAGATAGGGCATGGAACCTTTAAATATCTCTGTCATAGGGACATCCTTTGCAATTCCTGCAAGGGTATAGACATTTAAACCCACAGGTGGTGTAATGAGTCCTGCCTCCATCATAAGAACTGCCACAACACCGAACCATATGGGGTGAAAATGGAGTGCCATAATCACCGGGAAAATAACAGGAAGGGTAAGGACCATCATAGATACAGCATCGAGAAAACACCCGAGGATAAAATAAATGCCTATTATAATGGCCAGGATTAGATATCTTGAGATCTCAAGGCTTGCAATCCAGTTTGAAACTGCTGTGGGTATCGTGGATAGGGCAAGGAAATAGCTAAATACCGTTGCACCAGCAACAAGAAATAGGACCATTACCGAAATTCTCGTCATCTCGATAAGCGCTGAGATTAGCCCCTTAAAGGTAAGTTTTCTTTTTAATAGCACAATTATCAATAAAGCAGTTGCACCTATTGCCCCTGCCTCTGTGGGATTTATAAAACCAAGATATATACCGCCCATTACTATAAAGAATACAAGCAGGGTTTCCCATATCCCTTTAAGTGCATATATTTTTTCTCTTAATGTAACCTTACCTGGTGTTTGAGGTGCCAGGGATGGGTTTATCTTTACCTGTAAAATTACAATTAATATATAGGCAATGGAGAGTATGATTCCCGGCACAATGCCTGAGATAAGAAGTTTTCCAATAGATTGCTCTGTAAGCATGCCGTATACGACAAAACCAAGGCTTGGTGGAATAAGAAAACTCAGTGTTCCACCTGCAGCAATGACACCTGTGGCAAGCCTTGGATTATAATTGAATTTTCTCATCTCTGGCAGCGCGATATTTCCCATGGCCGCTGCGGCAGCAACTGATGAACCGCTTACTGCAGCAAACCCTGCACACGCTGCAATGGTGGCGACTCCAAGCCCACCTGGCATCCTTCTGAACCATTTGTCAAAGGTCGTATAGAGTTCTCCTGTAATACCTGCTGTTGTCGCAAATCCTCCCATGAGGATAAAAAGGGGTATGATAGTGTAAGGATAGTTTGCAGCAACTTCATATAAGGTTTTGGCTACAACAGGCAAGGCCGCGTCAAGAGATGTAAGTGCCCAGATGCCTAAAAAACCTACAAACATCATTAAAAAGGCAATGGGCATGCCCAGTAGCAATAAAAGCACAACGAGGATACAGCCAAGAATCCCTATCATTATTGGACTAATCATTTGTTCTTCTCCCGAAAAGAATTTGAATATCTGTTATCAAGTCAACGAGAAGTTCAAGCCATAACAATATTCCACCAATGGAAACGAGTAGTCTGAAAGGTTTTTGGGGAACCCTAAGCATATCGGACACGGTCTTTTCGTTAATACCTTCTAAATAACCCTGCCAGATAACAATTGTGATGATAAACATGGATGCAAGGGTGGTGATAACGCCTATTGCTGATTTTGTTTTAGTGGACATCCTCTTTGTGAGAAAGTCAACCCCCACATGCCCTTTTACCTGCTGGGTGTATGCAGCACCCAGCAGGATTATAATGGATAGCATATATTCTGATAGTTCAATGGTGCCAGGCAATGGTTTATCAAACATGTCCCTACCTATAGCATCGACTGTGGTTATCAACATTAAAGGTATGGCAAAGAACATGCCTGTATAACATAGACCCCTTGTGATTTTTCTTATGGTATTTTTGAAAGCCTCCATGGAAGCATCATTCCTCCTTTAGGCCTTTTTAAATTCAGGAGGGCATGCCACAAGCTCGATGTTTCTCTTCTCGCATTCTTCATTCATAATAGCCACTGCCTTTCTTGCAGGAAGCCCTTTTGACTCGAGGTCTTTTACCCATGCCCTTGTTACATCCTGGAATCTCTTATACCACTGCTCTGCTTCGGATTTGGGTAAATCGATGAGTTTTACCCCTGCAGAGGTAATCTGTTTCATAAGCTCGTTTTTATATACATCCCTTGTCAGGCCACCTGTAACCCTAAAAGGGTTTGTGCAGACTTGGTCTATCAATTTTTTCTGTTCAGGGCTCAGTTTATTCCAAGTATTCATATTCATTACCACACCTTCTGATACACAGCCAAAGGTAAGAACCGTTCCGTATTTTGCTACCTCATAAAGCTTAAAACCCTGAACAAGGGGTGCACATGTGACAAGTCCGTCAACAGTGCCTGTCTCCATTGCCATGTATACATCCCCTAAAGGCATAAAAACAGGCACTGCCCCTAATGCCTTAATATAGTTTGTCTGATGTCCTCCGGGGGATCTAAGCTTCATACCCTTTAAATCAGCCATTTTCGACACAGGTTTTTTTGTCCATATAAACGACTGGATACAGCCATTTAGTTCAAGAACCTTCACGTTTTTAAACTCATCTTTTAAAATTCTTTGATAAACCGCATTTCCAATGTCTGCTGCGAGGTCTTTTCCGTCCACCCAAACGGCAAGGGACAACACATCTGTTAAAGGGAAGCGACCAGGGGTCCATGTAGCAGTGAAGTAACCCATATCAGATAGACCCTTTGCAACTATATCGAAATGCTCAGGCCCTTTCCCTAAGGCAGCTCCAGCATACATGGTGTAGTTCATATTACCATTACTTCTCTTTTTCAGTTCTTCAAGCATGGGAATCCATACCGTCTTGACTTCTTTTCCAACCGGTGGGTGCCATGTGCTGAATTTTAGGTTTAAGCTCTGGGCAAAAAGTAATTTTGGGTCAAATGCACCCATCCCCAATGCCGCACTTCCCACGAGGATCGTCTTTAAAAAATTTCTCCTTGATAAACTTTCACACATTTCACACATATTAACCTCCTTGGTTTTTTTTACTTATAATAACCCCTAAAGTATGAATTGACAATAAAGAAAGATAATAAAGCGTCATGCTACACCCACCTGACAGTCACTGTTTTCTGGTCAAGAAAAAGCCTTACCGAGTCAAATCTCGACTTTGCGGCGCCGAAGAAAGACTGCCTCTTTGAACCAAGGGGAAAGAATGCATAGGGTTGAGGAATACCGGCATTTATCCCTACATTACCCACATTACACTCACGGATAAATTTTCTTGCATTTTTTCCACTTTCTGTAATCAAGCATGCAGAGTGACCATAGTCTGTTGTGGTATTTATCCACTCTATTACCTGATCGAGAGACTCGGCCCTGATAAGATTTGAAACCGGTCCAAAGGATTCTTCCCTTGCAATTTCCATCTGAGGATGCACGTCTTCGAATATGGTAGGGCCAAGAAAATAGCCTTTTTCGTAACCGGAAACCTTTAATCCTCTTCCATCAAGAAGCAGTCTTGCGCCTTCCTTTAATCCTTTTTCAATGAATCTTTCCACCTTTTCTTTATTCTGTTTTGTGGTCATTGGACCCATCTCCACAGTTTTATCTAATCCATAACCAACCTTCATCTGTTTTGCCGCATTTAAAAATTTCTCTTTCATTTCATCATAGATATCACCTATTATCACCACATTGTCAGAGCCCAAACACCTCTGGCCTGACATACCAAAACAACCCCTTAAAAGATAATTTGCTGCTGCATCGAGATTGGCATCAGGCGCTACCACTATGAAATTCTTGCCATTTCCGTTGATAGAGGACCTCTTACCGAGCTTTCCGCAGAGTTCAAACAACTGTTTTCCTACAGCGGTTGAACCTATAAAACCAACACCTGCAACCCTTTTGTCAGCAAGAATCCTTTTGTTCAGTTCAAAATTTGTTCCTACATGAATAAGATTCAAGACCCCTGGTGGAAAACCAACCTCCTCTGAAACCTTAAAGACTGCCTCTGATGCCACAGGACACTGCCAGCTTGGTGCAACAATCACTGTGCAGCCGCATGCTAAGGCATAAGGGACAAAAGAAGACCATGCATGCATGGGGATGTTACCCGGGGTAAGTATTAGAAATACGCCCACAGGCTCCCACATCATATAACAGTCTATGCCGGTTGCGAGTTGCTCAACGTATTCACCTTTATAGAAACTGTACATGGCACCGCTTGCGCTCTCTATATTTTCAATGCATCTATCTATAGTCCCTCTTGAATCGCTTATTGGCCTTCCATGATCCTGGGTAAGTATTTTTGAAAGGATTTCGTGGTTTTCATCGAATGAAGCCCTTAATCTGTTGATGTAGTCTGCCCTATCCCTGAAAGGAACGTTCCGCCATTTTTTAAATGCATTGTAGGCAGCCTCAATTGTTCTATCCACCTCTTCTTCAAGGGCTACGGGCACCTGGGCGATTGTTTCACCTGTGCCTGGATCTGTGTCATCGAATATTTTATGTGATTTAGATTCTACCCATTCTCCGTTTATAAAAAATTTTAATCGTCCGTAATCAGCCTTGAAACCTTCTTTTAGCATTATTGCCTCCTTGATTTGAGTTTAGGTGAGTAAATAAGAAAAAATAGTCAAGCATAGTCAATTCTCCCTTTTAGAATGTGGGAGGGGTAATCACCCATAATACAATCACGTCTTTATCGCCACTATTTCCCCAATTGTGGGGCACCTTTGACGAAAAATAGAAGCTTTCACCTTCCTTTATGGTAAAGATTTTATCATTTAGTATTAAGTCCATCTGACCCTGAATAATGTATCCGAACTCCTCGCCTTCATGGGAATACATACCGTGAGACCCGCCACCTTTTTTTATGACCGTATAAAAGGGTTGCATCTTTTTATTTCTTACTGTCTTTACAAGGGATTGTATCTTTGCATCCCATCTTTTTAACTGGATGTCAACTCTGTCTTCAACCCTTGTAATTACATCATTGTCTTCAAAACCGGGCATGAAAAAATCAACAATGTTTACTTTTAATGCATCTGCAATCTTTTTCAGCATGGAAATGGAAGGATCTGTTTTTCCTCTCTCAAGCTGGGATATAAGGGAAGGGGTGCAATCTACAAGTTCAGCAAGCTGTTTGATGGTGAGGTTCTTTGAAATCCTCAGCTCTTTAATCTTATTCCCGATGTCCATAAAACTTAACCAGTATTAAATATTTTTAAAAATTATTAAATATAATTTAATTTTTGTCAAGAAAAAAAATAAATTTTTATCAATCAGTGGGATGGATTCTTAGATGATTTAGAAGTCCAGCAGGATAGGGGATTATACCCACTTTTGCGGTCTTTTTTTAAAATGATCCCCAAAAGTGGGTATGTATTGGGATTGGAATATAGATTAAGTTCTTTTCTTTATGATTTCTCTTATCTCTTTTTTCAATATCTTTCCCTGTGGGCTTTTGGGCAATTCCTTCCAGAATTCTACTGATTTTGGCTTTTTATATCCTGCAAGGTGTTCACCGCAAAATTTTATGATCTCTTCTTCTGTTGCTGTTTTGCCTTCTTTTAACACGACAATTGCCTTTGGCACCTCTCCCCAGTGTTCATCGGGGACGCCTATTACAGATACCTCAGAAACAGCAGGGTGTCTATACAAGACTTCTTCAATCTCTCTCGGGTAGATGTTTACCCCACCGCTTATTATCATATCGTTTTTTCTTTCAACAATATAGATATATCCGTCCTCGTCCATCCTGCCCAAGTCCCCTGTATACAGCCATCCGTTACGCAGTTTTTTTGCCGTTTCTTCAGGCATATTCCAATAACCTTTCATCATGGATTCGCTTCTCACTATAATTTCGCCCACTTCACCAGTTTTTACATCGTTACCGTCTTCGTCCACTATCCTGACCTCGTAGTTGAGCACAGCCCTTCCAGAAGATGCAAGTCTCTGTATTTTCTTTTCTGAGCCATCGAGTATATGGTCTTCAGGTTTCAATACAGTAGTAAATGGCCCGCTTTCCGTCTGACCATAAAGCTGAGCAAAACCACATTTGAAGACCTTCAATGCATTTTTTAATAATTCAACGGGCATGGGTGCACCGGCATACAAAATCAATTTAAGGCTACTTAAATTAAATTTTTCTATATCCGGGGTCTGAAGGAGTGTATGTATCATGGTAGGCACCATCTGACACCTTGTAATCTTTTCTTTTTCTATATACGATAGCACATCTACCGCATTAAATCCGCCTTCACGTCTTATGTGAATAGTGTTGGGCATAAATGAATGTCTTACAATATTATCTTCGCATGCTACATGATACATGGGAAAGGTTATCAATGCCTGTTCATCGTAGTCAACCCTTAGATCTATTACACCTGC
>CAZJOP010000066.1:7227-10523 GCA_964547695.1 uncultured Syntrophorhabdaceae bacterium
AAAGCGAGGCGTGGAATATTCTAATATGTCCTTTAATTCACCTTTTTTTAAATGATTGTTGTAAGGGCAGAAGATGCCGCCTGTTTTTGCCGTAGCAAAGTAGATTTCTATAAACTGATGGGAATTATGGACCAAAACACCCACACGGTCACCCTTTTCGATGCCCATTTTAATCAAGCTATTTGCAATACCGTTTACCCTTTGATTAATAGCCTTAAAAGTAAAACGTTTATCCCCTGATACAATGCCTATCTTTTCAGGGTATTTTCTCGCATTTCTTATAATCATATCACCTACTACCATATTTTATCCTCCCATTTACTTATAAACTGACAGGGTAGGGGGGAATTATTTTTTACCCCTTCCTTCATACCCTTATAAATCACAAATATTTTTTTATTTAATCAACCTGCCATAAGGTTCACTTCATCAAAACACTGGGTAGATAAGTAGCAAGCTCGGGAAAGAGAAAAAGTAAAATCACGACCATAATCATTGAAATCAGAAAGGGATAGACACCGCTGTATATTACTCCTATAGGTGTTTTTGTAATGTTCTTAACAATGAATACGCACATGGCCACAGGCGGAATCACAGAACCCACACAAACCGTAAGGCCTATCATAATGCCAGCCCATAGTGGGTCATAACCGAGATTGGTCATAATAGGAAAGAAGATGGGTGTGGCAAGGATCATAAAGGCAAGGTCATCCATAAAAGAACCACCGATAAGGTAGATGAGAAATATTACTATTACAATTATAGCCCTGTGAACATGGAGTTCGGCAACCCACTGGGCAGTTGCCTGGGATATATTAGACAAGGCAACAAAATGGCCTAAAATATTAGAGGATGCCACAAGCATAAGCACCATACAAGTGGTTCTGACAGACTCTTCTATTGATTTTTTTAGTCCCTTTAAACCGAATTCTTTTCTAAACATGCAAAGTAGAAGCACTGCAAAGGCACCCACTGCACCGGCCTCAGTTGGTGTAAATATACCTTTCATGAGACCACCAATTATAAGAAAAAATATTATTATAGGTCCAATGATACTGGGCAATGTCTTTATTCTCTCTTTCATGGGAAATTTATCGCTTTTAGGCCCTATATTAGGGTTTATCCTTGACCAGCCGAAGATAATAACCATAAAGAATATGGCCATAATCAATCCCGGTAAAATGCCGGCAAGGAATAATTTTCCAATGGATTGATTGGTTATTATACCGAAGATAATTAGTATTGTACTTGGTGGTAATAATACACCCAGTGTCCCTACTGTTGCCACAATACCGGTAGATAATTTTTTACTGTATCCGAATCTATCCATCTCAGGTATTGCCACACTTGCAAAGGTGGCTGATGTGGCAGCAACAGAACCGCATATTGCCTTAAATATTGTTGCCCCTGCCACAGTGGCAACTGCCAGTCCTCCAGGGATGTGTCCTAAAAATTTGTGTGCCGAATCGTAAAGTCTTTTTGCAATACCTGCATTGAATGCAATCTGACCCATAAAAATAAAAAGTGGTATTGCAGTTAAACCATAAGAGGCCAGGGCATCTAAAAAATCATTTGCGAGCATTCCAACAGCAGTTTGGAACCCTCCGAGTATCCAGATACCTATAAAACCGATCGCTGCCATAAGAAAGGCCATTTCCATGCCCGTTAAGAACATAATTAAAAGCACTATCAAACCTATTATGCCTATAGTTATTTCGCTCATCTCCCTGCTCCTCTCTTAATTACTTTTTTACAACAAAATTTTTAAACGATTCTGAAAAGAGAACAAAGGCCTCTATGATGGCACATAAACTAAGCCCGTATGCTACAGGATAAAACGGTATATGGAGTGTCATGGATACTTCGTTTGATGCAAAAAGTTCGTTTCCTTTGTCATAAAAAGACCAGGCCATAAGCACAAATAAAATACCGCCGGCAATCTTTGTTATGAATCGAAAGAAATTTTTTCCCCTCTCTCCGATTTTATCTATTAAAAGGTCAACAAAGACGTGACCTTCGTCAAGGGTTGTCCTTGCTATGGCAAAGCCTACAAGCAATGCACCGGCAAAAGAGACGAGTTCGTAGGTGCCGGCAATACTTTTTGAAAAATATCTCAATATTACATCACTCACTGTAATCATCATCATAAATACGAGAATACAGCCTGAAATCCAGAAGATAAAATTGCTTAGCCATGATATAAATTTATAGTAGCCTCCCATAAATCCTCCTCATATGCCTTTTTTAATTATGCTTAAATACGCTTTAAATACATTTAAAATAAAACCTCCAGAGGTAATACCCTGGAGGTTTTATTAAAATCCCTTATTTTTTGTATTTACTTACATAATCCTGGATGTATTTAATCGCCTCTTTGCCAGGAAGCCCCTTTTTCTCCACATTATTTGCATATTCTTCAAATAGGGGTTTTGCCTTGGCAACCCATTTTGCCTGCTCTTCCTTTGAAAGGGTGATAATCTTTCCACCTTTGCTTA
Organism: uncultured Syntrophorhabdaceae bacterium; assembly: GCA_964547695.1. Classification (GTDB taxonomy): domain Bacteria; phylum Desulfobacterota; class Syntrophorhabdia; order Syntrophorhabdales; family Syntrophorhabdaceae; genus JAKORG01. Next base: position 9,723 of record CAZJOP010000066.1, read on the forward strand.
AAAGCACCTTTTTCCCGCTTTCTGCAATATCATCCCACATCTTTGCCGATTTGTTTATATATTCTACGCTCATCTTATCTATGATATCCTTTATATCACTTGGCAGTGAGTTCCATTTGTTCTTGTTCATAATCACCAAAAAGAGTGCCGTATAAGCCACATCATAGCATTCTGTGGAATACCTTATAAAATCTGCGAATTTCCAGTTTTCCATGGTCTCATATGATGCAAGAAGGCCATCTGCCACACCCTTTGAAAGGGCATCATAAACATCACCCATGGGCATTGCCACAGGTGTGCCGCCGAGATAGGACATAAGTTTTGCATTGGAGCCAAATGTCCTTATCTTTAAACCCTTTAGGTCTTCGAGTTTATAAACAGGTTTTGATTTTGTATGAAGGATACCCGGTGCCTGGGCATGAAACCATAATACCTTTACTTGATCCATCTCTTTAGGCTGGAATTTTTTGTAATAATCGTTGGCAAGTTTTGTAGTAACGGTCCCGCTTGGATAACCTAAGGGCAAATCAATGAGTTCCATCATGGGAAACCTTCCTACCGTGTAACCTGCCACGTGCTGTGTTACATCTGCAATACCCTTTACAACACCGTCATAGGATTGAGGTGCAGGTATTAGGGTTCCTGCCGCATAGTAGCTCACCTTTACCCTGCCGTTTGTCCTTTTTTCCAAATCCTCTCCCCATTCCTTTAACAGCTTGTCCTGAGCTACACCAACAGGAAACCAGTTTGAAATCTTGATCTGTATCTTATCCTGGGCATAAGATACAGGGCCTATAGATA
>CAZJOP010000067.1:0-10481 GCA_964547695.1 uncultured Syntrophorhabdaceae bacterium
GCGACTGGATTTGAACCAGCGACCTCTTGCTCCCAAGGCAAGCGCGCTAAACCATGCTGCGCCACGCCCCGTTTTTCTTAACATAACATAATGATTGTAAATAATGCAAGAATTAGTTTGGTGGCGAACTGTTTTATGCCTCTACGACAGGCACTTCGATTACAAAACAGGTGCCTGTTGGTTTATTGTCTTCCACGTATATCCTTCCATTGTGTTCAAGGATAATGGACTGGACTATGGCAAGACCTAATCCTGTGCCATCTTTGTCTTTTGTAAAATACGGGTCAAAAATCTTTTCTTTGTCTTCATCAGCTATACCGCAACCACTATCGGCAACCCTTATGATTACGTTATTCTTGTTTACGCTATAATTTGTTGATATTTCGATTGTTCCTTTACTTTCTCCTATTGCCTTTGCCGCATTTGTTATAAGGTTGACCATTACCCTTTTGATACCCTCTCTGTCTATGGTACACATGGGTATATTTGATTCAAAAAATTTAAAATCAATGTTGGGGAAAAGGTTTTTATAGATATTTATGGTCTCTATTATTATTTCGTTTATATTGTCCATGCCTTTTGTCCTGGATAACTGGGTTAATTTCGTGAGTTCGTTTACAATGCCTTTTATCTCATCTGCGGATTTTATGATAACCGATGTGGTTTCATCAATAATTTCTTTGTCTTTGCCTTCTAAAACAGAAAGAAATTTTCGCCTTATCCGCTCTGCAGAAAGCATTATGGGTGTTAGGGGATTTTTTATCTCATGGGTGAGTTTTTTTGCTACCTCCCGCCATGTGGCAAGCTTTTCAGCCCTTACAAAATGGGTAATATCGTCAAAGGCAATAATAAAACCTTCAATGTTTTTATATTCATCCTTAAGGGTGGTGAGGGAAGCCCTGATGTATGTAATATCGTTTTTTAATTTCAACCTCATCTCTTTTACCACAACCCTGTTATCGGATATGCCCTTGGCCTCCTTTAAAAAAGACTTCATGGCCTGTTTTAAATCTGAACCAAAGACCTTTTTGAGGGGTTTTCCTATCCACTCATTGCCCTGTATATTTAATATATCCCTGGCAGCCCTGTTTAAAAGCACTATGTTGCCTTTGTTGTCTGTGGAGATGATACCTGTAGCCACATTGTCCAGTATAACTTCAATGTATCTTCTTTTTTCTTCCAGCTCTTCTTTTGCAATCTTTAATTCCCTTGCCATACTGTTAAAGGCACTTACAAGGGTGCCTATCTCATCTTTGCCTTTTTCTTCAAGGGTAATGTCGAATTTACCCTTTGCAATAATAGAGGCCCCTTCTTTGACCTTTTCTATTGGCGTTGTTATTTCATTGGCAATCTTTATACCAACCCAGACAGAAAAGAATATGGTGATGATGGTGGTGAGAAACAAGGGTATGATAAAGCTATATTTTAAAATCTTCTTAAAAGTCCTTGATTCCTTGAATTCTCTGTGAAACTCTGAGATAGCCTTTAGCCTTTGTTCTCCCTTGACATTTATAGCGTCACCGATAAACAAAAACATGTTATTTCTATTTTCATCTCCGTAGATATTTATCCCGGCTACAACAAGCTCCCCTTTCTTTAAAGGCACAATAAGCCTTATGTGTGTTTTCTTTTCTGCTGCCTTTAGTTTTGTAGAAATGAAAGACCTTGCATCATCGGGCATGTTGCCTAAAAGCATTCGGTGTTCACCGTCATAGACGGAATAAAAAGAAAACGATTTCTGTTTTGTCTTTCCCTTAAGGAATGATTCAAGCCTTTTTTTATCCTCTAATAATCCACCCTTTTTTATTTCCTGTGAAATGGATAGACCTATGGTCTCATACCGTTGAAATAGATTATCGTAATAAAACTGAGATATCTCAATGGCATTGTCGAGGGTTTCTTCTATCTTCTGGCTAAACCACCTCTCCATGCTAATATTGAAAAAGCCTGTAGACAACACAAAGAGAGAAAAGGAGGGTATAATGGATATAAAAAGTAAGGTAAAAGTAAGCTTTGTCTTTAACCTGGCACCCCAGATACCCCTTTTTTTCTCTATATAATTCTTTACAATGGTCCTTGTTATAAGAAAAATAAGAAGAAGGATTAAAAGGAGGTTAATGTTGAGGATAATAACTATAAGCTTGTTCTCATCAACAGGGAGAAATTTTTTAAAAAAGGGTAGCTGGGTCTCAAGATAGATGAGTATGGCAAATACGAAAAGGACAACGATGGATATTGTAAATTCTTTCTTATATTTCACGTCTTAACCTTTTGTTTTAATTATACTTTATTATGAAAGAGAAACAAAGTTTATTTGTCTTTTGTTCCTGTCGCCCCTGCGATATGAGTAAAATAGCCTTTCTGTGCAACAGGTGCAGATATGGATGTTATATATTTGAAATACCCCCGCCTTTTTTAGAAGCTCCATATTTGCCTGCCGCAAATCAAGAAAAAGACCTTTGTTGTCTCTTTTGAAAACGTTTTCAGAAAAGCCGTTTTCAAGAAATATGCTGTATACCTCCTCACCTACTGTATAGCAACAGCTGTTTATCGATGGACCTAAGATTGCCTCTATTTTATCTGGCTCAGAACCCAGATCTTTCATTATGTGCACTGCCTTCTCTGTAATCTTTTTTGCAGTGCCACGCCAGCCTGCATGGATGATACCGGCAATACTTTTATGGGCATCGTAGAGCATCACAGGTAAGCAGTCAGCAGTCTTTATAATGCACCCTATGTGCTTTTTTGTGATAATAAGTCCGTCCCCTATTTTAGGTTTTTCATTGTCTTTTATGATGTGTATTGTATCACCGTGTTCTTGATTCAGCACTATTACGTCTTTTAAAAGAAATGTGTTTAAAAATTTCTCTCTATCATCGTCTGTATGTATCACATCAGGGCAGGAGCCTGTAAAAAATCCGTGTTTTAATCCCTTTTTTTCAATCTCGTGGATATAAAAGTAGCTCCACCTGTGTGTTTGACCTAATTTATATTCCATTTTTAAAAGCACTTATTGACGGTTATCTTTTCTTTATATTGTCGAGTATTAAAAGGAGTTCTTTTGCTTCCCTTGAATTTATTCCGTATCTTGCAACTGCCTTCTCTAAATTTGTCTTTGCCTGTTCAACCCTGCCGATGGTTAAATAATATCTACCCAGATACTCAAAACCCCTTGCCTCTAAACCCATCCTTCCCGATAACATGGCAAATCTATAGAATATCTCCGGATATGAATCACCGAATTTAATCAGTTCACCCCATTCGTTTAAAGCCTGAGCCATATCACCCTGACCCTCGTATGCCTTCGCAAGAAAAATTTTTGAGATAGGATACCAATCAGAGTCCTGCTTTATGCTTTTTAATATTTCAATTGCCTCTTTAAATTTTCCGGCTGCAGTGAGGGCCTCTCCGTATAAAAGGTCTCTTACCGGAGAGATTATGCTTGATGCTGCAGTGAGGGCCTCTTTAATCTTGCCCTTCCTTAAATACACAAGGTATGCCCCGTATGCCAAAACAGGATTATCCCTATCTTTCTGAAATCTGCTTATCCATATGTCGTCTGATTGATCACCGCCTATTGTATTTGCAAATTTAGCCCTGATAATAATAAATGGGAATAAAGGCGAATCGTGTATGGTTTTTCTGTCTTTCCAGAGGCCTTCGAGCTTTATTATCCTCTCCTCGTGGTAGGGATGGGTTAATAGATACTGGGGCAGTGTCTTATCTGTACCGGAAAGCCTTAATTTTTTTAAAAATTCAGCTATACCAAAACCACCATAACCTGCGCTGTCGGCAAATTTAGAACCAAAACTGTCTGCCTCATCTTCGTCTTCCCTGGAATATTTAAGGGCCATTGACTGGGCAGAGGCAATGCCTGTTGTAAGTATCGCCTCTTTCGCCTTTGGATTAGGGGCAAGCATGGCAAGGGCAATGGAGCTTAACATGCCGATATTTATATATTTTTCCTTTTCGTATCGTTTGGCTATGTGTCTTCTGTAGATATGGGCGAACTCATGGGCAATAACACCTGCCAGTTCTTCTTCTTTCTCACACTGGGCTATAAGACCTGTTGTAATATATACGTAGCCACCTATTGTTGCAAAGGCATCCATTGTGGGTGAATCAATGATCGTTACCACCACATTAAAAGGCATGTTAACAATAGATTCCAGCCTTTCTTTTATCTGCCTCACATGCATTGAAATATAGGGATCACTGTTTATGGTCGTTGACCTTGTAATCTCGTTGTAGATCTGGCTACCATATTTTTTTTCTTCTTCTGCAGTCAAGCCAAAGACAAAAATGGGAATCACAATGAAAAACGTGACTAAAAAGACAAAAAAGTATCCCTTTTTCAGGTTCATATGTGTCTTTTATGGGCTTTCTTAATCTTTTTGGCTTTAAGTTTTAGTTTAGATTTTTTCAGGACCACCTTTTTGGGCTTTGTATGTTTGTATGAAGTAAGGACAAAAGCGCTTGACTTTGCAAGCCTTAATTCATCATCGGTAGGGACTTTATCGTATAGGATTTTTAAGATCTTAACGGCATCTGCCCATTTGTCTTCACTGCCTAATATGGTGAGTATGTATGTCTTTCCGTCTTTTTCGAATGCACCTACATAGCTGTGCCTTGATGCACTGGTATAGCCTGTCTTGCCTGCTATGGTAGGCTCGAAACAAAATAGAAATCTATTATGATTTTGATACCTTATAGTTTTTTTCCCCTCATTGAAGAAAAAATATTTTGTCCTCGCTATCTCGGTAAACACTGGATTTGATAATGCGTATCTAAAGATTAAGGCAAGATCATAGCATGTGGTAAACTGATCCGGGGCATACAAGCCTGATGCATTTCTGAAATTTGTGTGATGGGCACCCAATTTTTTCGCCTTTTCATTCATCAAGGCGGCAAAGTTTTCTTCAGAACCTGCTATGTATGTGGCCAGTGCATAGGCAGCATCGTTTGCCGATTCAATCATGGTGCCTTTTATAAGCTCCTGGGCCCTATAACCTTTACCTGGCTTCAGATTTAGCTTACTTCTCGGTATTTTAAGGACACCCCTATCAGGTTTTATAATTTCGTTACCTTTTAATGTTTCGATGGCAATAATAGTGGTCAGCACCTTTGTGGTACTTGCCGGTGGCAACGGCCTATGGTAATCCCTCCCGTCTATGATCCTCCATGTGTCTTCTTCTACAAGAAGATAAGACAAAGCAGAGATATCGTCTTTATCAGAGGCAGGACCTTGGGCATAGGATGAAGATGCAAGTATTAAAAAGAAAATCACACATATTATCTGTTTTAAAGGCTTCATCTAACATTTTATAAACTATTTATTTCTTTTTGACAACACAAATTAAAGGTTTAGCTGTAAATTTAGTCTGAAAATATCCTATGGATAATAGGCTCGAGAGGAGATTTATTTTTATCTTGACATAATTTGACATAATTAAATATATATGTGAAGTTATAATTAATGTTGGTATGGGTTTAAAAGGGGGCTTAAATAATTTCTGACAACAAGGAGGAATGAGATGGACAAACCGAAGATACTGATACTTATAGGTAGCGAAAGCGATTTACCAAAGGTGGAAGACTGCATCGGCTTTTTAAAAGATATGGGCGTATCCTTTATGATCGACATATCTTCGGCACACCGTCAACCTGAAAAGACCATAGACCATGCGAAAAAGGCAAGAGAAAAAGGCTTTGAGGTCATCATTGCCTTTGCTGGCATGGCAGCCCATCTTCCCGGTGTAATAGCATCCCATACCACCTTACCTGTAATAGGGGTGCCTTTAAGCGGTGGGGTTTTAAACGGCGTGGATGCCCTCCTTTCCATAGTGCAGATGCCAAAGGGCATTCCTGTGGCCACAGTGGGCATCGATGCATCGAAAAATGCTGCAATACTGGCATGTAAAATTTTGAGTATCAAATACGAAGAAATAAGGGAAAAGCTCGAAAAAATGAAGCTTGAGATGAAAAACCAGACAGGCTACTCTGAAAAATTAAAAAAGTATATGTTATGATAAAATAGGTTCTGCCTATTATGTTTAATTCCATTGCAGACATTGAAGGCATAACGGTTGGTCATGCCTCTGATTTTACAGGTTATACTGGTTGCACTGTTATTCTCTGCGAACAAGGTGCAGTATGCGGGATTGATATAAGAGGCAGTGCATCTGGGACAAGACAGATAGATTCTTTAAACATAAGCCATGTGGTAGAGCAGGTGCATGCAATCCTGCTGTGTGGTGGCAGTTCTTTTGGCCTTGATGCTGCTTCAGGTGTTGTAAGATACCTTGAAGAGAAAAACATAGGTTTTGATGTGGGTGTTACAAAGATACCCATTGTCCCTACAGCGGTTATATTCGACCTTTTATTCGGTGATGCAAAGGCAAGACCCACTGCAGATATGGGTTATAAGGCATGTCTCAATGCAAAAAAGACATTCGAAGAGGGCAGTGTAGGTGCAGGGGTAGGTGCAACGGTGGGAAAGCTATTCGATTTACCAAGGGCAATGAAAGGGGGCATTGGAACAAGCAGTGTAATAATGCCCAAAGGTTTAATTGTTGGTGCCATTGTGGTTGTAAATGCCTTTGGTGACATCATAGACAATATAACCGGTAAGATCATTGCAGGTGCACGCATTGGCCCGGACAGTATGAAGTTTGCAGATACTGCAAAATGTCTTAAACAGGGGATTACAAAGAAACAGTTCGGGCTTGTAAATACTACCCTTGCTGTGGTGGCAACAAATGCCCGTTTTAATAAAAGGGATATTACAAAGGTTGCCCAGATAGCCCAGGGTGGTTTGATGAAGACCATAAACCCTGTTCATACAACATTTGACGGTGACCTCATCTTTGCATTGTCACTGGGTAACATGGAGGCTGATATAAACGAGGTGGGTGTTTTAAGTGATTTTGTCATTGCCGAGGCAATAAAGAGGGCCATAAAAAAGGCGGATGGGTTTGGCATAGTTCCTGCCTTTAAGGATATAAAAAAGGGATGGAAATCTGTTTGAAATGCTTTTTAGCAAGAGGGAGGCACAATTATAATGGATAAATTTAAAGAGATTGCAGCATATATAAAAGAAAAGGGTTATGTTGTGGCTTTTACTGGCGCAGGTATTTCTGTAGATAGCGGTATCCCGGCATTCAGAGGAGGCCAGGGGTTATGGGAGAAGTATGATCCCATGGAATATGCCCATATCAGCGCTTTTAGGAGAAATCCTGAAAAGGTGTGGGTCATGTTGAGGGAGATGGCAGAGGTCATATTTAATGCTTCTCCGAGCCCGGCACATCTGGCATTAAGCGAGCTTGAAAAAAAGGGATTTTTAAAGGCAGTTATTACCCAGAATGTAGACGGATTACACCAACTGGCAGGAAATACGAATGTAATTGAATATCACGGAAATCATAGATGGCTTATATGTGTGAACTGTTCTAAAAGGGTGCCTTTTGAACGAGATGTAATAAAGATTACCCCCTATCCTAAATGTGAAAGGTGCGATCAGGCATTGAAACCTGATGTTGTATTTTTCGGTGAAGGGATACCCATGTCGGCAATGATAAGGGCTCACGATGAGGCAAATAAATGCAGGGTCATGTTTGTTATTGGCACCTCAGGTGTGGTATATCCTGCTGCGGACATCCCCTATCAGGCAAAATCAAACGGTGCCTTAATCGTAGAAATTAACATCGACAGTACACCCTTTACCCATTCAATTACAGACTATTTTTTACAGGGCACTGCATCGGAGATACTGCCAAATATATTAAAATATCTCGACTGAAAGGGTGAAAAAGATGCAGGATCTGCTTATTGATACATACGTGGTTATTATGGCAGGGGGAAAGGGAGAAAGGTTCTGGCCCATAAGCACCGATGATGCACCAAAGCCTTTTGTCCCCATCTTAGATGACAAATCTCTCATCCAGCTGACCGTAGAAAGGATAAACAAGTTTTTACCCTTTGAAAAAATCTATGTGGTTTTGGGTAAAAGGCATCTTGATGTTGCAATAAGGCAGCTCAACTCGTTACCGGAAGAAAATTTTATTGTAGAGCCTGAAGGAAGGGACACGGCAGCCTGCATAGGCTTTTCAGCAATACAACTACTATCAAAAGTAAAAGAAGGTGTGATGATTACCCTTCCGGCAGACCACTATGTAGTGGATGCAGAAAGATTTAACGAAACATTGATAAATAGCGTGAGATTTGCAAAAAAGGGTAATTATCTTATAACCATAGGCATTAAACCATTAAGACCCGAAACCGGATACGGATATATTAAGGCACATGAGATCTTTGACACCTATAATGGGATAAATTGTTACAGGGTGGAAAAGTTTGTTGAAAAACCTGACCTTAAGACTGCCATTGAATATTTAAAGGACGGAAATTTTTACTGGAACGCAGGTATTTTTGTCTGGAGCCTTCAATCTATTCTAAATGCCATAGAAAGACATATGCCTGAGTTATTTTCTGGACTGATAAAGATTAAAGATGCTATAGAAAAAAGAAGATGGGAAGAAATAGAAGAGATATACTGGGGTTTTGAGAAGAAGTCCATAGACTACGGTGTTATGGAAAAGGCCGATAACGTGTTGATGCTAAAGGGTGATTTTATATGGGATGATATAGGGACATGGCAGGCACTGCTTAGGGTTATGGAGACTGATGAGAACGGAAATTTCAACCGTGGCAACACAGTTTTAAAAGATGTAAGAGATTCTGTTATCTTTAGTGAAGGGATAGATATCGGTGTAATAGGTGTATCCAATCTCGTTGTAGTTGCCTCAGGGGAAGGTGTGCTTGTCTGCGATAGAGAAAGGGCACAGGATGTGAGAGAGATTGCAAGGAAATTTAGAAAATAAAGATAAAGTAAGACATTGATTTCAAAGATCATTACTGCAACCCTATACGGGATTAATGGAAAAGTTATAGAGGTGGAGGTGGATATAACCTATGGACTTCCGTCTTTCAATATAGTAGGTCTACCTGAGGCATCGGTAAAGGAGAGTAAGGAGAGGGTAAGATCTGCCATAAAAAATGCCGGCTTTGAATTCCCCAGCGACAGGATCACAGTAAACCTGGCACCGGCAGATATGAGAAAAGAAGGATCATCCTTTGACCTGCCTATAGCAATTGGGATTCTGGCCTCTATGGGCATTGTTAAGCCTGAAAAGGCTAAGGATTATTTTCTTGCCGGTGAAATCTCCCTTGATGGGAGTATAAAGGCTATAAGGGGTGTTCTTCCCATTACAATGCTTGCTGCAAAAGAAGGGATTAAAAATATAATAGTGCCTGTTGAAAACGGCAAAGAGGCATCCCTTGTAAAGGATATTCACGTCTACGGCGCATCCCATATTCTTGAAATTATTCATTTTTTAAAAGGTGAGGGATATTTACAGGAATTTCCTCCCAGTGAATTTTCATTTAAAGATTTATCCCACGAAGAAGGCCTTGATTTTTCCGACATAAAGGGTCAAACCCATGCAAAAAGGGCACTGGAGATTGCGGCAAGCGGTGGCCACAATGTCTTAATGATAGGGCCACCTGGTTCAGGTAAGACCATGCTTGCAAGAAGACTCCCCACCATCCTGCCTGAATTAACCTATGAAGAGGCAATGGAGACTACAAAGATACACAGCATTGCAGGGTTACTGAATGCTGAAAAGTTTATAGTCCTGGAAAAACCTTTCAGGGCACCCCATCATACCATATCCGATGCAGGGTTAATAGGCGGTGGGCATGTGCCAAGACCGGGGGAGGTAAGCCTTGCCCATAATGGTGTGCTTTTTTTAGACGAGTTTCCAGAATTTAAAAGAAATGTGTTAGATTCATTACGCCAGCCCATGGAAGATGGCTTTGTAACCGTATCCAGGGTAAGTCAATCTGTCACATTCCCTGCAAGATTCATGCTCGTTGCTGCCATGAATCCATGTCCCTGTGGATATTTCGGTGATTCAAGGAGGGCCTGCATCTGCAGTGCCACCCAGATAAGAAAATACAGATCCAGGGTCTCAGGTCCCCTGCTGGATAGAATCGATATTCACATAGAAGTGCCCCCTGTTTCCATAAGGGAATTATCTGAAAACAGGCAGGAAGAAAGCTCTTTTGATATAAGAAAGAGGGTGCTTAAGGCAAGACAGATTCAGACCATGAGGTTTAAAGATAAAGTGATTGTATGCAATGGACAGATGACGACAAAGATGCTGAAAAAATACTGTGTACTCACTGAAGGAGGAAATAGATTACTGGAAAAGGCCATAGAAAAATACGGACTTTCCCCAAGGGCATACCACAAGATCTTAAAAGTAGCAAGAACCATTGCCGATCTCGATGAAAGAGAATTTATAGAAGAGCCCCACATATTAGAGGCCATTCAATACAGAGCCCTCGACAAACGTATCTTATTATAATATTGTAATTTTTTGTTTTTTTGTTTAACATAAATGCCAGTTTTACAGAAGGTT
>CAZJOP010000068.1:0-10250 GCA_964547695.1 uncultured Syntrophorhabdaceae bacterium
GTGACCGGTGCCGGCGGACAGGACCAGTTGAAGGGAAAGATATTCAGGATTGCCACATTAGGGTATGCAGACAAATACGACGTGATAACGGCAATTGCTGCCCTTGAATTTACCTTAAGAGACCTGGGTTATAAATTCGAGATGGGTAAGGGTGTGGCAAAGGCCGTAGATTGTTTAAAAGACTTGTGAAAGTTGATGTTAAAAAGGAAACAGAAAAGGAGAGAAACATGAAGGTCCTCATTGCAGATCAGCTGTCTGATAAAGCCATTGACATCCTTAAATCTAACAATCTCGAAGTAGATGTTAAGGTGGGCTTAAAGGCAGAAGAATTAAAAGGGATTATCGGCGAATACGATGCCCTTATAGTGAGAAGCGCCACAAAGGCAACAAGGGAGATTATCGAAAAGGCAGATAGACTAAAGGTTATAGGAAGGGCAGGCATTGGTGTAGACAATGTAGATGTGGCAGCAGCAACAGAAAAGGGTATTATTGTCATGAATACCCCTCAGGGTAATGCCCTTGCCGCAGCTGAGCACTCCATAGCCCTTATGTTTGCCGCAGCAAGAAAGATTGCTCTTGCCGATAGAACCATGAAACAGGGTAAATGGGAGAAAAAGGCCTTAATGGGTATTGAAATTTACGGAAAGACATTAGGCGTAATTGGCATCGGTAATATCGGTAGCCTTGTGGCAGAAAAGGCACTCGGCCTTGGCATGAGGGTTATTGCCTATGATATATATGTATCAAAAGAATTTGCAGAAAGCAAAGGGATTGAGCTTGTTGACTTTGATACTCTTCTAAAAGAGAGTGACTTTATTGCAATACATGTGCCTCTTGTTAAAGATACAAGGAATCTCATAAACAGAGATACTATTGCGAAGATGAAAAAGGGCGTAATCATCATAAATGTGGCAAGAGGTCCTATTGTCAATGAGAAAGACCTTTTAGAGGCCCTTGAGACTGGGCATGTGGCATGCGCTGCCCTTGATGTGTTTGAGCAGGAGCCACCACCGCCTGATAACCCCCTTGTCTTATCCGACAAGACAGTGTGCACACCCCACCTTGGGGCATCAACGCATGAGGCTCAAGATAAAGTAGCCATAGACATTGCCCATCAGATTGTGGATTTCTTTAAGTTTGGTGTTATAAAAAACAGTGTCAATGCACCTTCCATTTCCCTTGAGATGGCAAGGCAGATTGGACCGTATTTGAGGCTTTCGGAAAATCTCGCCTCTGTTGTTTCCTCTATTACAGATTTTCCCATAAAGGCTATTGAGATCCAGTATATGGGTGATGTATCTCAGTTTGATACAAAGGTTCTTACCCAGGGGATATTAAAAAATATCCTTACACAACAGCTGGAAGGTGTAAATTATGTAAATGCACCCATTGTGGCAAAAAGTAGAGACATAAAGGTAAAGGAGATTAAAACAAAGGAATCAGAAGACTTTACATCCCTTATAACCATTACTGTAAAAGGTGAAAAGAATCAAAATTCAGTGGAAGGCACATTATTCGGTAAAAAAGAACCAAGGCTTATCAAGATAAATAATATTTACCTCGAGGCAGATTTAAAGGGAAACATGCTTTTAATTTACAATTATGATAAGCCAGGTGTGATTGCAAGTATAGGAAATGTGTTTTTTATAAGGGGTATAAATATAGGGGGCATGCATTTTGGCAGAGAGATTATTGGCGGTATGGCCATATCTTTACTGGATCTCGATAAAGATGTGGAAGACAACGTAATAAGGGAGATTCAGTCTCTACCTAATGTGGTGGGTGTAAAAAAGATTGAGCTCGGAAAATAGTAAGTTTTAAGCGGAAGTCTTAAGGAGTTGATAGAGGCTTCCGCTTAAATTACTTAATGGATTAGAATAGAACCTCCCAACAGTTAATTTTTCAATGATTAGTGGCATAATCTTTGATTTCGATGGAACCCTCACAGAACTAACCCTTGATTTCCAGTTATTAAGAGAAGAGATACTAAAGGTTGCAGAGGGATTCATAGATATGGGAAAGATAGAACATCTTAAAAGTCTTTACGTAATAGAGATGATATACGAGATTGAAAATCTTATAGGTATTGATGGGGCTATGTTTTCTAACAAGGCATTTAATAGGCTTATGGAACTTGAAATTGAGGCTGCTACAGGAAAAAATCTATTTCCATACACAAGGGATGTCCTTGGGGGTCTAAGGCACAGGGGCATGAGATTGGGTATTATAACAAGAACCTGCATGCCTGTTTTAAATAAGGTATTTCCTGACATGAAAATATATATCCACAGTGTCTCTACAAGGGAACATATAAAATTTGTAAAACCAGACCCAAGACATGTCCATCATGCCTTAAAAAACATTTCCGTCAAGCCAGAAGATGCTATTCTTGCCGGTGACCACCCCACAGATGTGCTTGCAGGCCTTAGGGCCGGTGTTATCACCGTTGGTGTCCTTTCAGGCAGGACAAAAAGACAAGCCTTTCAAGATGCAGGTGCCCACTTTATAGTGGATGATATAAGGGGCATATTGCCGATAGTGGATAACTTATTAATAAAAAAAGGATAAGATAGGCCATTTTATGGTAAAAAACACCGATTTTTATTTGTCCTATTCTGATCTATCACAAAAGTCTTGCCCAACCATTAGAGTTGGCATCATGGATGAACAGATTGAGGCTACAATATTATTAGACGGTTCATTCATAATCGATAACGGGAAAGAAATTACAGGGAAGATTTTTGCTATTACGATAAGGGATTACATAAGCATCCTCGATGAAAAGAAAAATACCATATATAAGGCACAGGAGATAAGGTTTAAAAATAGAGGTGATGCCACCTTTACTGTTTTTGACGTCTCGATAGGTAAGACATTTCACTGGGAGAAAAAGGAGAGGCAGACGTTTAAGGGTGACCTTGTATTAAAGATGCGTCCTCATGGAACAATTGCCATTATAAACGAGATAGGGATTGAGGACTATCTTGAAAGCGTTGTCTCATCTGAGATGAAAAGTACTGCGCCCATTGAATTTTTAAAGGCCCATGCCATAATATCCAGAAGCTGGCTTGTATATACCTTAAAGGAAAAAGATCACATTCCTTCTACAAAAAAAACGCAAAAAGACCTATACGATGAATCTACAATGGATGAAGACACAATCATTCGCTGGTATGAGCAAGAATCCCACGACATCTACGATGTATGTGCCGATGACCACTGTCAGAGGTATCAGGGTATAACAAAGATCTTAACAGAGAATCCTCTAAGGGCTGTTAAAGAGACTTCAGGCGTGGTGCTTACTTATAATGGTCTCGTATGTGATACAAGATATTCAAAGGCATGTGGAGGCATCACAGAGGCATACAAAACAGCGTGGAAGGATGTGGATATACCTTATCTGAGAAGTATCTACGATGGAGAAAAGCCTTTTTATCCCATCCTAACAGAAGATGATGCAAGGTCCTGGATATGCTCTAAGCCGGATGCATTCTGTAATGTTAATGATATAGAGACCTTAAGGACGATATTACCGGATTTTGACATGCATACAAAAGATTTTTTTAGATGGCAGATAAGATACACAAGAAAGGAACTGGAAGAAATCATTGGTGAAAAATCAGGTTATGACATAGGTATGATAAAAGAGATTAAACCATTAAAAAGGGGCGCTTCGGGAAGAATCTTTCTTATCGAGATAAAAGGCTCAAAAAAGTCGATTAAGATTGGAAAAGAGCTTGAGATAAGGCGATGGCTCTCACGCACCCATCTTTTAAGTAGCGCCTTTGTAATTGAGACCATATATAATGATTTTGGTGATATTGAAGCATTTGTCTTTTATGGTGCAGGATGGGGTCATGGCGTGGGTCTCTGCCAGATAGGGGCAGGCATTATGGCATTAAAAGGTTACAGGGCAGAAGAGATATTAAGGCACTATTTTCCGGGCACAGGGCTTACTAAAATATATTGAGGTATCATTGAAAAGGGCGCTATTTAAAACAGCATTTATCCTAGGTGCAGGAAAAGGGGTTAGGCTTAAACCATTAACGGATTTGACCCCAAAGCCTTTACTTGAAATGGGCGGAAGGCCTATTATCACTTATGCCATGGAACACTTAAAAGGCATAGGTATCGAAAGATTTATCATAAATATCCATCACCTGCCAGATAAGTTTATAAAGGCATTTCCGGAAAAAGTTTATAAAAATATACCCATCGTATTTCGCTATGAACCGGTTCTACTTGAGACAGGGGGTGGTTTAAAAAACATCGAGGATCTTCTTAAAGATGACGAGGCAATCATATGTTATAACAGTGATATTATAACCAACCTACCCTTGGAAAAACTCATAGAAACACACATCCAGCATAGATCTATAGCAACCCTTGTCTTGAGGTCAGAAGGCCACAATAAAAACGTAGTAATAGACGAAGAGGGAAATATTATAGATATGAGATTTACCTTTGGCAGAAAAGGGGTTAAAACATGCCTTTTCACAGGCATCTATGCCGTTGAGAAAAAAATATTGGACTGGGTGGAGCAAAAAAAGGCAATATCTATAGTTTCTGTTTTTTTAAAGATAATCCAGGAAAAGCCAGGCTCTATCAGAGGCGTTATAATAGACGAAGGGGTCTGGCATGATACAGGCACACTGGAGGCCTTTTTTAGATTAAAATCGTCATTTAAGGGGTTCGATGCTGGATAACAGGATAATTAGTAGTTTTGTAAAAGAAACCTTTGGTTTTTCTGATACCCTGTCTTTTGAAATCCATAAACTTTCTGCAAGGGGTTCTGACAGAACATTTTATAGGGTCAAATGGACAGGGGATAAAAGTGCAATCTTGATACATTATGACCCAATTCGAAGAGAAAATGCATTCTATGAAGAAATTGCAAGGTTTTTAAAAAAGATCTCCTTAAACGTCCCGGAGGTATATAGACACGATCCTGATTTACATTTAATCCTGTTAGAGGATTTAGGGGATATGGATTTGTATACGCTCAGAAACAAACCGTGGGATACAAGAAGGGTTTTATACGAAAAGACACTCAGTAACATAAAAACATTGCATAGTTACGCCATAACCGAAATCCCTTTTGGCAGGGTTATGATGATGGAGCCCTTTGATGCCTCTTTATATGCATGGGAGCATAATTATTTTTTAGAGCAATTTGTGAAAAATGTGTGCGGTATTGAATATAGAAAAATCGTTGATGAGGGCTTAAATAAGGAGTTTGGTGAGCTTATTGAAAAACTTTTAAACTCAAACCAATCCCTTATCCACCGTGACCTTCAATCTCAGAATATTATGGTAAAGGATGGTGTGCCATACTTTATTGATTTTCAGGGTATGAGGATAGGTAGCCCATTTTACGATTTAGCCTCTATTTTAAACGATCCGTATGTAGTGTTCTCTGATATTGAAAGAGAATATTTACTCGAGTTTTACCACAATCAAATTCAAAAAAACAAAGATCTGGAGACTTTTAAATTATTATTCTGGTGTGCATCGTGTCAGAGGCTCATGCAGGCGCTGGGTGCTTATGGTTATTTAGGTTATAAAAGGGGGATAGAGGGTTTCATAAAATACATCCCCTCAGGTATTGAAAGACTTAAAGCATCTATTCATAAAATTTCTTTTATGCCCAGTCTAACCGAGATTATTAATACATGCTATGAGATTATAACATCGAAAAATTTATAGATTAAGGGGTGTAGATATGGAAGAGTATTTACAGATATATACCACATCAGACAAAATCGAGGTTGCAGAGACAATATCGGAAAGGCTTATTAATGAAAGGCTTGCCGCATGTGTGCAGGTATTGGGGCCTATAAAAAGCATATACTGGTGGCAGGGGAAAATAGAGACCTCAAACGAGTGGATCTGCATCATAAAGAGCAAAAAAGGCCTCTATAAACAGATTGAGGATACCATAAAGTCCTTACACCACTACGATGTCCCCGAGATAATAGCCGTCCCTATAGTGATGGGGAGTGAAGATTATCTCAAATGGGTAAGACATGAGACAAGGCCTTAAATGTTTAATTTAAGTTATCTTTTTTGAGGGGATTTTTTTAATTTTATTCCGAATCTTTCAAAGGTATTTATTATTTCTTTTTTAGAGATAAAACCAATATGGCGGTACAGTTCTTTCCCATCTTTGTCGTAAAAAATCTGGGTTGGAATGAGCCGAACGTTATATTTTTTACCTATATCTGGTCTTTTGTGTATGTCATATACCTCTACTTTTAGACTGTCTGCATATTCAGCCTGCAATTCTTTAAGTATTGGTTTCATAAGTTTACAGGGCAGGCAGCTATCGGCGCCCAAGTCTACGAGTTTGGGAAGGCCTTTTTCTTGCTGGGCATGACTGTAATGAAAGAAAAAAAACACCATAAAAGAGGTGATCAAAGAAACAGATATGACGTATTTTAAACTAAAAAATTTCACGATAGTTTTTTTAACTTTAACGTAATCTACAAGTCAAGATAATAATAAGTCTGAAATTTAGGAACTGTGTTTTATGGTTTCTTGACCGTAGCTGGGGATTTTTCAGGCTTTGAAAATTGTTTAATTTCTTTTCCATATGTGCTATTTTCAAATAAATAGTCTTAATTTGGAGGTAATGACAGATGGAACTTTTAAGGGTAATAAACGAAAGAAAGAGCATAAGGGCATTCAAACCCGTTGAGGTTCCCCGGGAGATAATAGAAGACATCATTAAAAATGCAATAAAGGCACCCTCTGCAATAAACCTTCAGCCATGGGAATTATATGTTGTATCCGGTGAAGAAAAGGAAAGATTGAGCAGAAGGCTTTTAAAATCGTACAGAGAAAAACAGATTTCATGCAGTCCAGGAAATGTAAAACCCCTGGAGGAAAGGTTTACAAAAAGGGGCGTTGCCTCTTTTGAACTCATGAACCCTTATCTTGAAAGATTAGGGGTAGAATTCAGTAGGTTTATCAATGAAGGGAGTTGTAATTTTTACGGTGCACCCACTGCCATAATAATATGCCTCGATAACTCTTTTTCAAAGGCCCGACTGGTGGATATTGGCATTATACTCGGGTATGTAACGCTTATAGCCTTCGATTTCGGATTGGGCACATGCCCCATCGGACTTATCTCTGCCTATGAAGACGATATAAAAGAAATACTTAATATACCTGACAACAAAGACGTGGTCATAGGGATTGCCATAGGCTATCCTGATTGGACAAACCCTGTAAACGAATTTAAGACCCCGAGAGACAGCATAGATAGTTTTGTAAAATGGATTGAATAGTGTTAATGCCTCATTCGATTTTTCGATGAATTTTCATATAGTTAAAACCAAACATTTTTTTAAAATATTTTTTTGTTTTCTATATGTTTGAATTGACAAGGAAAAGATAAAAATGTTAAAAGTAACATCTGATTATAATTGAGAGAAAAGAGGTTGATTTAAATTGGAAAAAGAAAATGAAATAGATCTGGATATATTAAGGCATAGCACCTCTCATCTCATGGCCCATGCCGTAAAAGAGCTCTTTCCCCAGGCAAAGGTTGCAATTGGCCCTGCTATTGAAACGGGTTTTTATTATGATTTTGATTATGAACCGGGTTTTACAGAAGAAGACCTTGTAAAAATCGAAGAGAAGATGCATGAGATTGCAAAGATGGATATACCCATTGAGAGAAGGGTAATAAAAAGGGCTGATGCCATAGAGATGTTCAAAAAAATGGGCGAAACTTACAAGGTAGAGCTGTTAAATGAAATTAAAGATGACGAGGTAAGTATCTATACCCAGGGGAGCTTTACTGACCTATGCAGAGGGCCACACCTTTCGTCAACGGGGATGATAAAGGCCTTTAAGCTCCTTAACATTGCCGGTGCATACTGGAGGGGTAATGAAAAGAACAAGATGCTTACCCGCATTTATGGCACTGCATTTTTCGATAAGGCATCCCTTGATGAATACCTCAATTTCCTCGAAGAGGTTAAAAAGAGAGATCACAGGCGCCTCGGCAGGGAGCTGGATCTGTTCAGTATATCCGATGAGGTTGGGCCTGGTCTTGTAATTTACCATCCCAATGGTGCGCTTTTAAGATACCTCCTGGAGGATTTTGAAAGAAAAGAACACCTAAAAAGAGGGTATAAGTTCGTGGTAGGTCCCCACATGCTAAAACTCGACTTATGGAAGAAATCGGGACACTATGAAAATTACAGAGAAAACATGTATTTTACGAAGATAGATGATATCGATTACGGCATAAAACCCATGAACTGCCTTTCCCATATTATGGTATACAAATCTTCCATAAGGAGCTACAGGGACTTGCCCCTTAGATATTTTGAATTGGGCACTGTTTCAAGGCATGAAAAATCAGGGGTATTGCACGGCCTTTTGAGGGTCAGAGAATTCACCCAGGATGATGCCCATATATTCTGTATGCCCGAACAATTGCACCAGGAAATCATAAACATCATAGACTTTGTCAAAGACGCAATGGCAATATTCAACTTTGAATACGAGATGGAGATAAGCACAAGACCAGAAAAATCCATAGGCACCGATGAAGACTGGGAAAGGGCAGAAAGGATATTAAAGGAGGTGCTCGATCGTCAGGGCATTCCCTATGAAATAAACGAAGGTGACGGTGCTTTTTATGGACCAAAGATAGACGTTAAGTTAAAGGATGCCATAGGTAGAAAGTGGCAGTGCGCAACTATTCAATGCGATTTTGCGCTGCCTGAAAGATTTGACCTCTACTATGTGGACAGTGACGGGAAGAGAAAGAGACCTGTTATGCTTCACAGGGTCATACTCGGTGCCATAGAGAGGTTTATGGGCGTGCTCATAGAGCATTATGGCGGTCGTTTCCCTGTATGGTTATCACCTATCCAGGCCATAATAATGAACATTACCGACGAACAGGGAGAATACTGTAAAACGATTCATACAAGGATGATAGAAGAAGGTATCAGTGCAGACATAGACTTAAGAAACGAAAAATTAGGTCTTAAAATAAGAGAGGCAATAGTTAAAAAGATACCGTATATTGTGATTGCAGGGAAAAAGGAGGTTGAATCCTATACATTGACCGTGAGGTTAAGGGATGGTGGCGAATTAAAGGACATAGATGCCGCAACCCTTATAAACAGAATAAAAGAGGATGTCCAAAACAGGAGGTGAGTTTTATAGGAAAAGATATTAAAGACATAAATATCAATGAGAAGATAAGGGCAAGGGAGGTTAGGCTCATAGACGAAAACGGAAAACAATTAGGTGTTGTTCCGACCTCTGAGGCCGTAAGGCTCGCAAGGGAACGTGACCTTGACCTCGTAGAGGTCTCCCCTAAGGCAGAACCTCCTGTTTGCAAGATAATGGATTTCGGTAAATATAAATATCAGCTTGCAAAAAAGGCTCAGGAGGCAAAGAAAAAACAGACCGTTATCCAGGTTAAAGAGATAAAATTTGGTTTGAAGATAGAACAGCATGACCTTGCATTCAAGGTAAAGCATATAAGGGATTTTTTGGCTGATGGTAACAAGGTAAAGGTTGTTATTATGTTTAAGGGCAGGGAGATCCTTCATGTAGATATGGGAGAAAAACTTGCCCAGAAGATAATAGACGCTGTAAAAGATGTGGGAAATTTAGAAAACAGACAAAAATTTGATGGGAGAAATATCGTAATGGTATTTGCTCCATTATAAGTAAGGAGGTTTAAGTATGCCAAAACAGAAGACACACAGAGGTTTTGCAAAAAGGGTGAAAAAGACTGCCACCGGTAAACTGAAAAGAAATAAGGCATACCACAGCCATCTCCTTTCAAATAAATCACCTAAGGAAAAGAGAAGGCTTTCAAGGGCAGATACGATTCATCCATCAGACTTAAAACGGGTAAAAAGGCTCGTTCCTTACCTTTAAAAATAACGAAATATGAGAGGTGTTGAGATATGCCAAGGGCAAAGAGAGGTTTCAAGGCAAGAAGAAGAAGGAAAAAGATATTAAAACTTGCAAGGGGCATGTATGCAAGCAGAAGGACCACATACAGCGTTGCAAAAAGGGCTGTATTTAAGGCACTAAAGTATGCATACATCCACAGGAGGACAAAGAAGAGGGAATTTAGGGCATTATGGATAACAAGGATAAATGCTGCATGCAGGTCTTTTGGAATACCATACAACAAGTTTATAAACGGCCTTAAACTTGCAAATGTGGGTCTTAATAGAAAATCCTTAGCAGATATGGCAATAAAT
>CAZJOP010000069.1:0-10062 GCA_964547695.1 uncultured Syntrophorhabdaceae bacterium
AGGAAGAAGATTTTTATCAGAAGCTACCGGTGATGAAAAGATAATGGCAATAATAGGAAGGCCGTATAACAGCTGTGACCCAGGTGCCAACTTAAATATCCATAAAAAGCTCATAGACCTTGGTGTAAAGCCTATACCCCTTGATATGTTGCCCCTAATGGAGGGTATAGAAGAAGATGAGGACTTAAAGGATATGTATTGGGGATATGGTCAAAAGATATTAAGGGCAGCAAAGATCGTAAAGAGACACGACAATTTTTATGGCGTTTACATTACCAATTTCGGTTGCGGCCCCGATTCATTCATAACCCATTTTTTCAAAAAAACCATAAAAGGAAAGCCCTTTTTGCAGCTTGAGATAGACGAGCATAGTGCCGATGCAGGCATAATAACAAGGCTTGAGGCGTTTCTCGATAGCATAAAAAATGCAAAGGTAGAGAAAAAGATAGAGGCATTTAAACCCGTGATTTTTACAAGGGATGGAAATAATAGAAGGGTATACATACCATACATGTGTGACCACTCTATTGCCTTATCCGGTGCGTTTAAGGCATGTGGTGTTGATGCGGAGGTGATGGCAGAATCCGATGAATCTACGGTTATCTTAGGTAGAAGGTTTACCACAGGTAAAGAATGCTATCCATGTATTTTAACAACCGGTGACATGATCAAGACCACCCAGAGAGAAGATTTTGACCCTGAAAGGAGTGCCTTTTTTATGCCCAGTGGTTCAGGGCCCTGTCGTTTCGGACAATACAATAGATTTCACAGGCTTGTCCTCGATGAATTGGGTTATAAAAATGTCCCCATATATGCACCCAATCAGGATGACCGTTTTTATAAAGAACTCCATATCCTGGGAGACAAATTTTCTCGCCTTGGGTGGAGGGCAATTGTAGCTACAGATATGGTTATAAAGCTGCTTCACGAGACAAGACCTTTTGAAATAAATATGGGCGAGACAGATCGTGTATACAAAAAGGCCATTAGACTAATAAAAGAAAGTGTTGAGAGGGGAGGAGAGGATTTAGAAAGCCTCTTGCAGGGTATATTGAAAGAATTTTTAAGCATTAAAAAAACGGATGAGAAAAAACCGATAGTTGGAATAGTGGGCGAGATATATATAAGGTCGAATAGATTCAGCAACAATGACCTTGTAAGAAAAATAGAGGAGTTTGGAGGTGTTGCCTGGCTTGCCCCCATTGCAGAATGGATTTCATACGTAAATTACATGTCAAAACTAAAAAGCATGAGAAATAAAAGACTTTCCAATCTATTCAACATTGTCCTAACAGAATACTATCAGAAAAAGGAAGAACACAAGATAGAGAGTATTTTTGAACACCATATAAAATACGGCAAAGAGCCGAAGATAAAAGACATCATAAAAAAGGCAAGACCGTATATACATGTGAGTTTTGAAGGAGAGGCTATACTGACGGTGGGTAAGTCCATTGACTTTATAGAAAAAGGTGTTTCTGGCATCGTAAATGCCATGCCTTTTACCTGCATGCCTGGAACCATATCATCGGCAATCATGAAACTCATCCAGAATAAATACAATGTGCCGGTAATAAATATTGCATATGATGGACAGGGGCTAACAAATGTGTTAACAAGGCTTGAGGCCTTTATGCATCAGGTAAAAGAAAATTTTTACAGTAATGGATAACCTGGCCTTTGAGATATTCCTTATAATTGTGCTCATACTATTGAATGGGGTATTCTCTGCCGGAGAGATCTCTATCATATCTTCGAGAAAGAGTAAGGTCAAGGAACTCCTCGAAGAGAGAAACGATCCCAAGACAAAGACACTCTTTGACATGAAGGAAAACCCCGAGAAATTCTTATCTTCTGTTCAGATAGGTATTACACTCTTTGGAACCCTTGCATCTGCTATAGGCGGTGTCATTGCCGTAAAACACCTCATGCCCATTATAAATCTTATTCCTGTTTTAAACAGGATTTCTGAATCCGTTGCCGTTTTCATAGTGGTAGTTATACTCACATACCTTTTCCTCGTCATAGGGGAGCTTGTTCCAAAATACATCGGTATGAATTATAAAGAAAAGGTGGCACTCCATATCGCCCCTATCTTTGATTTAACGGCAAGGTTACTGTTTGTTTTCGTAAATGCATTGAGTGCATCCACAGATTTTATAATAAAGGGTTTAAATCTGAAAAAGGTGGAAGAACATATAGGGGAAAAGGAAATAAAGATTCTAATTGAAGAGGGCAGGAAAAAGGGTGTATTCGATGAAACAGAGGAAGAACTTATCCACGGTGTATTTGAGTTTGCCGATAGGTCTGTAAAGGATATAATGGTGCCAAAGCCAAAAATCTACGGTATAGACATAAACCAGAAAAACGAGGAGATAATAAATTATGTGGTGGAAAATGAATTCTCCCGCTACCCAGTATACAGGGATCATCTCGACAATATTATAGGCATCTTATATCACAAGGACATAACAAAATTTATCGTCTCAAAAGAGCCTTTTATCCTCGAAAAACTCATAAGAAAACCCTATTTTGTCCCTGAAACAATGGATATAAGCACTCTTTTGAAAGAGATGCAGAAAAGACATATCCATATGGCGGTTGTGGTGGACGAATACGGAACAACGGTAGGGATCGTGACACTGGAAGATATCATGGAAGAGATTTTCGGAGAGATCATGGATGAAACGGATGTGGACGATAGGATAGAGAGACAAAAAGACGGCTCCATTGTTATTGACGGCGCATATTCCATTAGAGATTTAAACAATGCCCTTCATCTTGACTTGCCCGAATCCCCTGATTATGAAACCTTAGGGGGGTTTATGATGACAAAATTGAAGGGCATTGCAAAAGGAGGGGAGATGGTCATACATGGGAAGTACAAATTTATTGTGGTAGGTGTGGATGAGAGAAGAATCACAAAGGTAAAACTCGAACAGATAAGGCACAATGTCCATAGATTGAACAAAAAGGCACATTAATGAAAAAGATAAATTGACATTGTTTCAGTTGTTTATTACAATCAGAAAATAAAGACTTAATGGACCATCAAGTGATTTTTTGGTGTCCTAATTTAAAATAAGGGGTTTAATATGAAAAGATGTTTAGTAATCTTTATCTTTGTTTGCCTTTTAAGTGTAACCTTTAGTCAGTTTGCCTATACCCAGACAATTGGCCCATTTGAAACATATGCAGTAGAACAGGAAAGAAGAGGGGATAATATGCTTTTCGACTTGCTTGTATTGAGACCCCTCGGGCTTGTAAGCTGTGTAATAGGTGTTGCAGGCTATATAGCATCCTCACCCTTTATGGCAACTTCAGGCGGAATAGACGATGCCGCTTTGAATGAATTTATTAAAAAGCCTGCACAATTCACATTTGAGAGACAGCTCGGTGATACGAATTTTCAACATTAATTGTCGTTATTCTGAATATTTATAATATCAGGCCTGAGGATACGCAAAAAGATAAGACCCGGTAATGCAGTAATTGCTGTAAATAGAAAGAATAAAGCCCAACCTGTTGCGGCAACGATATAACCGGATGTAGGTGAGATAAATACCCGTCCCATTGCGGCAAGGGATGATAAAAGGGCATACTGGGTTGCGCTATATTTTTTGTTGCATATAGCCATAACAAAGGCAAGAAATGCAGCAGAGCCCATCCCACCTGAAATATTTTCAAAGGCAACTGCGGTAATCATCACAGGATAGTTTTTCCCGACCATGGCGAGCACCATAAACGAAAGATTGGATACCATCTGCAATATACCGAAAAAAAGTAATGACCTGTATAGGCCTAACCTTACCATAAGCGCACCGCCGAACATGGCTCCAACGATAGTTGCTATAAGACCCATACCTTTGTTTATGGTTCCAACATCGGCAGGGGAAAAATGAACCCCTCTTATTAGAAATGCAGTGGTCAGGGCGCCGGCATAGGCATCGCCGAGTTTGTAAAGGATTATAAAAAAGAGTATCAACATGGCATTTTTCCTATTTAAAATATCCCTTAAAGGACCCCATACAGCCTCTTCTATACTTTTTGGAGGTATAACCTGTGAATCTGGCTCTTTCCCTAAGACTGTTCCCAATACGCCTACTGTGATGAGGATGGCCATAAATAAATACGTCAACTGCCACCCTAATCTTTCAGACAATATAAGGGCTATTGCACCGGCAACGAGCATTGCAATTCTATAGCCTGTTATAAACGTAGCAGCACCCATACCCCTTTCTTTTTCAGGCAATACGTCTGTCCTGTATGCATCTATGACAATGTCCTGGGATGCTGATATAAATGCCACTGAAAAGGCCAGAACTGCCAGTAAAAAAGTCGCATGTTTTGGAGTTATTAACCCCATCACTGCTATAAGACCTATAAGGATAATCTGAATGGGAAGCATCCAGCCTCTTCGCCTGCCCAGCCACGGAGGAACAAAGCGGTCCATAAAAGGGGACCATAAAAATTTTACAGTATAGGGAATTGAAACAAGAGAAAATAGGCCTATTGTTTTTAAGTCAACTTCGGTGACGGTAAGCCATGCCTGTAGTGTTCCGGAGGTGAGAGGAAGAGGAAGCCCTGAAGAAAAGCCGAGCAGTAACATTGTAAAGATTCTACGGTTCAAAAAAAATTTATTATGTCTTTTATCGTGTTCCATTTTAAAAAATTCTTTGCTCTAAATCTGTGAAAATTTAGATATGAATCGTCTCACCCTGTATGAGAGGTCTTATATTGGGTCTTTTAAGCCGGGTGAGCTCATGGATGATCTCCTCGAGAAAGATGGGTTTAATATGGGTTATAAAAAAGGGTATGTTATTGAGCCCGTATCTGTCTATATGTTCAACAAGCATGTTCAGGGTCATATGTCCTGATACCCTGGCGAGTTCATCCATACGATTCGGAAAAGATACATCTGCAATGATAAATTCAATACCCTTTTCTGTGCTTGCGATTTCCCAGAAGGCCTTCGTAGGTCCCGTATCTGATGTGAACATAAAGCCTTTATCGTTCTTTTTAATAATATATCCCACGCAGTATACGGTGTGGGTCATAAGTATGGGTTTTATGGATAGATTCCCTATTGTTGTATATTCGTTTAACTTTATTTCTTTAATCTTTATAACTGCATTGTCATAGGATGGGATAACGGTAAAGTCAGGCCAGAGTCGATTATTAAAAAGATTATTGGTTATTATATCAAGCACCTCTTTGACACTTATAAGTTCTATAGAAAATCTTCCCATCATTACCAGCTCATCCACAAGAAAGACGAGGTCTTTTATGTGGTCAAGGTGCGTATGGGTTATAATGACGTTTTTTATTTCTTTTAATTGATGGTCTTTTAAAACCCCTGTAACTGTTCCTGCATCGAGTAGCGTGGTGTCATCGATAAAAAAACAGGTAGATTTGAAATCTCCTATGGCATTTCCATAACATCCTAAGATATCTATTTTCATTTTTTGAATATTAATAAAATAAATTAAGAACTGTCAAGCATTTTTAACAGTAATCAGGCTTGATAATTTTCATTGTTAAATGTTAGAATCATTAAAGATGAAAAAATGGTATGTGGTTAATACAAAACCTAAGAACGAGGATAGGGCAGCTTCTAACCTTTTGTCCGGTGGCATAGAGGCCCTTTCACCAAAATTAAGGTTAAAAAAATATAAAAATTACAGATTCGTAACCGTCATAGAGCCCATGTTTCCTGGTTATATCTTTGCCAAATTTGACCCCATAGAAGAGTTCCGTATCGTGAAATATACGAGAGGTGTCAAGACAATTGTGCATTTTGGTGAGCGGATAGTCCCTATCCATGAAGAATTGATAGAATTTATAAAATCAAAACTCGAAAACGGTATTGCTACCATTCAAAAAAAACCCTTATCAAAAGGGGATAAGATCATCATTAAAGACGGTCCTTTTAAGGGACTTACAGGTATATTTGAAAGGGAAATGGATGGAAAAGAAAGGGTGACGATACTCCTTGATGCAGTGCAATTTGCTGCAAAAATGGAGATAGACAGGGAGCTTATAGAAAAGGCTCAATAGGAGGGTTACAGATGAAAGGTATATTACCTGTCTATAAGGATTCTTTTTTTTGTGGTTTTAACAGAAAGGATGGCCTGCAACTCCAGATGTTCTATGAAAAAGGGCTTGTATACTGTGAAGTAAATATCGATAATAGATTTGAAGGTTATACAGATGTTCTGCATGGGGGCATAATCTTTGGGATCCTTGATGTTATTATATGGTATGCCATATTTATGGAGACGAAAAAGATATGTATGACAAGAAAGACAGAGGCAGAGTTTTTTAAACCCGTCATGTGTGGCATTCCCTACACTGCTAAGGGGCAATTCTTGAGGATAGAAGGTAGAGACGTCCATGCCACAGCCTGGATAGAGGATAAAGAAAATGAAGTATATGCCAGTGTAAACGCACTATTCAGAGAGGCAAGAAATATATCTTATGAAGATTTTATAAATAAATTCGATTTTTCAAGAACCACACCGTCAATAAAAAAACACTTTATGTCTTTACTCAATCTATAATGACCGTTAAAGATGTGTTTATGTGATAAAGATATGCATTTCTGAATAGATATGCCACTTTTTGAAAAATATAGTGGATCTTTTTTCTATCACCATAATTGATGAATTTTTCATAAGTCGCTTTGACATCTTTTAAGGTGATATGTTATTTAATTTCAATGACTGTTGAATTTGATGGAAAAAAAATTAATGTAGAAAAGATAACAACGGTTTTAAAACTCCTTGAAAAATTATCTATAAACAGGGAAGCCCATCTTGTGTTCGTTAATAGTAAGCTTGTTACAGAGGACTACAAACTTAAAGATGATGATGAGATAAAAATTATAAGGGTGGTATCAGGCGGTTGAAGTGTAAGGTATGTGGAGGTAATGCAGTTATAAGTTTAAGGGCATATAACAGTGCGCTTTGTGCAAAGGATTTTGTATCCTTTCTCGAAAACAGGGTTTTAAAGACTATAAAAAAATATGGATTAATAGAAGATAAAGATAAGCTACTCGTTGCTGTTTCAGGCGGTAAAGATAGCCTTTCCCTCTGGCATATACTGAATAAGCTTGGATTTAATGCCGATGGAATGTATATTGACCTGGGCATAGAGGGATACTCTGACCTTTCCCTTGAAAAGGTGAAAAAGATGTCGGATGTGCTAAAAAGGCCAGTTTATATCTTTCATCTAAGAGATGCCCTGGGAAAGGGTATAGAGGTGATTTCAAAAAGGATCAAGAGAACCACCTGTTCTGCCTGCGGAATGATAAAAAGATACATAATGAATAGAGTTTGTCTTGATAAGGGTTTCAATGTAATTGTCACTGGCCATAATCTTGACGATGAGACCTCTGCCTTGATGGGAAACCTCCTTTACTGGAAAGAAGAATATTTGTGGAAAAAAGAAATGGTGTTAGATGAAGAGGAGGGGCATTTATCGAAAAAGATTAAACCATTATTTTTGTGTTCTGAGAGGGAGATGGCAGCGTATGCTGTTTTATGCGGAATTGATTATGTTTATGATGAGTGTCCATTTTCAATTGGTGCAAAGTCACTTTTTTATAAGGAGATGCTCAATAAGGTTGAAGATAAATCTCCCGGGACAAAACTGCAATTTTTGAAAGGATATTTAAAATTCACCCGTGAAATAAAAAAAGAAAAAAATCTTAAAGAGATGAGATACTGTATCAATTGTGGCTACCCAACGTTGAGCGAAATATGTAATTTTTGCAGGATTATGGAAAAATACGGTATAAAAGGTAATATAATATTTGATGAGTATAGACCCAAAGATGAGGAGTTTCAACATCGATGACCTCTATAGATAGATTTTCCCAGCTGATATTCAACATTTACGAGGCATTCACTGTGGCATTATATTTAAAAGAAAAGCAATACTTAAGATGCATTTCCCATGTAACATTTTCAAAGGGTTTTGATAAGAGCAGGCTTTTATCAATTGAAGGGACCCTTCCCGGCTGGGTATTAAAACATGGCGAGCCCCTTATCATCCCCAATTTCGATAAAGATGAAAGTGCATTGGGCTATTACAGAAAAGATGAGGACATCAAATCTTTTATGGGTTATCCTCTTGGGGGAGAAGGTGTTATAGTTATAGACAGTAAAAAGAAGTGGGTATTTACGGATAAGGAAAAGAGGATTTTAGGTAATTTCGCATCTGCAATAAGAGAAGAGATAGAGAAAGAGAAAAGATATCTTGAGGCAGAAGAGAAGATAGAAGAGCTAAATACAGGAAAGAGAATATTTACGCTCTTTAACGATCTTTTATGCGCCAGGATTTCTGTAAAGGAAATTTTAAAAGAATGCGTCCATATGTCCTTGGGTGATGTGGCCTTTATAGGTATAGAACACAATAAAGACTTAAAAATCTATGAGATTTACGGGTTGGAAGAGCAAAATTTTTTAAGTAGAAGATGCAAAAACTGTATTGCCACAATGGTATTAGAGGGCGGTAGGGAATTGTTGCTGCCCTACGACAGCGGTTTTCTTAGAGAAAAACCCCTATTTTTCTCAGAAGAACACATAAAGACAAGGCAATTTTTCGGTTTTCCCTTAATAATGGATGATATAGCCTTTGGTTTGTTCGGTGTTGCCTCTTTATCGGAGAACATATTAAAGGACAGGGCAATTTCAACCCTAAGGGACATTTCCACGTTTTTTTCCCTTTATTATTCATCTTTACTTACAAAAAATGCCTATGAAAGGATAAAAAACTTCGAGCCTGTTACAGGGGCATTGTATTTTTCAAAATTTCTTAGAATACTCGAGGAGACAATAAAAAAAGAAAAGAGAATCTGTGTTGCCTCCATCAGGCTAAAGGTGGTGGATGCAATTAATAGAAATTTAGGTATTGCATTTACAGATATGTTTCTAAACAAGGTCTATAATGCCATAAGGCAGTGCCTGGGCAATAATGTAATTGTCACCCGTAAAAGTGGAGGCCACTTTTATGCCCTGGTGGATATAAATGAAAGACTTAACACAAAGAATGCTTTAATGGTTTTAAATAAGATTATTTCTAAAAATCTTGCCGATGAAAAAAGATTTGAAGTAGAACATATTGTAGATTCAGGTATCTCTTTTTATCCTGAAGATGCAAAAAATATATGGGAGCTCTTAAACAGGGCAGACAATACAAAGATATGAATAAATATTACAAATTAGGTAAGGAGGGGTTATGAGTTTTTTAAAAAAGATATTCGGTCTTTTTTCCACACAATTTACAATGGATTTAGGCACTGCCAATACCCTCATCTATATGAAAGGAGAAGGGATAGTGCTAAATGAACCGTCTGTTGTTGCCATTGAAAAAAATACGGGAAGGGTAATAGCAGTGGGTAAAGAGGCAAAGGAATATATAGGGAGAACCCCTCCAAATATTGAGGCAATGAGACCCTTAAAGGACGGCGTGATAGCGGATTTCGATGTGGCAAAGGCCATGATAAAATATTTTCTTAATTATGTAAGAAAGGACAGAAAGATATCAAGGCCAAAGATGGTGGTGGGGGTGCCATCAGGGATTACACAGGTAGAAAAAAAGGCGGTTATAGATGCATGTATCCAGGTAGGGATTAAGGATGTATACCTGATTGAAGAGCCTATGGCAGCAGCCATTGGTTCTGATATGCCTATTGAGCTGCCCAAAGGTAATATGGTTGTAGACATAGGGGGAGGCACAACAGAAGTGGCTGTGATAAGCCTGTCGGCAACGGCATTCAGTGAGTCTTTAAGGGTTGCAGGAGATGAAATGGACGAATCCATTGTTAGATACCTACAGAAAAAATATCAGGTGTCCATAGGCACCATAGCAGCGGAAAAATTAAAAATAGATGCATCATTGTCTCGATATTCAGACAGTGAGAAAAAGGTCTTCAATGTAGTGGGAAAGGATTTAGTGACCGGCATACCAAAAAATATAAGGATTACAACAGATGAGATTTTAGAGGCGATGGAGGAGCCGGTCTCTGCAATAGTGCATGCAGTAAAACGGATGCTTGAG
>CAZJOP010000070.1:0-10028 GCA_964547695.1 uncultured Syntrophorhabdaceae bacterium
TCCGATCTAAAAAGGAGGGCTATGAACAGATTTCATGGATATTTGCCGATACCGCCGACAATGAAAAAGAGCATGCAAAGAGGTTTTTTAAATTTCTCGAAGGTGGCGATTTAGAGATAACCGCCTCTTACCCTGCAGGTAAGATAGGCAATACAATGGAAAATCTCGAAGAGGCTGCAAATGGTGAAAACTTAGAATGGTCCAAACTCTATCCAGAAGCAGCAGAGGTGGCAAGAAAGGAAGGTTTTGAAGAGATCGCAACAGTCTTTGAAGAGATTGCAAAGGTGGAAAAAGAACACGAAAAAAGATACCGTGCCCTCCTTGCAAATATAAAAAACAATACTGTTTTTAAAAGGCCAACACCTGTAAAGTGGAGATGCAGAAATTGCGGTTATGTGTATGAAGGCACCGAGGCACCGGAACAATGTCCGGCCTGTGCTCATCCAAGGGCATATTACGAGCTTCTCGCAGAAAATTATTAACATCCGGTGCGGTTTTGTCCATTATACGGCATTTCAGGGATTATGTGTTTTTCCTTGAAATGCCGTCCTCAATCTGTTAATTTAACCGTAAAAAATTGAAATCTTTAAGAGAAAGCTGTGAAGATAGCGGGAATACAATTTGCATGTTCGTTAGATAAAAAAACCAATACTGAAAAGGCCCTTGAAGTTTTAGACATTGCAGCTAAAGAAGGGGCAAAGATTGTATGTTTTCAAGAGCTTTTCAACCAGTACTGGTTTCCAAAGGATAGAAACGAGCATGCCTTTAATCTGGCCGATTCCTTGAAGGGTGAGGTGGTTGAGGCATTTAAGGAAAAGGCAAAAAAACAAAATGTAGTTGTTATACTACCCATATTCGAAAGACACCGCAACAAATACTTTAATAGCTGTGTTGTAATAAACAGTAGCGGAAAGGTCATAGGCATATACAGAAAGATTCATATCCCAGATATACCCCTGTGGGAAGAGAAATACTATTTTAGTGTGGGAGATAGAGGCATGCCTGTTTTTGAGACAGAGTATGGCAAGATAGGTATCCAGATATCCTGGGATAATCTATACCCTGAAGCAACAAGGGTGCTTGCCTTAAACGGTGCGGAAATCGTGTTTTCTCCCACCTCATGTGCATTTAAATCCCAGCATTTATGGCAGTCTGTGATTTCTGGCAATGCCATAACAAACTGTATGTTTATCATGAGGGTAAACAGGGTTGGCAGCGAAGAACTCCATGATTTTTACGGCATGAGCTTTTGTGTGAATCCTGAGGGTGAATTAATTGGAGGTCCTACGGGAAGAAACGATAGTATCCTCCTTGCAGATATAGATTTTGATTATCTAAAGGAGATAAGAAGGGAGTGGCCGATTTTAAAGGGCAGGATGCCCCAATTTTATAAAGATTTACTCAAGGAGGATGGTCATGACCGATGAGGTAACACTATGTGTGGTCTGTGCGTGGAGAAAGGATTGTCAGAAAAAGTTTTCCACAAGCAGTGATATAAGGTTAAGATGTCCTGACTTTACAAGAGACTTATCTATTAAAGACCCGGAGAAGGAAAGTGATAAGGAAAAGGATACAGGAACTGATAAGGGAGGCATTTAACGATTGTAAGAAAAATGGCATTTTTTCTTATGACGGTGAAATAGACCCTATA
The DNA here is from genome assembly GCA_964547695.1 of uncultured Syntrophorhabdaceae bacterium. GTDB lineage: Bacteria > Desulfobacterota > Syntrophorhabdia > Syntrophorhabdales > Syntrophorhabdaceae > JAKORG01. The sequence goes on from CAZJOP010000070.1 coordinate 1,652, forward strand.
ATTGAAATTCCAAGAGAAGAAGGTTTCGGCGATTATTCTACCAATCTGGCCTTTATACTGGCACCGAAATTAAAAAAGAGCCCCCCAAAGGTTGCAGAAATCATAGCAGAGGCAATCGAAGGTTCAGATATTATTGAAAAGGTTGAAATTGCAGGAAAAGGTTTTATAAATTTCTTTATCAGAGAAGGCGTGTTAAGGGAGGCATTAAAGGCCATATTTGAAAAAGGTGTTGATGCATTTTTGCCTGATTTGGGTAAGGGGAGAAAGACCTTACTGGAGTTTGTAAGCGCCAATCCCACAGGTCCTTTGCATATAGGTCATGGCAGAGGGGCAGTGGTCGGGGATGTCCTTTCAAATGTTTTAAAATGCACTGGTTTTAACGTTGTCAAAGAATACTACATAAACGATGCAGGAAAACAGATTGCAACCCTCGGTGAATCAACATATCTGAGGTTAAAAGAGTTAGAGGGTGAAACAATAGTATTTCCTGAAAACTTTTATAAAGGCGATTACATAAAAGATATTGCCTCTGAATTTATAAAACATGGCAAAAACCTTCCAGAAAAAAAAGAAGATGCCATAAAAATTTTGTCTGAATTTTCAAGCAGTATTGTCATGGATGGCATTATTAAGGATTTACAGGACTTTGGCGTCTACTTTGACAATTATTTTAGAGAGAGCGAGTTATACAGGCTGGGTATGGTGGATAAAACCATAGAGGCCCTTAAGGAAAAGGGATTTGCCTACGAAAAAGACGGTGCCTTGTGGTTTAAAACAAGCCTTTTTGAAAAGGATGAAGACAGGGTACTTATAAAATCCGACGGAGAGAAGACCTATTTTGCCTCAGACATTGCCTATCATAGAGAAAAGCTAAATCGTGGTTTTGATTTGCTTATTGACATATGGGGTTCAGACCACCACGGATATATTCCGAGACTTAAGGCATCCATAGAGGCATTGGGGGAAGACAAAGAAAAACTGAAGGTGATTCTCATACAATTTGTTACCCTTATAAAGGATGGAAAACCAGCAGGGATGTCCACAAGGGCAGGACAGTTCACCACCTTAAGAGAAGTTATGGATGAAGTGGGTAGGGATGCGGCAAGGTTTTTCTTTCTCATGAGAAAAAGTGATGCCCACCTTGAGTTCGACCTTGATTTGGCAAAAAAGACATCCAATGAAAATCCGGTTTATTATGTCCAGTATGCAAATGCAAGGATAGAGAGTATATTCAGAAATGCAAGGGAACAGGGCATAAAGATAAAGGGGATTACAGAAGAAGGTGAAGGAAGCGGAAAAACAGAGATAAATATAGGATTTCTTACACTAAAAGAAGAGATGGATATCATAAAGGGGATTATTCATTTTTACGATACCATCGAGGGAAGTGCAAAGAGCCTTGAACCCCACAGGCTCACATTCTATCTGATAAATCTTGTTGGAAGATTTCACAGTTATTACAATAAGGTAAAGGTCTTAGGTGAAGACAAAGGACATACAGGGGCGAGGTTGCTTTTATTGTTTGTCCTCCAGCAGGTAATAAAAAAATGTCTTGATATTCTTGGGGTTTCTGCACCGGATAAGATGTAGGAGGTTGTTTTCGACATGGAAAGAAAAAAGAGTAAAGCAAGGGAATATGTAGAGTCTCTTATCATTGCGGCATTAATAGCCTTTTTTGTGCGGAGCTTTTTTATCCAGGCATTTAAGATTCCTTCGAGCTCAATGGAGCCCACCCTGCTCGTGGGTGATCATCTCCTTGTAAACAGGCTGAGCTATGTAATGAAGATTCCCTTTACTGATATCATATTTTTAAACCTCGGTGAACCGGAAAGGGGAGATGTAATCGTATTCAGATATCCCCTCGATGAAAGTAAGGATTTTATCAAGAGGGTGATTGCAAAAGGCGGGGATATAGTAGAGATTAAGGATAAAAAGGTTTATATAAACGGTAAACAGATAGAGGATAAGTGGGCATACTTTGCTGACGATAACATACTTCCCGGTTATGTGTCACCCAAGGATAACATGGGACCTATTGTTGTTCCAAAAGGTGCCTATTTTGTTATGGGTGATAACAGGGATAGAAGCCTTGATAGTAGATTCTGGGGTTTTGTGGAAAAAAGGCATCTCGTTGGCAGGGCACTTATACTTTATTTCTCCTGGAACAATAAACCAAAGGGTATATTCGATTATGTAAGATGGGAGAGGTTCGGTAAGTTAATTAGATAATTTTTTTCATGCCTAAAGACAGTGGATATTAGTAGATGTTTTAAGACACCTGTGTTATGATAAACTATGATGAAATACATTATTGTAATCCTTATACTTTTTTTTACACCTATCACGCTTTTCGGTTCCAGTAACAACTCCTCTATTTTTTTCTTTTTAAAAGGCTATAGAAGTGAAACCCAGGGAAGGCTCGACGACGCTGTAAATTACTATAAATCGGCCATAGAGAAAGACCCCTCTTCAGCTGCTTTAAGGACAGGGCTCGCCATTGCATACCTTAAAAAGGGAAATCTCGATAAGGCAGAAAAGGTTTTAAAAGAAGCTATTGATTTAAATGCCAGTAATACCGATGCCCTTAAATTGCTTGCCGGTATATATTCTGCCCGTAATATGCCTGAAAAAGCAAAGGAATTATACGAAAGATGCATCGAGATAAAAGACGATGATAAAGATGCCTACCTCCATCTTGGTGCAGTCTATATGACACAGAAAAAATATAAAGATGCCATAGGTATTTACGAAAAGATGCTTTCCTTTGAACCAGATAACATCATTGCCGTTTATTACTTGGGGAGATTGCACGCAGAATTAAAGGACTATGAAAGTGCTAAAAAGTATTATCAAAAGGCAATAGAAATCAAACCGAATTTTGAATCAGCATATTTTGAAATGGGCATGGTTTATGAAATAGAAGGAAACAGCAAGAAGGCTCTGGAATATTACAATAAGGTGATAACCATTAATCCTCTCAATAAAAAGGCCCGTTCGAGGATAGCAGATATTTTTATAAGAGAGAAGGAATACGATAGGGCAATTTACGAATTTGAAAAGCTCTCCGATATCGACAGGGAAGACCTCTCCATAAGGGTTAAAATCGGGCTCTTACATCTTGAAAAAGGTCGTTATGACGAGGCTATAAGGGAATTCAATCTCATCCTTGCAACAAAGCCAGATAATAGCAACGTAAGGCTTTATCTTGCCATTGCCTTAAAGGAAAAGGGAGAGTTAAAAAAGGCAATCGAAGAATTTTCCAAGATCGACCCTTCATCAGAAGAATTTAACATTGCCTTAAAAAATATGACCTATCTGTTTATTAAGTCAAATATTCTCGATGAGGGAATAAATATAATCAGGAGCTATATAAATCTAAAAAAGGACAATGTAGAATCGTATATCATGCTTGCAGTTCTTTACGAAGAGAAAAAGGATTTTAAAAAGGCAATAGAGACCCTTGAAGAGGCAAAAAAGTACGATGCAAAAAACTTGGAGGTCCTTTATCAGATAGGGGTTTTATACGAAAAGATGGGAGATCTGGAGAAGGCCGTTAATGCCATGGAGGAGGTAATAAAGATAGATCCTGAGCATGCAAATGCCCTGAATTTTATTGGATACACATGGGCAGATAAAGGAATAAACCTTGATATTGCAGAAGAGATGATTAAAAAGGCACTGAAGAAAAAACCAGAAGATGGCTACATCATAGATAGTATGGGCTGGGTCTATTACAAAAAGGGTGACTATGGTAAGGCCCTTATAGAGATTACAAGGGCCCATGAAAAATTACCCGATGATCCTACAATTGCAGAACATCTGGCAGATGTATACGTAAAATTAAATGAAGTAGAAAAGGCAAGGGAATTTTACGAAAAGGCCATAAGCCTTGAAAAGGATGAGACGAAAAAGAAATCCATTAAAGAAAAGCTCCGTAAACTCGAATCAGATAAGAGATGAAAAGACTCTATTTATTATGGGTGTTGTGTCTATTTTTTTTATGTTCCTGTGCCTTGTTTCCAAAGATAACAAAGAAGATCAGCTGGCCTCAAGATGTAGATTACATGGAGGCAATGTGTGAGCTGAATATGGCCTGGATGGACATGAACTATTCTGGAACCATGTCCCTTGTTATGGAATATCCAGATAGACTTTCCATAGAGGTATACAGCCCTTTCGGTGATACGGTGTTTTTTTTAAACCGATATAAGGAATATTTTTTGCTATTAACAGCTGAAGAGAAGATAACAAACGAAATGGTGTTTCAAAGGAGGTTCAATCTTAATTTAAAGGATTTCATCGATGATTTGGCCTTAAAAGGTATTAAATGTATCCACAGAGAAGATTGCGAAATAGATAAGGCAAGGTATAAGGTTATATACAGGCTAAATGGTGAAAATACCATATGCTGGGAGGCCATGGAAGGCAAGATTTGTATAAAATTTATGGAGGCAACATTTAAAAAAAAGGACTAAATAAAAAATACTGGAAAGGGTTATAGTTTGTATCTATCCTTTCACTTCTTTAAATTCGATGCCATCGTATATATAGCATGCCTCTAAGGTATCTGTTTCTATAAAATTTAAGGCACTGTCAAAATCCTTTAACTTTATACATACACCGCAATCAGAACTTAACTGTCTTGGCACAGGAACAAGCTCGTATTGTATTTTTTCTGACTTAAGTCTCTTCTCTGCCTTTAACACATCGTGAATGGCAGGAAATAGTAAGAAATAATCGCATGTCTCGCCCATTCTCACACCTTTCAAAATTTTAGTTGGATTATTTTAAAGCATTAATGTTTATAAATCAAAAGATATTGACATTGACAATAAAAACGGCTTTTGTTATGTTTTAAAAAATAAATAAGAGGGGTTAATATCAAATCTATAATTTTTAAATTCAGCCTTGTTTGTGTATTTTTTATATGCTTTCTGTGCGCTTGCGAATCGAATGAGGTCTTTTTAAGACAGGAAGACCCACCGAAATATATTGCAGAGACCAAAGTAAATGAACCGGTCTTAAAAGATGCCTTTTGTGAAAAACCATCACCACCTGTGGTAAAGAAAGAAATACCCAAAGCAGCACCCCGTCCAAAAAAAGTTGTCTTAAACGACATTTATTTTGCCTTTGATAGATACGATATTAGACAAAAGGATGCGGAGATTTTAAGAAAAAACCTTGAATGGTTTAAGGCAAACCCTGGCAAAAAGGTTATCATTGAGGGTCACTGCGATGAAAGAGGCACAATAGAATATAATCTTGCACTGGGCCAGAAAAGGGCAGAGGCGGCAAAGGCTTATCTTATTAAATTGGGTGTAAATCCAGAACTTTTGGAAACAATAAGTTATGGAAAGGAACGGCCTCTTGACCCTGCTCATAACCCAAAGGCATGGGCAAAAAATAGAAGGGCACATTTTTTACCTGTAGAAGAGAAGGAATGATACACGGCAAAAAAGTTGTGGTTGTAATGCCTGCATACAATGCAGAATTAACACTGGAACAGACCTACAGGGAAGTTCCTCCCGGTTTTATCGATGATATTATACTTGTAGATGATGCAAGCAGAGACAAAACAGTGGAACTTTCGAGAAGATTGGGTATTAAAACCATTGTGCACCCTAAAAATCTTGGCTATGGGGCAAATCAAAAGACATGTTACAGAGAGGCATTAAAATTGGGTGCCGATGTGGTTATAATGCTTCATCCTGATTACCAGTATACACCCAAGTTACTTATTGCCATGGCATCTCTTGTAGCCATAGGTCTATATGATATAGTCCTCGGCTCCCGTATTTTAGGAGGGGGTGCCTTAAAAGGTGGCATGCCCCTTTATAAATATATCTCCAACAGGGCGCTTACATTTATTGAGAATTTGGCCCTTGGGGCAAAACTGTCTGAATATCATACAGGTTACAGGGCATTTTCGAGAAAGGTCCTATTGGAATTACCACTTGAAGAAAACTCAAATGACTTTGTTTTTGACAATCAAATACTTGCACAGGCCATATATTTTGGTTTTTCAATCGGTGAAATATCGTGTCCAACAAAATATTTTAAAGAGGCATCATCCATCAACCTTTCAAGGAGCATTGTTTATGGATTAGGGGTTTTAAAAACCTCCATGCAGTTTTTACTGCAAAAATGGGGTATCAGAAGATACAGGATATTTTCAAAAGAAAGTAGAAGGATTGCACTGGAAGATTAAACGTCTTCTGCCTTTTTATGTTTTAAAAGATGTCTTAAATAATTAAATGACGCTGCTGCAACACCTATTAAAAGCATATCATAGGGCAGTCTATAACGAATCCTTGGTAAAAAAAGGGCATTTGCAAATGCACTCATAATGTAAAACAGTAAAAAGAGCACCTCCATGTCTTTTAAAGGATATTTTTTTACAAGTATAAGACGGATAAATACTAAAATAAGTATGGGGTAATAAGTAAAAAACATAATTATATCACGCAGCTTAGATTCTTCACTTTTAGTGGCAAGTTCATTTCTGTAGTTAAAATAGTTGAGAAACTTTAAAACATATAGTTTTAAAAAGTCTTTAGGGTGATTCTGAATCCATTCAAAGGCCTTTTTCTTATAATATTTATCTGCATCCACCTCATCGAGATTAAGACGTTTTATCTCGTTGTCGTATTTAGATATGTCGATTCCTTCACCTTTATTGGGTTCACTGTTTTCTGAATTTCCCAGGATAAAGGTTTTGCCACCATTATTTGAAAGCAAGACAAAACGGTGAAATACCAGATAGTTTCTTATAACCCAGGGTGTAAGCACAATGGCGATGCCCAGTATAAAAGACATGATATATACTATGGAAAATCTTTTTTTTAAGATAAAATGAGCAATTAGCATAACCGGTAGCACCATAATAAAACTGGGGCTGATCAGAATTAAGGCACCGTAAAACACACCTTTTAATATAGCATTCGATGCCTTTGGCTCATATTTATCCGTTAAATAGATGACCAATACAAAGATAGTTGTTGCTATAATCTGGGGATATATGGTGCTTGCTGTAAAAAAGATGACAGGATAGCAAATAACTATCAGGGGCACCCATTTTGCAGCGGTTTCAAGACCATGTCTTTTTAAAATACAAAATATAAGATAAATGGAGATACACAGGGATATAAAATTCAGCATCCTCAAAGATAAAATCCCTCCCCCAAGCCACAAAATTGAAGCAATTATTAATGTGTAGCCGGGTGGATGGAATGCCGTTGGATAAATAGCATTAATATCGTAAGAATATATCCTATGTTTTATTAAATTGTTTGCCATTCTCATGTAATGGCCTTCATCTTGAAAGCGCAGTTGATCGCCAAGAATAAGGGCATAAATGAGGCCACCGATAAGGATAAAGGATAACACAATGATTAAAATCGAATACTGCGATTTATCGATGTAATTTGACATGCCTTTCACTATTTCGTTTTTTCTCTGGCTAATATTTCTTTATTAGGATTTGCGCCGGGATAGTAAATTTTGCCGTTTGCCAGTATAGATCCTGTAAAAATAGTGGTATTGGAGAATATTGCCTGTGTTATATCTGCTTTGAAAAAATTCACATTTGTTACATTAGAGCCCGTGAAGTCTGTGCAGCGGAGAATGGCGTCCTCTAAGTTGGAACCGTTTAAATCACTGTTCGAGAGGTTTGCATATGTAAGATCAGCTCTTGTCATATCCGCCCCGTGTATTATGGAGCCACTTATATTTGCATAATATAGGTCTGTTCTCAGTAACTTTGAGTTGCTCAGGTTCGTACCAGTTAAATCAGAATAATGAATCTTTGCCCCGCTTAGATTTGCCTCTCTTATTATGGCCTTATTAAGATTTGTTTTAATAAGGGTTGCCCTTGACAGATTTGCCCCGGATAGTATTGCCCTTGACAGATTTGCCCCGGATAGGTCCGCCCTGGATAGGTTTGCATTGAAAAGCTGTGCGGCCATGATGTTTGCATCTTTTAAATTAGCATTTTCGAGATTAGCATCTGTTAAATTGGCATTGTATAGGTTTGCCCCCGCAAGGTTTGCGCCTTTCAGATTTGCCCCTGTTAGGTTTGCACCATAAAGATTTGCCTTTTCAAGGCGCCCTAATTCAATATTGGAAAAGTAAAGTTCGGTCCAGGCAAAATCCACATCTGTTAAATTTGCCTTCCACATATCCGCTGCGGTTAAGTCCTTAGATGTTAAATCCAGTCTCGTCAGGTCGCAATGTTGACAAGCATTAGTTTGCATCAATTTCAAAAAGTCATCTTTGTTAAATCCATAAGCATTGGCGGTGATGAACCACAAGGCAAGGAAAAGTAAAAAAAGATGTAATTTTTTATTTTTTATAATCATTTTCTATGCCTCCTGTCCTT
>CAZJOP010000071.1:0-10026 GCA_964547695.1 uncultured Syntrophorhabdaceae bacterium
AATCTCATCATTTTCAACCCAGCCGGTTCACCTCAAGGTCAAATTGCCAACCCATGACCAAAAAGAGGTGGACCATAAAAACAAAAATTTTTTTTAACTTTAAAGATATAGAGACCAAATTTAGTATTTAATACCTGCAAAAAGGTTTTGATATGAATAGAGGTTTTTTTTCAAAAAATTCAGATGTTAGGGCTCAGCTTATTTCTCAAAGGGTATTGAGCGAACATGAACGCAGGTTAATCGAACTATGCTCAATGCCAGTGGGAAGCGCCCTGTCTGAGCTTAATAGTTCATTCCAGGGATTAAAGGAAAAAGAGGCCGAGGATAGATTGGATGAATACGGCCCTAATGAGCTTTCTCATTTAAGACGTTTGGGCTTCTGGGCCGATATTTATCGAAGAATAAAAAGCCCCCTTGTGATTCAACTTCTTATCATTGCCATTGTTTCTGGGTTTATAGGAGAAATAAAATCCACAGGGATAGTGTGTGCGATGATCTTTTTAAGCATCGGGCTCTCCTATGTGCTTGATAAACGCTCAGGTAAGGCAGTAGAAGCTCTTGGAAAGAGGGTTCAATCAAGATCTTATGTTATAAGGGACGGGAAGGAGCAAGAGGTAAAGATTTCCGAGATAGTCCCCGGGGATATCGTGATTCTCCAAACAGGCTCTGTTATCCCTGCTGACTTGAGGATTATATCTGCCAAGGACTTTTTTGTCAGTGAATCGGCCCTGACAGGAGAATCATTACCTGTAGAAAAGTCTGCAGTAAATACAGTGGAACCGGTGCAATCGGCCCTTGAGCTACCCAATGCATGTTTTTTGGGCACCTCTGTTACAAGCGGTGTGGCAAGAGGCCTTGTTATAAATACAGGGGAAAGAACCCTCTTTGGCGCCATAGCAGAGCGTCTATCAGAAGAACGGGAAGAGACGAGTTTTGATAAAGGTATTCGTTCGTTTACATGGCTCATGGTCAGATTTATGGTAGTTATGGTGTTTGTCGTATTCTTTATAGTAGGATTGACAAAAGGGAACTGGATAGAGGCACTTTTATTCGGTCTCTCCATAGCAGTAGGTTTAACACCTGAGATGCTGCCCATGATCGTGACTGTTAATCTCGCAAAAGGCGCGCTAAACATGGCAAAGAAAAAGGTCATCGTAAAAAGCCTGCCATCAATTCAAAACTTTGGTGCCATAGATACCCTCTGCACAGATAAAACAGGGACTTTAACCCAGGATAAAGTGGTTTTAGAAAGGCATGTGGATATCTTAGGTCACACAAGTGAGGATGTGCTAAATTACGCATATCTCAACAGTTATTTTCAGACAGGGCTTAGAAACCTCATTGACAGGGCAGTGATAGAATATGCTGACCTCGATGCAGAGCAGAACTGTAAGCTTATCGATGAGTTGCCCTTTGATTTTCAAAGGCGCCGTATGTCCGTGGTGGTGGATTATGAAGGAGATCATGTCCTCATCTGCAAAGGTGCTGTGGAAGAGATATATGCCTGTTGTAGCAGTTATCAGATAGGTGAAGAGGTCTATCCCCTTATAGATATGATAAAATTTGATCTCTTTGAAGAGGTGGAGAGACTAAACCGGGATGGTTTCAGGGTGCTTGGCATTGCCTACAGGGAATTTCCAAGGACAAAGACGGTTTTTTCTGTGGATGACGAAAAGGATTTGATACTTCTCGGTTATATTGCTTTTTTTGACCCTCCAAAGGTCTATGCCTCAGAGGCCATTGGCCTGCTGAAAAAGGCAGGTGTGGATGTAAAGGTGCTCACAGGTGATAATGGATTCGTTACAGAAAAGATATGCCGTGATGTGGGCATTGATGTGATACGCATCGTTACAGGTTCTGAGCTATCTGAGATGACCCAGCAAGATTTTTCAAGGGCAATAGAGGAAAATAATGTATTTGTGAAGCTAACGCCCCTTCAAAAAGAAAAGATCGTGGCAGAACTTAGAAAAAACGGACATGTTGTGGGGTTTATGGGTGATGGTATAAACGATGCGCCGGCAATGAAGGCAGCAGATGTAGGGATTTCTGTAGACTCTGCTGTGGATGTGGCAAAGGAATCGGCAGATATAATACTGCTCGAAAAGAGCTTGCTTGTCCTTGAAGAAGGAATAATGGAAGGAAGAAGAATCTTTGCAAACATGTTAAAATACATCAGGATGGCTGCAAGTTCAAATTTTGGAAACATGTTCAGCGTTTTAGGGGCGAGTTATCTTTTGCCCTTTTTGCCCATGAAGCCTGTGCAGATTCTCATGAACAACCTTTTGTATGATTTTTCCCAGACTGGCATTCCCATGGACAATGTGGACGAAGAATTAATAAGCAAGCCTGTTAAATGGAATGTGGAAAACATTAAAAGATTCATGATCTTTATAGGGCCCATAAGTTCAATATTCGACTATCTCACATTCGGGCTTATGTGGTTTGTCTTTAAATGCAATGCCTTTGTTGCAGATGGGGTCTCGCTGGCACAGAAGGGGATGCTTGAAAAACTGTTTCAAACAGGATGGTTTGTTGAATCCCTTTTGACCCAGACCCTTATAGTCCACATCATAAGGACAAAGCGCATACCTTTTATAGAGAGCAGGGCATCTTTACCAATGACAGTAACAACTGTATTAATCATGTTAATAGGGGCATGGCTGCCCTATTCACCCTTCGCAGTTCATTTAGGGATGATTCCTCTGCCACTATCTTATTGGATCTGGATTGTCGCATTTCTTGTGGCGTATGCAGTTTTAACAAGCTTGGTTAAAAACTGGTTTTTTAAAAGATTCGGAGGTGATTAAAAATGGATACTCTATTGGATGCACTCCAGGAAGGGAGGCTTTTTGAGTTACCGGAAAACGATAAATCCCATGCCCTTCAGTTTCTTGCCCATATAATAGAGGCATTCCCAGAGATACCGCCTGAAACAGATATCGTGGGGCTTGTGATGAAAAGAGAACAGGCAGCTACAACTGCAATAGGCAAGGGATGGGCATGTCCCCATGCAAGGGTTCCTTTTGATGAAGATCTCATGTGCGTTGTGGGCTGGAGTCCCACTGGCATTGATTATGGTGCCCCTGATGGTAAACCTGTTTCGATTATCGTGATGTATCTTGTCCCTGATAATCAAAGGAATCATTACTTAAGAGAAATATCCATGCTGGCAAAGGCACTCCAGAATTACCCGGAACTGGAAAAGTTGCCTGAAGTAAAAGATTTAGACGATGTGAGGCTTTATCTTCTCGATATTATTGAATCCACCAAGACAAAGACGAGCCCCGATACAAGGGCAAGGATGATACGCTTGCAGACAAAGCCTTCTATGGAAACTGTAACCATTCAGGATTTAACCAATCTTATCATTGAACCCGTTACCCTTATCTCAGGTCCCAACATGAGGCATATTGTGCTGTCCCATAATATTAATCTTACAGATCAGCTGAATGCAGCAAGCAATATTATCGATAAGCTGGAGTCAGAAGGTATTTTTCAACATGGGGGATGGAGGGTAATAAGAAAGAATATGGTAAATTATCAAGGGGGCTTTGCATCATACGATTGTATAGCCATAAGACTTGCAAATAATTCGGTTGTCAAGGAATCAAAAAATTAATTACATAAAGGATGGCCCATCTAAAAAGTGCGATCAATGGATCCAGGACGCCGAGATATAAAAGCCCGATAATGATAAACATCCCATACGGTTCAAGCCTTATAAGGCTCAACTGTAGTCTTCTCGATGCAAATCCCATGAGAATCTTAGAACCATCAAGGGGTGGAATGGGTATTAAGTTAAAGGCAGCGAGCATGATGTTTATTCTGGCAAAATAGTAAACCATTGTGGATAATACCCCAAAAGGTGAGGGAGAGAAAAGCCTTAAAAAAAAGAGGGATAAAAAGGCAAGGAGTATGTTGGCAACAATACCTGCTGAAGAGACAAAGATTAACCCCTTTCTTTCATCTCTGAGATTGGAAAAGTTCACAGGCACAGGTTTCGCCCAGCCAAAACCAAAGAAAAAGAGCATTAAGGTGCCTATGGGGTCAAGGTGTCTTAATGGGTTTAGACTTAACCTGCCGAGCCATTTTGCTGTGGGATCACCCATTTTGTATGCCACCCATCCGTGGGCGAGTTCATGGATGATAATGGAATAAAGAAGGGGTATTGCGATAATCACAAAGACCGCAGGATCTTTAAATAAAAGGCTTATTAAACCCATAAGGATTGCCTTAATATCACATATAATTCCATCAAATTCAATCAAAAGTTGATGTAGACACCATTCTTGTTTGACCTTTAAACATCATTTTATTTCATCATGCTCAAAAAGACCCTCAATCAATGACCGTGGTATAAATCTGTAAGGCCTATATCATACTATCAATAACTGTCCCCGTAAAAATTAAACAGTTACAATTACAAACACGCCAACAACTTTAAACATCTTAAATACTGTTTAAATGTTCATCCTTTACAAAAAATCGTCTATGGTTTGTGGTGGGGCCTGTAAAGGGAAATTCATGAACATCCAATAGAGATTAATGGAAAAATTTCTGTCCTTATAAAAAATAATCAGGGCAAGGGTCTTTTTATGGTTGCTTTGTACTGATATAAAAATGTTAAAATTAATATCTGGAGTAATTTTTTAGAGGTGGAAGGATGCAAATAGCGATAATAGGAAAACATGGGGTTGGCAAGACAACAATCTTTCAGGCATTAACCGGTTTGAATCAAAGGTCAGGTCAGGTTTCCCATGTATCCATGATAGATGTGCCGGATAGTAGACTTGACTATTTAAGTCGTTTTTTTAATACAAAAAAGACAACATACGCGAAAATAGAAATCGAGGATACCCCTTCTTTAATGCCGGATATTTATCAAAAGATAAGACAGACAGATGCCTTTATCCTTATTTTGCCTTACTTTGAAAGCATGGAAAAGGATCCTGTGTACGAATACAAGTCTGTTATGAATGAGTTTATCCTCTCGGACATGGCGCAGGTGGAACAGAGGCTTGAGCGTATTGCCAAACAGGGAGAAAAAAGGGAAAACCCAATGCTTCAATATGAGAGTGAGATACTTAATTTGTGTCTTGCCCATCTTAATGAAGAAAAACCCCTTATGAGCATGACCATTTCAGAAGACGGAAAAAGAATCTTAAGGGGGTTTCAATTTCTATCCCAGAAGCCTATGATGGTGATAATAAACTGTTCTGAAGATAAGCTGCCCGAGTCAGGTAACATAGAAAAGTTATTTAAAGACAGGATAGCAGAAGACATACCTTCTATTGCAGTGTGTGCAAGCTTAGAGGCAGAGATAGGTATAATGAGCGAAAATGACAGGCGTGACTTTATGACAGAATATTCCATCAAAGAGGCAATAAGGGAAAGGATAATAAGGCTGGCCTCAGAAACTTTAGGTCTAATAACCTTTTTTACTGCAGGGGAAAAAGAATGCCGGGCATGGCATTTAAGAAGGGGTGAAACAGTCCACGAGGCTGCACGGACAATCCATACGGATTTTTACAATAAATTTATAAGGGCTGAAGTTGTTGCGTACGAAGATTTTGTCAAATATAACGGCTTTGCAGGGTGCAAAAAGGCAGGGACCTTCAGGCTTGAAGGAAAGACATACATTGTAAAGGATGGGGATATCATAACCATAAGGGCAGGGGCATAATTCCTTGACAAAAAAGGAAAATCCATGCTAATCAAATAAAAACCAATGTTAGGATTTAGAGATTTATTAATATTTTTAGGATATATGTTAACCCCCCTTTCCACAATTTTTTGTGTCCTCTACGGGATGTTACACTGGAATAAAGGCGTTGAAGAAAAAGACGGTGATTATAAAGAGGAGATAAGATGGGAAAAGGAGGAGATTGAGCTTATTGAAAAGCTACCTTGAACGATGCTTTATCTAATCACATTTACATTAATATATCTTGCCATAACCATTTATCTAAGCTATATCGGCTTTAGAAAAACCATAAACGTCTCTGACTATTTCCTTGCTGGCAGGCAGGTGCATCCTGTGATAATGTCTTTAAGCTATGGTTCCACATATATCAGCACTTCTGCCATAATTGGTTTTGGCGGCATCAGTGCCTTATACGGTTTTACCATGTCATGGCTTGCCTTTTTAAATATTTTTGTAGGGGTATGGGTTGCTTTTGTTCTGCTTGGGAAGAGAACGAGAAAGATGGGTAAGGCCCTTGATGCCCATACCTTCCCGGAGCTTCTGGGTAGAAGGTATGATTCGAGGTTTATCCAGGGATTTTCTGGTGCTATAATACTTTTTTTCATGCCCATTTACACCTCGGCCATACTCATCGGCATATCGAGATTTATAGAGGTATACCTAAAGGTGCCATTTACAACGGCTTTTCTCGTTTTTTTGCTTATCAATGCATGTTATGTCATATGGGGTGGCTTGAAGGGTGTTCTTTACACCTCTGTGTTTCAGGGCGCCATTATGATAGTGGTAATGGTTGTGGTGGGCATAACAACTTATGCCTCTGCGGGAGGTATAATAAATGCCCACAGGGATCTGGCATCCCTTACCGAGTTATTACCTGAAGAATTTATTCTAAGCGGGCACAGAGGTTTTATTTCATTTCCAGAAGTGGGCTCTGCTGTATGGTGGACTGTAATCACCACATTTATATTAGGGGTCGGGATAGGTGTCCTGGGTCAGCCTCAATTAAATGTAAGGTTCATGACCCTTAAATCAGACAGGGAGTTAAACAGGTCCATCCCCTTTACAGCCTTATATATCCTTCTCACGACAGGAGTTGCCTTTGCCGTAGGTGTGATTACAAATCTCATATTCTATAAGCATATGAAAATCTTATCCATTGAGGCTGTTGCCGGAAATGTTGATAAGATTATTCCTCTATACATTGATAGATTTTATCCCCAATGGTTCGTTGCCATATTTCTTGTAACCCTTATGGCAGCTGCCATGAGTGCTAATAGTGCCCAGTTTCACGCCCTTGGGGCATCTTTGAGCAGAGATATCTTTGAACAGGCATTGCTTAAGGGAAAATCTGTTGCAGAAACTACCATTGTAACAAGGATAGGGATTGTCTTTAGTATATTTGCCACCCTTATTTTGGGTTTAATGATGCCGGAAGGAACAGTAGCTAAGGCTACTGCATTTTTTTTCGGTTTATGCGGTTCAACGTTTGTCCCTGCCTATTTCTTCGGACTGTACTGGAAAAGGGCTTCAAGGTTTGCGGCAAAGGCAAGTATATTAACGGGCTTTTTTTCATTCCTCTTCTGGGCCATCTTTTTCCATGAAAGCGAGTCAAGGGTATTGGGGATATGCAGATTTATTTTTGGAAGAGATACCCTTGGGGGTCATCCGTTTAATGTAATGGATCCTCAGGTATTTGCCCTTCCTATTTCGTGTATTGTTTTTATTGTTGTATCTTTTTTCACAAAACCTGTTTCTGAAAATGTGTTAAAAAAGGCCTTCAGACACATATAAACATATATTTGTTTTTTTAGAAAAAAATTATAAACCGTCTGTTTTCTGTTTTATTTTTGATGTTTCTTCCTTTCCATGCTGTTTTTTAATGGAACGCCAGAGAAAGAAAAAAAGGGCAATGATGATACCTGATACGACGGATAAAAACACTACAATCGCCAGCGATGCCTCAAAACGCCACATAAGAAAAGATATTACAACAGGGGCTGAGTTTTGAATTGAAAAAAGTATGACAAGTAACACAACTATGATTAATAAAATAAAAGAAATCACAGGGAATCCTTTCTTTTTAAGATTTCCATGTCTTTCACATTATTTTGACAAAACATCTTTGCTATTATAAAATTAAAAAAATGTGGTGTAAATCGTTTTTTTTGTCTTTTTTCATACATTCCATAATAATCTTTATGTTTTTTTCCATCCCCATAAAAACACATAAGGCTTTAGATTACATTTCTGTTGATTTTACCACAATCACAATCGGCTCAGGACACGGTATATTGGGATATGGTGGAACATCGAATTATAAAAAAGACCCAGTATATGCTCGAGGCAGGATGCAAAAAAAAGTTGAAGGTCAAAGAAAAAATAAGATGATAAATGTTAGGCAAATAGAGGCACCAGCAGGTGAGACAGAAAAAAGTGAGGTCTCTATCAACCCCATTATCGAAAATAAATCATCAGATGTTGCCTTATGGGGTGAATCAAGTATTCAAGGCGGTAATGCTGGCCTGAGTGGTTATGGCTCTGGCGAAAAAGGAACAGGTAGTGGTTTTGGTAGCTTAGAAAGTGGTGGAGCAGGAAAAGACGGTTTTGGGACCGGATACGGACATGGATATGGGCACGGCGCAGGACATGGGGGGATAAATATTGCCGATTATGCATATCTTAGAGATATAATTATGAAAAATATTACCTATCCAGAGAAGGCAAGAAGGATGGGCTGGGAAGGAAGGGTTATTCTATCTTTTGTAGTAAGCGAAACAGGTTTGGTAAACGAGGTAAAGATATTAAAAAGCTCAGGTTATCATGTGCTCGACGAAGCAGCCAAAGAGGCCCTTTTTAAGATAAATGGTTTTAAAAAGAAACACGAGCGACTGGTAGTCCAGTTGCCCATTGAATTTAGACTCAGATGATTTCATTCCTCTTTTTTTAAGATAATCGCAATTCCAATATAGACGATAATGACACCAAGGGCAACGACAAATCTATAAGGTATGCCTATATACTTTCCAAACATCTTTAAATAGATTTTTAATCCTAAAAGATTTTTAATAAAACCTGCACCTTCTTGATACCCTGATGTAAAGAATAAAAAGATAACAGGCAGGATTACCCCAATTAATATAAAGACTATACCTTTTTTAACCTTTTCCTGCACCTGCCACAACTCAAACTATATATATTTTTAAATACCCTTAAACCTGTTTATAAGGTGATAGGGGGTTTAAGACATGGCAAGTCTTAAACCCCCAAAAAATATTAACTCTGTTTTTTGAATTCCTTTTCCATTGCCTCTTTTGCAGGTTTTACGTATATGTCTCTTAACTTTGGTTTCTCGATCTTGCCTGCAGGGTTACGAGGCACTGGGGCATAGATAATCTTTTCAGGCCATTTGTATTTTGCAAGACCTTTTTCTTTTACAAAATTTACAACCTCTTCATCTGTTAATGTTTCGCCCTCTTTTGTCTGGATGACTGCCATTACTATCTCTACAAGCCTTGGATGTGGATAACCGAGCACTGCCACATCTGCAATCTTTGGATGTTTACGTAGCACATCTTCGATCTCTGCCGGGAATATATTCTCACCGCCTCTTATTATCAGGTCTTTTGACCTATCGGCAAAGAAGATAAAGCCCTCTTCGTCCTTATATCCTAAATCCCCTGTATAAAGCCATCCGTTTTTTATGGTTTTGGCCGTCATTTCAGGGTTAAAGGCATACTCTTTCATAAGCCTTGGGCCCCTTAAAACGATTTCACCCACTTTTCCTGGAGGCAGTTCGTTACCTTCGCTATCCACTATCTTTGCCTCCATGAAAACAGTGGCCTTTCCGATGGAGCCCGGTTTTCTCATGATATCTTCGTCATAGCAGTTTGTAAGACCACCGCCACCACCTTCGGTGATGCCGTATATGTTACCGATTGGAAGATGGGGAAATATCTTCTTTGTGTCCTCAAGAAGGGAAAATGGAACAGGCTGTGCCCCGATTTCTATATGTCTTAAGGCAGACAAATCGTATTTGGAAAGGTCAATCTGGCCTGATTTTATGGCATTTATTAAATCGGACCAGGTAGGCACCGTATTCCAACCCCCCGTGCATTTTTCATCTGCTATGCTTCTTAGATAATATTCAGGCTGTAATTCCATAGGCATTAAGACCTTGCCTGCTGCGATATAACACGGGAATGATAGAAATAATGTGCCACTGTGATAAAACGGATGTGGGGCAAGGTAAACACTGCTATAACCTTCGTTGTATGTTAAGGCGTTTCCTATGCCGATGTAGAAGAGGGATTTATGGGTATGGG
>CAZJOP010000072.1:0-9887 GCA_964547695.1 uncultured Syntrophorhabdaceae bacterium
TGCCTGCCATGACAAGGCTTTCTTTATTGGCAAGGGCAAGGATTTTGTTTGCCTTAATTGCCTCTATGGTAGGATTGAGACCAATGCTTCCCGGCAGGGCATTGAGCACTATATCTACATCGGTGTTTATCAGATTTAATATGCCCTCCATGCCAAAAAAGAGCCTGTTTCTGTTAAAAGATACGTTTCTTTCCAGTTCCCTGTGAAACACGCATACGTATTTTGGTTTAAAGACCTCAATCTGTTTGTTTAGAAGTTCAATATTGCCTTTACACACAAGGCCATAGACTTCAAACCTGTCCAGCTGTTTTTCTATTACATCAAGGGCTGATTTGCCTATGGAACCTGTGGAGCCTAAAATTAACACCTTTTTTTTCAACGGCCTTTTACCTCAAAACATATTTTATTCTTACAACTTAAAACCTGCAATGTAGTGATATAGAAAGGGCGTGGTAAAGATAAAACTATCTATCCTGTCCAATATCCCACCGTGACCCGGGATTAGTGAGGATGAGTCCTTTACACCGCATAGCCTCTTCCATGTAGATTCAAAAATGTCACCTCCCTGACCCAATAGGCCCAGAATACCCCCCACACAGATTGATTCAAAAATGCCGAATCCTGTGAGCTTTATGGTTAATAGGACCACTATCACGCTTCCTAAAACGGCACCGAACAAACCTTCAAGGGTCTTTTTAGGGCTTAAGTGGGCTGCAAGAGGTCTTTTGCCGAAACCCTTTCCCAAGAGATATGCCAAGGTATCGCTTGACCAGATGGAGAAAAGCGCAACAAGAGGGAAATGAACATTTAACTTTTTCAAAAGGCAAAAGTAAATAAGGGGTATAACGATAAAGACCTCACTCATCATCACCACGATCATACCCTTTACTATATCTCCATAAACCCCTGATTCATAGTTTTTTAAAACCAATGCCTTTGCAATAAAATAGATAAATACAGAGCATACAATCCACATGACAAAAATCCCGTAATATCCAGAATAAAGGGGTATGGAAGACATAAGGCTGAGCATACCAATCAAGGCCTTTTCTTTTACCATTGCAATGCCTGTGGCTTCAATGGTTGCCAGAAGGGAAACAATTGCAAGAAAGACATAGAACAAATCTACCGGCAAGAAGTAGAACACACCAACGATGAATGGGCCAAGGCATAAACCTGCTATAACCCTTTTTTTTAATTCTCCCACTCACGCTTCCTTTATGCTTCCGAATCTTCTATCCCGTCGTGAATATTCTTTTAATGCCTCTAAATAGGCCTCTTTTCTGAAATCGGGCCATAGGGTATCTGTAATATAGAGCTCTGTATATGCGAGTTGCCAAAGAAGGAAATTACTTATCCTCATCTCCCCGCTGGTTCTTATCAGCAAATCAGGGTCAGGGATCTGTCGGGTCCACAGGTATTTTTTAAATACCCCTTCGTTTATCCTCTTTATGGTCCCTCTTTTATATGCCTCGGCTATTGCTACTACTGCCTGAAGGATCTCCTTTCTTGCACTATAGCTCAAGGCAATATTCAACCACAATGCTTTATTTTTCTTTGTTTTATTCATTGCTTCCTGTAACCTTCTCTGTATCCTTCTGGGAAAGTCTGTTATATCCCCTAATATGTTCAATTTGATACCCTCTTCCATCATCAGGGGTAATTCTTTTTCAAGGTAAATTTCGAGAAGCTCAAGTAGCCCCTGCACCTCTTCTTTGGGTCTACTCCAGTTTTCCTTTGAGAAGGCATAAAGGGTCAGATAAGGTATATGGAGTTTTCTTGTGGTGGTCACTATATCTCTTACTGATTCCATGCCCACCATGTGGCCTTGCACCCTCGGCAGGTTTCTCTGCCTTGCCCATCTGCCGTTTCCGTCCATGATTATCGCCACATGAACGGGCAGGTTTTTAATCTCGTCGGTATCCATTAAAGATTATTATAGCTCCATTATTTCCTTTTCTTTTTCCCTGTAAAGCTTCTCTGCCATTTCAATGTATTTATCTGTTAATTTCTGGACTTCTTCCTGTTCTCTGTGGGCATCGTCCTTGGAGAGGAGCTTATCCTTTTCCATCTTTTTTATCTTTTCGTTTATGTCCCTTCTTATATTTCTCATGGCAACCCTTGTGTTCTCCAGCATCTTTCCCCCGAGCTTTGTAAGTTCTTTTCTTCTCTCCTCTGTGAGTTTTGGAAACACGAGCCTTATGGTCTTGCCATCTGAAATGGGATTAACGCCTAAATCAGATTTCTGGATTGCCTTTTCTATTTCCCCTATTACCGAATTATCCCAGGGTTGAATCGTGATTGTTCTATTGTCTGGCACCCCGATGGTTGCCACCTGATTTATAGGGGTAGGCTGGTTATAGTAGCTTATCTTTATATCATCGAGTAGGGAAATGGAAGCCACACCTGTTCTTAACCTCGACAGGTCCTTCTTTAGATTTGACAGGCTCTTTTTTAATTTGTCTTCCAGTTCTACTGTAATCTCGTTTTTCATAATACCTCCCTTATTGTGGTCCCCACATCCTCACCGAGGACTATCTTTTTAAGATTGTTTTTACCTTTTATATTAAACACCACAACAGGCAATCTGTTTTCCATACAGAGGGTTATGGCAGTGGCATCCATAACCTTTAGACGCTTTTCAAGGTATTCTTTGTATGTGATGCTCTTATAAAATCTTGCATCAGGGTTCAATACAGGGTCTTTGTCATAGATACCGTCTACTTTTGTGGCCTTGAGAAGGACATTGCAGGATGTTTCTATTGCCCTTAGGGCAGCGGTGGTATCTGTGGTAAAAAACGGGTTTCCCGTGCCTGAGGCAAAGACCACTATCCTGCCCTTTTCCAGGTGATCAACGGCCCTTTTTATCGTATAGGGTTCGGCAATTTTTTCAATGTAAAGGGCAGATAGAACCCTTGTCTCAATCCCTGAATGTTCAAGGATATTTTGAATGGCAATGGAATTAAATACCGTTGCCAGCATGCCCATATAATCACCTGTTATCCTGTCTATGCCCTGGGCCTCTGCCTTTAATCCCCTGTATATATTCCCTCCTCCCACAACAATACCAATCTCAATACCGAGCTCTTTTATCTCTTTGATATTATTACAGATGGTCTTAATGGTTTCAGGGTCAATGCCGTAACTTAATCGACCCATGAGGGCTTCACCGCTTAATTTTAAGAGAATACGGCTGTATAGCATCTGATGTTTAACCTTCCTGTGTCTCTCCCAGCTGGAACCTGACGAATCTTCTGATTACGATATTTTCACCTATCTTTGCCGCAAGCTCTTCTAAAAGCTGTTTTACTGTAATATCAGGATTTTTGATAAAAGACTGTTCCATCAGGCACACCTCCTGGTAAAACTTCTCCATCTTTCCTTCTGCGATCTTATCCACTATCTTTTCAGGTTTTCCTGCGTCCAGTGCCTGATGTCTGTAAATATTCTTTTCCTTTTCTTTCACGTCTTCCGGCACATCCTCTCTTTTGATATAGATAGGGCTTGCCGCTGCAATCTGCATGGCTATATCTTTTGCAAAATTTTGAAAGTCCTTTGAATTTGCTGCAAAATCGGTTTCACAGTTTATCTCCACAAGGACACCGATCTTACCACCTGTATGAATGTAAGATGCAATAACACCTTCAGAGGCAGCTCTGCCGGTTCTCTTCTGTAGTTTGGCAAGACCCTTTTCCCTCAAAAACTCTATAGCCTTTTCCATATCTCCGTTTGCATGTTTTAATGCCTCTTTACAATCCATCAAACCAACGCCTGTCTTTTCTCTTAATTTTTTTACTAATTCTGCGTTTATTTCCATTTTACGTTCCTCCATCAATCGTTGTCGTAATACTCTTCGTATTTTGATTCGAGAATGCTTTCATCAATAAAAGGTTTAGGCTCACTAATAACCATTTCTTCCTTTCCCTGGAATTCCTTTTGATATATCTCTCTTCCCTCTATGACTGCATCGGCAATCTTCATGGTTATGAGTTTTATTGCCCTTATTGCATCGTCGTTACCGGGGATTACGAAATCTATATCATCGGGGTCGCAGTTTGTATCTACTATGCCTACTGTAGGTATGCCCAGTTTTTTAGCCTCCTTTACGGCAATGTATTCCTTTTTCGGGTCAACCACATATAAGACGCCGGGTAGCCTATCCATATCTTTTATGCCGCCGATATTCTTTTCCAGTTTTTCAATCTGCCTGTCTATCCTTATTGCCTCTTTTTTCGGTAACATTTTGTATATCTCACTCTGTTTTAATTCTTCAAATTTTTTCAGCCTTTCTATGCTCTTTTCAATGGTCTGGAAGTTTGTCATGGTGCCGCCAAGCCACCTCTCGTTTACATAAAACGCACCACACCTTATTGCCTCTTCCTTTATTGCCTCCTGGGCCTGTTTTTTTGTACCCACAAAAAGGATATGTTCGTTACGGGATGCCACCTCTTTTATAAAGTTGTAGGCCTCCTTAAACATCTTTAATGTTTTCTGTAAATCAATGATGTAGATGCCATTTCTTGCCCCAAAGATATAGGGCTTCATTTTAGGATTCCATCTCTTTGTCTGATGACCGAAATGGACACCTGCCTCGAGAAGTTGTTTGATAGTTAGGTTAGACATGTTACCTCCTGGTTTTAATCTTCCGCCTCTCGCACCTTAACAAATAGACAGAATATTCTGCACCCTATTGTTAATTGAGAGGCGTGTTTTTTAATTGCCTGTATAAATATCACAGGATAGGAAATATTTCAATAAAATTATGTTGTTGTAAGTTTTAATTAAATTTGACTTTCTCCAACCATGTATGTTAGACATTCTAATCTCATGAAAGGACAAATGATAAGGCCATTTAAAGCCCTGTTATACAATAAAGAAAAGATAGATGATGTAGGTGTATGTATCTGTCCTCCATACGATGTAATAACAGATAGAGGGCCATATCTTAAAAAAAGCGATTACAATATAATCAGGCTTGAGCTTCCCCAATCAGAACCGCCATTAGACGAATATGAATCGGCAAAAAAGACATTAACAGAATGGTTAAATAAAAGGGTGCTCGTAGAGGATAACGAAGACTCCATTTACGTTTATGAACAAAAGTTTTTATTTAACAAAAAGACCTACATAAGAAGGGGCTTTGTAGCCTTAAATAAGTTAGGCAGAGATAGAATTCTCATCCACGAGGCAACAAGGGCAAAGGCTAAACAGGACAGGGAAAGACTTATCTCCACTCTTAAGGTATATACGAGCTTTGTGTTCGGACTTTATGAAGACAGGGAACATAAAATAGAGGATCTACTTTTTCAATCGAAAAAAGACCTCCTTTATACCTTTGTAGACGAGAATGCCATTGAAAACAACATCTTCAAGATAAGTGAAAAGAAGGCATTAGATGAGCTGTGTAAATTGATGGATGAAAAAAAGATATATATCGCAGATGGTCATCACAGGCTCGAAGTGTCTTACAGGCTTAAAATGGATTACATACCTATTTATCTAACCAATATGTATGCTGACAGTATAATCATCTGGCCCTACCACAGGATTATTAAGCTTAAAAGATATAGAAGCCTCTATGATTTTATAAAAACATTGAGCGAATACGGTGAGATAGAAAAGAAACCTGTAGTAAGCAGCAATGTGATAAACGACTGCATTGAGGCCATAGCAAAGGAACAGAGGCCTTCATATGCCTTTTATTCGAAAGAAGATTTAGACAATCTGTTTATAATCAAGCTGGAAAGTCAGATAAAATTCAGAGAAGAGATCCCTGATGTGTTAAAAAGGCTAAAAGTAAACATCCTCCACTCAGGTATATTGAACAACCTTTTCAGTATCGAAGAGGAAGAGATATCCTTTACCCAGGAGCCCCAAAAATTCGTAGAGGCATTAAAAGAAGGGGATATTGATTTGATTGTGCTACTTCCGCCCACTACAGTAGATGAAGTAAAGGCAGTGGCTGATAATTTTCTTTACATGCCACCGAAGTCAACATTTTTTTATCCAAAGGTCTCAACAGGGCCTATAATATACAGTTATGATAAAATTGAATCAGGGATCGGGCTTGATAGAAACCTTTGAAAAGGATTTAACGCTTGATGTCCTCTGTAACGAAAAGATTAGAATCTTCCAGAAAAAAAAGGGTTACAGGTTTTCCATCGATGCCATAATCCTTGCAAATTTTGTAAGACTGAAAAAACAAGAAAGGGTCTTTGAGATAGGAACAGGATGCGGTATCATACCGATTTATATGACGGTGATAATGGGTTATAGAAACAAGTTTACCGGGATAGAGATACAACAAGAGCTTTATCAATTGGCCTTAAAGAATAAAGAGATAAATCATTGCGAAAACATTGAATTTATAAAAGGTGACGTAAGAGAATCCATCCCTGATTTTAAAGGGATTTACTTTGACGTTGTTATATCAAACCCACCTTATACAAAAGAAAAAACAGGTAGAACATGTCCTACTCCATCAAGGCTTATTGCAAGACATGAAAAGCTTTTGCCTATTGAATCCCTTCTCATTGCAGCCTCCAGGATACTGAAACAGAAAGGAAGGCTATATCTCATATATCCTGTTAAAAGGCTGGGGGAACTTATCTATAAGGCAAAATCTGAGGAATTTGAGGCAAAAAGGGTGCGCTTTGTGCATCCCAGAAGGGATGAAAGGGCAAACCTTTTCCTTGTGGAGTTTGTAAAAAAAGGGGGGATTGAATTAATAGTAGAAAAACCTCTTTACATATACGAAAATTTTTATTATACGGAAGAGATAAGGCGATATTATGCATAAAAAAGAGCCTATGGAAAATATACTCAATTTAATCGAAGGGGATTTGAAAAAACTCGAGGTTGCCATCGATACCTTAAACGAAACAAAGGTAAAGATTATTACAAAGATCATAGACCACATCATAAAATCCGGTGGGAAAAGAATAAGGCCCATTTTGGTGATACTTACATCTAAATTATGCGGTTATAAAGGTGAAAGGCATATAAAATATGCTGCAGTGATAGAATTTATCCATACCGCCACCTTGCTCCACGATGATGTTATAGACAACGCAGAATTAAGGAGGGGGTCATCAACTGCAAATATTCTATGGGGTAACCAGGCAAGTGTGCTTGTAGGTGATTTTCTGTACTCCAATTCTTTTGAACTTATGTCAAAAGAAGGTAATATGGATATAATAAAGACAGTTTCCAATGCCACAACTATACTCTCAGAAGGAGAAATCCTTGAACTCATCAAGACATCGGATGTAAACCTTACAGAGGAAGAATACTTTGAAATAATAGAAAAAAAGACAGCCATACTTTTTTCTGCAGCATGTAAGATAGGAGGGATACTGGGTAAGGAAACGAGGACGAAAATCAAACGATTAGGTGATTACGGCAGGTATCTGGGTATTGCATTCCAGCTCGTTGACGACCTTCTTGACTATATGGGAGAAAAGGATACCTTTGGAAAACAACTGGGTACAGATTTAAAAGAAGGGAAGGTAACCCTTCCTTTGATATATACATTAAGACATGCTAATGAAAAGGATGCCTCTACAGTAAAAGAAAAGTTACTGAAAAGGGAAATAACTACAGAAGATTTTAAAATTGTAAAAGATATTGTGGAAAGATACGGTGGCTTCAAGTATACATACAACACAACAAAGGCATACATAGATAGGGCAAGGAAATGCCTCGATGGATTTAGGTCTTCAAAGTATAAAGATGCCCTGATTTCACTAACAGATATGATGCTTACAAGAAGGGTCTAAACATTAAGCTTTTACTAAAACCTATTTAGAAGAACCTTTAAAAAATCTCAACAAAAACAATAAAAATACCCCGGCGATGACATACATAAACCAATCGCCGTATCTTACGTAGAAGGTCAATTTATCGGATAGGGAAAAATCGCCTTTTAGCACATCATCTTCAAAGATATTCGTCTTTTTTATAATTCTTCCCCTGTTGTCTATAATGGCGCTTATCCCTGTATTTGCCGCCCTTAAAATAAATCTGTCCGTCTCTATGGCCCTGAACACATAAAAAGTAAGATGCTGAAAAGGGGCAGATGTCCTGTCATACCAGGCATCGTTTGTAAGGTTGATGATCACCTGGGCACCCCTTCTTACTGTATCTACAGAGATATGGGGAAATATCCCTTCATAGCAGATAAGGATACCCATGTTTCCCATGGATGATTTTACAGGGTTATGTGTCTTGCCTGCAGAGAAACTGCCCCCCAATGCCGTAATCTTTTCAAGAAAGGGTATGTATTCTTTTAGGGGTGTATATTCTCCAAAGGGCACAAGGTGAACCTTATGGTAAAAACCCATCAAGGCACCGTTTCTATTTATCAAATATGCAGAGTTGTAGAATTTGTCACCGTTTTCCTGATGAACCGTTCCGAAGATAATATCTGCATTAATGGAAACTGACAGGGATTTCATAAGGTTCTCCATATTTTTTGCCATGTTAAAGGCAAAGGGCAGGGATGTTTCAGGCCAGATAACAAGGTCACATCCATTACCGTGATCCACTGTCATCTTTATGTATTTTTCCACTGTTTTTGCCTTAAACTTTTCATCCCACTTTACATCCTGACCGATATTGCCCTGGATAATGGCGACTTTTCTTATTTCTTCTTGCTTGTGGTCGTTTAATTTTAATACCCCGTAGATAATGGACGAGATGATTAAGATAGTAACGACAGCACTATACACCACAGGGGGTCTTTTTTCTGTCCATACATAGTAAAAAATACAGTTTACGGCAATTATCAGAAAGGAGATAAAGTATACGCCTGTTATAGACGCAACCTGTATAAAATAGAGAAAATTGTGCTGTGAATAGGCCATAAGTGCCCAGGGGAACCCTGATAGAAAAAAGCCCCTAAGATATTCAAGTAGTACCCATACAAAAGGTGCGGATAGATAAAGGGGAAATAGGTATTTTTGTTGAAGAAATGTAACAATACAGGAAAATATGCCCACATATAGTGCCATATATAAAACAAGAAGAAGCATAATGGCGATGCTTGTAAAGATATCAATACCACCGTATCTATTCATGGCAACAATAACCCAGTATATAAGACCGAGATAACCTACTACCCCTGAAATAAGACCTTTTATAAAACTGTTGTAAAGACCTTCCTTTCTTATTGATACAAGAAGGGGCACAAGGCTAATAAATGCCAGGGGGAATAAAGAGATGGGAGAGTGGCATAAGATTATCATGACACCTGATAAGACAGGCAGCCATACATCGTATGGGGATTTAAAATTAAATATACCCTTAAGTTTGGGTATTTTGAGTTTAGCCTTGGAACTCATGGCCTTTTTTCTAAAAACAGCTCCCCGCAGAATTCTTGTTCAGATAAAAACCTTAGAAGTTTTCTTTCCCTGTATCTCATCCTTCTCGCTTCTTTTCCCCCTTTTTCATGGTCAAAGCCTAAGATATGGACAAGGCCATGTATGATAAGCTCTGTAAGCCTCTCTGAAAAGCTACGACCTGACATACCTGCCTCATATGCTGCCATCTCCACGGATATGGCTATATCGCCTATTATATCCAAAGAAGATAGGTTGGCCTGATTTTCCATATAAGAAAAGGAGATGACGTTTGTGGGTTTATCTTTGTTGAAATATGTTTTATTTAATCTCTTGATCCCTTTATTGTCCGTAAGAAGAAGGCTTAAGTGCTTATCCTGTAGCCTTAAATAGGTTAGTAACCTTTCTATCAGTCTTTTGAGCTGCCTTGTATCTATCTTCACTATGTTTTGGGAATTTTTTATCATTACCATTGGGAGCCGTCCTTTCGGGGTATTCTATCCTATGATGGAATATGCCGAGTAGTATGGTTATAAAACTTTTTTGAAT
>CAZJOP010000073.1:0-9847 GCA_964547695.1 uncultured Syntrophorhabdaceae bacterium
CCTCCACAGGGCATCTTCTTGCACAGGTCATACATGCCTGACACTTTTCAGGGTCAATCCAGTATGAAGGTATCTCGGAAAAGAGCTTTTCTATCTCTTCTTTTGTAAAGTAGTCTTTATGGATGCTCACATCTTCATGGGGTGTATCAAGCCTCTTTGTAAGCTTTTCCCTCAACGCAACCTTGATATAAGGCACAAGTTTCATAACCTCTGCCAGTTTTGCCTTCATCTGTCCTTGGTCTAATTTTTCAGCTATGCCAAGAGGACCTAAACCCTTTATCGTCTTTGTAAAATTATTTACTGCATCTACGAATACATTCGCCTCTGCACCGGACATATAATTAATCTTTAATCTTTCAGGATTGATGCCAATGTACTCAAGGATCCTTTTGGCAAGCAAAACCATATTCTGGGCCTGATAGTTGCCATGGGTTATGTAGTTACATTCATTTAAATGACAGGCACCTATAAAGACACCGTCTATTCCGTTTGAGAAAGCCCTGAGCACAAAGGACAAATCCACTCTCCCGGAACACATAACCCTTATTAATCTTATTTCGTTGGTATATTGCAGTCTGGAAACTCCAGCCAGGTCAGCAGCCCCGTAAGCTCACCAGTTACATGCAAAACCGATTATTCTTGGCTTAAATTTAAGCGGTGCGCTCATACCTTCTCATCTCCTTTTTTTTGTTTTATAGAATCAGCCATTTTCACCTACTGCCTTTAATTGTTCCACAAAAAGTTCTTCAATGGCTGCATCTATCTGTGCCTTTAATTCATCGTCTGTGTAGTGTTTTAACTGAATGGCACCGGTTGGGCATTTTGAGTTACATAGCCCATCACCTTTACACAGCACAGGGTTGATAAATGCCTTTTTACCCTGTCTGGTATCCCTTAATTCCAGTGCCCCGTATGTGCATACCTCAACACATGCACCACAACCCATGCACTTCTTTTCATCGATTGCACACACTGAACCCGATGCAGTAACTACATCATTGGAAAGCAATGTCAAAACACGACCCGCTGCGCCGTAAGACTGGTTTATGGTCTCCTGCAGGAATTTTGGATAATGGGCAAGCCCGCACAGATATACACCGTCTGTTGCAAATTCAACAGGTCTTAACTTGACATGGGCCTCCTTAAAGAAACCGTCAAGACTTAGCACTACTTTAAACTGGTTTGCTATCTCCTTTGTAGACTCTGCAGGTATTATGGCAGCAGCGAGGGAAAGGACATCTGCGTCGAGCTCAAGCTTTTTATTGAGTATATAGTCAGTGACCGTTACTTTCAGCACAGGCCTTCCGTCTTCTGCCTCGCCTGGTTCCACAACAGGCTTGTCCTCCGGTTCATAACGGATAAACCTTACCTCTTTTGATGCTGCCTCACGGTAATAATCTTCGTTGAAACCGTATGTCCTTACATCCCTGAAGAGGATATACACATCCACATCAGGGTTTTTCTCTTTGAGCATGAGAGCATTCTTTATGGAGTGGCTGCAGCATATTCTACTGCAATAATTCCTATCCTCGTTTCTGCACCCGATGCACTGAATCATCACAATGCTCTGGGCATTCTTCACCATATCATCATCTTTTACTATCTTTTCCTCGAGCTCCAAGTTTGTAACAACCCTCTCGTCCTCACCATACAAATATTCAGTTGGTTTATAGACCTCTGCACCGATGGCAATTACAGCTGCCCCGTGTTTTATCTCAACAGGGCCCCTATTGGAATTAATCTTTGTTACAAAATTTCCAATGTATCCTGTGGCCTCAGTGATTGTTGCCTCTGTGTATACATGAATCAGGGGATGTTTGTAAACTTTGCTTATCAAATCTTTAAGATATGCCTGGACATCTAAACCCTGGAGGGTTCTATAAACCCTTCTCGCATTACCACCGAGCTCTTTTTCTTTTTCAATGATAAATACCTCATGTCCCTGGTTTGCAATGGATAGGGCACTGTTCATGCCTGCTACACCGCCACCAACAACAAGGCAACGCTTGTCAACAGGCAGCTCAAATTCCTGAAGTGGTTCAAGGTGACATGCCCTTGCCACAGACATCCTTATTAAATCATGGGCCTTCTTTGTTGCCTCTTCCTTTTCCTTGGAATGCACCCATGAATTGTGCTCCCTTATATTGGCCATCTCATAATAATACTGGTTAAGGCCTGCCTCTCTTAATGTATCGCGGAACAGGGGTTCCAGTGTCCTCGGAGAACACGCTGCCACAACAACCCTGTTTAATCCTTTTTCTTTTATCATATCAGTAATTTCTTTTGCAGCATTTGTGGCACAAGAGAAGATCTGCTCCTGGGCATAAACAACATTGGGTAAGGTCTTACAATACTCCACTGTTTCAGGCACATTTACGACCCTGCCGATGTTGGCTCCACAGTGACATACAAATACACCTACCCTTGGTTCCTGCTGGGAAACATCCATTTCCTGTGGATAGATTCTCTCCTTTGCAAGGTGTCCCCTTCTGTATTTTAAAAGTTCTCCCACCTGTGAACCTGCACCGCTGGCACTGAATACAGATTCAGGGATATCGATAGGACCCTGTAATGCGCCGCTTACAAATATACCGGGGACATTTGTCTTCATGGGATTGGTCTGGTCTAATTTGCAGAAATTGTGGTTGTTTAATTCAATACCGAATTTTTTCTTGAAATCTTCCACGTTCACCGGTGGGTTCATGCCTACCGATAACACCACCATATCAAATTCTTCTTCTTTCACACCCTCATCAGGTGTGGAATAACGGATTGTCACGTTCTTTGTTACAGGATCCTCTTTTACTATGGATACATAGCTTCTTATGAACCGGATACCGGGTAATGCCTCTGTTCTCTGGAAGTATCGTTCAAAATCCTTTCCATAGGACCTAATATCATTATGGAATATGGTACATTTTGCATCTGCATCGTGGTCTTTAGTGAGGATTACCTGTTTCTGGGTGTATGTGCAGCAAACAGCAGAGCAATAGCTATTTCCACCTTCTATCACCTGTCTTGAACCTACACACTGAATCCATGCAATATTATGGGGATGTTTTTTATCAGATGCACGGAGTATCTCACCGCCATAGGGGCCTGTGGAGCATAAAAGCCTTTCATAGTCCATACTCGTTACCACATTCTGAAACTCCCTGTAGCGGTATTCTTTCAATACCCTGGGGTCAAAGGGTTCAAAACCGGGAGACAGGATGATAGCGCCCACCTCTATCTCGATCTTCTCTGCCTTCTGATTCAAATCTATTGCATTATTTTTACATACCCCTTCACAGATCTTACACTTTTTCTCTTTTAAATACAGGCAACTCTCGTCGATGTAGGCAATAAGGGGGATTGCCTGGGCAAAATAGATATGCACTGCCTTGTTAAGGGATATCTCCTGGTTGTATTGATCCGGATACTGAACTGGACAGTATTCAACACAGGTTGTGCAGCCCGTGCACTTATCCTCTTTTATGTATCTCGGTTTTTTAATGAGTGTTACATGAAAATCACCTACCTCACCTTCTACCTCATGCACCTCGGTATAGGTGAGAACCTCTATATTTGGATGCCGGCCGACCTCGACCAGTTTGGGTGCCAGTATTCACATCGAGCAGTCATTGGTGGGGAAGGTCTTATCAAGCTGGGCCATATGGCCACCGATGCTTGGTGCCTTCTCCACGAGATACACCTTAAACCCTGCTGAGGCAAGGTCAAGGGATGCCTGGATACCACTTATACCACCGCCCACTACCAGGACATCTCCTAAGTTGCCTTCGCCGAGCATCTTTCTTAAATATTGGATGTTTTCTGTTAAGGATATTACCTTTTCCACTTTAAATCACCTCTTAAAAAGTTTTACATCTGTCCTTGTGCCAGAACCCTTTTACCCGATTATCAGTTACTACTAAAACCAAGCCTTTCGGGATGAGAATAAACGGACATACGTTTGCCACGCACACGGCCCACAAGGGCTATACCAAGATCATCTGCAAGCTTAACAGCAGTCCCTGTAGGTGTATGACGGGAAACCACAACAGGGACTCCCATCCTTGCCGCCTTTAAAAGCATCTCTGAAGAGATTCTTCCTGTACTTAAAAGCACACAATCTTCTGTAGAGATGCCTTTAAACAGACACTCACCCTGTATTTTATCAATGGTGTTATGTCTGCCTATGTCCTCAGCCATCATAATGACCTTATTTCTATCTGCAAGGGCAGATGCATGGAGACCACTGCTTGTTACATACAATTCCATATACTCCTGCAGTTGTTTCATAAATAACAGTATCTGATTTGGCGTTATCTCAAGTTCTGATTCAACCTTCTTGGCGGTTGTTACAAATGATGGACCGCCCCCACAACCTGATGTAAGCCTTTTTCTCTTCGGTAAGTCGAAATCGGACCTCGTAAGTCTCACATCTGCCTCGGTTTCATCATCACATACCCGCAACATGGCGATATCTGACACACCAGATATCACACCCTCTGAATATAAAAAACCAATCACAAGATAATTCAATTTTATGGGTGTGCACAATATGGTCACAAAATCATTAAGGTTTACCTTAATCGTCAACTCTCTTTCAATGGGTACCTGTGCCTTTGATTCAGACCATCCCTCTTCTGAAAAACGAACGCAATCGGTCTCAAAGGATATCTCTTTCTTAGGATGTGAATCAAATCCTTCCAGCATGCCTTTTATGTAACTTCCTGCAATATCTCTGTAATATCTTTAACAATTATATCGTCAGCGTGATTTAACACGAGTCTACTATCCTCAAGGGCAGTGATGCAATAAGGACAGGCAGTTGCCAGAACTTTTGCGCCGGTGTTAATTGCCTGCTCAACCCTTATATTTGAAAATCTTTCGTGTTTTTCTGTTTCTGCCCAGACCCTGCCTCCACCCATGCCGCAGCAAAGGCTTTCCTCTCTTGCCTCTGGAAGTTCAACGAGCTCTAAACCTGTTATGCCTTTTAAGGTTTCTCTAGGTTCATCGTAGACACCGTTATGCCTGCCAAGATAGCATGGGTCGTGATAGGCAACCTTTTCTTTAAGTTCAGAGGAGACCTTTAACCTGCCTTCTTTTATCAATTCATGGACAAATTGTGAAACATGGATGACCTCAAAATTCACATTAAACATGGGGTATTCGTTTTTAAAGGTATGATAGCAATGTGGTGATGATACAAGGATCTTTTTCACCCCATGGTCTATAAATGTTTTTATGTTTTCCTTTGCAAGCTTTTTGAATAGCTCTTCGTTCCCTGTCTTACGGATACTCTCACCACAGCAGTTCTCTTTTTCTCCTAATATGCCGAAATCAACCTTTGCCTTGTTAAGCAAATTTACTGTTGCCTGGGCCACCTTTTTGAGCCTCGGATCATAGCTACAGTAGCAGCAAGGAAAATAAAGTATCTCCATATCCTCCTTGAAGGTCTTTACGTTTAGACCCTCTGCCCATGCTGCCCTTGTCTTCCTGTCCTCATTAAAGGGGTTACCCTGTGATGCAAGGGCAGTGCTTATAGACCTGTATGGCTTCACTGAACCTGCATATACACCGTATCCTGTTGCCATCCTCCTAAGTGCCACCATATCGTCAATCTGCCTTACATCCCTCGGGCACTTTTGAGGACACTTGCCGCATGTGGTGCAACGCCATATATCCTCTTTTTCTATTTCACTTAAGCCAAAGGTAGCCTCTCGTATTAGTTTTCGCATACTGAATGTTCTCACCCTGTTCCA
The DNA here is from genome assembly GCA_964547695.1 of uncultured Syntrophorhabdaceae bacterium. Lineage (GTDB taxonomy): Bacteria > Desulfobacterota > Syntrophorhabdia > Syntrophorhabdales > Syntrophorhabdaceae > JAKORG01. The sequence goes on from CAZJOP010000073.1 coordinate 5,748, forward strand.
GGGACAAACAGTATCGCACTTTCCGCATTGATAACAGAATTTAACGGCCTGTCCGCCTTTTTCCTTAACCTCATCTATTACTTCTTTAAAGGGTGCTAAGGTTTCCACGATTTATCTACCCTCTTTCAATCTAAATTTTTATCCTTCTTTTTGAGACATTCTGGCAATTGTGTCCAGCACCTTCTCAAGACCATATTTATCCACCAGCGCCTGCATACCCATGTCGAGTTCTTCTAATTTCACCTCTTCTTCCACCTCTTCTTCCCTTTCTTCATATGTCAAGGCATCCACGAGACACCATTTCACGCACATAGGCTCGTCAAGTGGTGGCTCTGTCTCGCACATATCACACTTTATAGGGAGACCTGAATCTGGCTCTTTAAAAAGGTCCCGTGAAGGACAAGCTGCGCCGCAAAAGCTGCAGACACTTTCTCCGTATTCATAACCGCTTTGCATCTTCTCGCCAATCATATAAAGGGGTCTACCGGCACATTCTGCACTTGTATAGAAGCTTCCTTTCACAGGGACAAAAACGTTTTTCAATTCATTCCTGAAGACCTGAATCCTTGACCTTGCAGGGTTTACACTGGCATATTTCGGGGTTGAATGAAAAGCCGCACAGGCCACCTCGCATGCCCGGCAACCCATACATTTGTCAAGATCGATTTTAATTATCTTTACTTTTCTTTTCATAGCCTTTCCTCTTCTATTCTTCTTTATGGATTCCTCTTTTTACAAAATCCTCGTAAACGTAATCAAGATTGAGCTTCTGCAGTGTTTCCTTTGTGGGAACACCCCTTAAATCCCAGCCCCTATATTTATAGTATTCATCCATGAGCTTCTGTTCGTATTCCGGAAATCTCTTCTTCCAGTGATCCTCAGGTGGCTTCTCATCTTCTCTTTTCAATCCCCTTGTGATGTTATAGCACCTTATGAGATTCCTGATACGCAGTGCAGCGTTCCAGAGTTTTTCTTCATCCATGTCAATACCTGTCCCATAGCTCATAAAGAAAGGTAAGTTATGGATGTGATACGGTGGTTTTATAGGGAATGATGATACCCCGGCGCACAGGCCGAAGGAATCATCTATATAATGCATGGTTTCCTGCCATTCTACAAGCTCGGCGATTAAGTCTGGAGGTGGCCAGAAAGGAAAGTTTTTGCCCTCATCACCCCATTCGAGTATAAACTGTTTAAACCTTTCTTCTTTTCCTGTGGGAATCTGTATCCAGTCTTTTACGAATTCTTCTCTAATGTGCTTTTCCATTGGCATCTGTGGAATCTGCCCTTCTATCTGGGTGATGTTTACCTTTTCGCCTGTGGACCACAGTATATAATAGATGGGGTTTAGCATACCAAGTTTTATAGGCACCTGTTCGTGCTTTCTTATCGTGTTGTGATCGAATGCCTCTGCACCCCTTCCGATCTTTCTTGCTGCCCAGTATACACCGTCTGCAAGCACCTCACCGATACCCTCTCTTCTTACTATCCTATCCAGTAACCAGTGAAACCTTTCCTTTTTATCCTTCGGGAAACCGGGCATGTCACTGTCTGTAAGTATGCCGTTTTCGTAAAGCTCTATTGCAAAGGCCATGACCTGCGGGGCTGTAAATCCGTCTACACCGTAATGCTGTGCCTTGGATAGAATCTGGAATCCAAAGTCAAGGTCATCTACTTCAGCGGCCATCACGTATGTGAGTTTTGTAAAGCACTTGAGAATATATGTGGGATAACCGGGGACCTCCACAATACCTGCACATCTAACAGGGCAGTTGTAACAGCTTATAAGACGTTTTTTATATGTCTCCATTGCATCTGCCCATTGTTTTTCCACCTCTTTATTCCAGAAACCTTTTCTCCTCTCCCTTGCATGGCCCCAGGCAAAGCTATCCAGGTGCCACTGTTCATCGTGAAGGGCCATCTCCTGAGGTGAGCCTATATATGCAAGAATAGGCGGGACACCGGGGATGGGGTTATTGAGTCTGTATTGGATATAATCCAGCACCTTATTGCACTCTTCTAAGAATTCAGCCGGTTTTGCAATATTTATATCCTTTGTGCCCCTGACTGCTATTGCCTTTAATTTCTTATCACCCATTACGGCGCCTAACCCAAGCCTGCTTGAGCTACCCCTGTGGGTTTCAACGGATGCAAAATACACCCTATTTTCACCGGCAAGACCAATGGAGATTACCTGAGCCCTTGGTTCCTGTAATTCTGTTCTTATTGCCTCAGCGGTCTCGTAGGTGCTTTTTCCCTGGAGGTGTCTTGCATCGCGAATTTCTACCTTATCGTTATTAATCCACAGATAGACCCAGTCCGGTGATTTCCCCCTTATTATTACCTTATCAAAGCCAGCATATTTTAACTCAGGAGACCAGTAGCCACCCATCATGGAGAATCCAAATAAAGAGTTCTGAGGTGAGATGGAGGTTATAATGGTGCGGTTTGCACTTGGAGCAGGTGTGCTACATAAAAGACCTGAACTAAAAATTAACAGGTTGTCCGGTGAAAATGCATCAGTATCGGCAGGCACCCTATCCCACATGATTTTTGCGTTTGTGCCCAGTCCGCCGAGATACTGTTCTGTCATCTGCGGGTCTGATTCGACCCTTTCGATGTTTCCTGTGGATAAATCCACTTCTAAATAATATCCTGTCTCTGCATATCTCATTTTTTTGCCCCTTTAAAAAAACTTTGCAGCATCAAAATTATGCTGCATTTTCAATCAACCTTTTACAAAAATTCGTTTACAAAATTTACAAATTCAAAAACCAATTGTCAAGGAAAAAATGAAATAATTCACAAGCCTGAAAATAAAAAAGAAAAATCTGCAAATTTTTAATCTCTTTTATTGTTTTTACTGACATTTTTATCTTGACATAGACTCACGCAAAAATATAATATTAAACTTATAAAAATTTTCACAAACTAAAATCTATTATTAGTCCAGTGAGGTGAATATGAAATTAGAGGGAAAAAATGCCGTAGTTACAGGTGGCGGCAGAGGTGTAGGAAGGGCAATTTGCCTTGCCTTTGCTAAAGAAGGTGCCAATGTAGTTGTAAACTATGCAGGAAACCAGAAGGCAGCCGATGAAGTGGTGGAAATGATTAAGGCAATGGGAAGAAAGGCTGTGGCGGTCCAGGGTGATGTGGCAAAAGAAGAGGACGCAATTAAAATAATTGAGACATGCGTCCAGAATTTTGGTTCCATCGATATCCTTGTAAACAATGCAGGCATTTCAAAACCAGCAATGCTGCACAAGATGACCGTTGATGTGTGGGATCAAGTGGTAAATGTTCAGATGAGAGGCCCCTGGCTCTGTATAAAGGCAGCATCCAAGTACTTTATGCAGCAGAACTATGGCAGGATCGTAAATGTTACATCTGTTGCCGGCATAGTGGGGACAATAGGTCAGATAAACTATGCTGCTGCAAAGGGTGGGGTTGTAACACTCACAAAATCAGCGGCAAGGGAACTTGCAAAGTATAATGTCACCTGCAACTGCATCTCCCTCGGCATAGTCACCACAGAAATGACAACGACTTTACAGCAGGATGAAAAACTAAGAGAGATTTACACGAGAAGGATACTTCTTGGTAGATATGCAGAACCAGAGGATGTTGCACCAGCCTTCGTATTTTTTGCTTCCGATGACTCTCGCTATATCACAGGACAGGTGCTGCCTGTGGATGGCGGATACGGCATGACGTAAAAAGAAGGCAAGAACAATAAAATTATAAGGAGGTGTTCAATGGGAGAAGTTCCAAAAACAATCAAGCAGTGGCAGATGGTTCAGCCTACAACATTTAACAAAGAGACAAAAGAGAAGATACCGGGAAAGCTTGAGCTGGCAGAAATACCTGTCCCTGAACTAAAGGAAGGCGAGGTATTGGTGGAGATTGCAGGCTGCGGTGTATGCCATACAGACCTCGGCTATTTTTACGATGGTGTCCCTACAGTGAGTAAACCGCCTCTTGCATTGGGTCATGAGATTGCTGGAACAGTAGTGGCAGGGGATCCGGCATGGATAGGCAAAGAGGTCATCATCCCTGCTGTTATGCCCTGTAGAAAATGTATACTCTGCAAGACAGGAAGG
>CAZJOP010000074.1:0-9836 GCA_964547695.1 uncultured Syntrophorhabdaceae bacterium
AAATACAAGAGGATGAAACACAGGGGCATTATCTGTGAAAAATGTGGTGTTGAGGTAATCCAATCAAAGGTTAGAAGGGAAAGGATGGGACATATAAGGCTTGCAAGCCCCGTTGCCCATATCTGGTTCTTAAAAAGCATGCCCAGTAAGATAGGGACACTCCTTGAACTTACCATAAAAGAAGTGGAAAGGGTGCTATATTTTGAGATGTATATCGTTATAGAAAAGGGAAATTCTCCCTACAAATTCTGCGAACTCATATCTGAAGAGAAATACAACGAAGCCAAAGAAAGATACGGTGAAGGCTTTAAGGCAGGCATAGGGGCTGAGGCCATAAGGGAGTGTTTACAAAAGATAGACATCGATAAACTGGCAGAAGAGTTAAGGGAGGAGATGAAGGAAACTACAAGCGATGCAAAAAAGAAAAAGATCTCCAAGAGACTTAAGATTGTAAATGCATTCAAAAGTTCAGGGGTAAAACCAGAATGGATGATACTCGACATAATACCTGTATTACCCCCTGAGTTAAGACCCTTAGTTCCCCTTGACGGAGGCAGGTTTGCAACCTCTGATTTAAATGACCTTTACAGAAGGGTCATAAACAGAAACAACAGACTAAAAAGGCTCATGGAATTAAATGCCCCTGACATCATTATAAGAAATGAGAAAAGGATGCTTCAGGAGGCGGTGGACGCCCTTTTCGATAATACGAAAAGAGGCAGGGTTGTAACCGGCACCAATAAGAGACCTTTAAAATCATTGAGCGATATGCTGAGGGGAAAACAGGGCAGGTTCCGCCAGAATCTGCTCGGTAAAAGGGTGGATTACTCAGGCAGGTCTGTCATAGTGGTAGGTCCTGAGCTGAAACTTCATCAATGCGGTCTGCCTAAGTATATGGCACTGGAGCTTTTTAAACCATTTGTTTTTAACAGACTTATTAAAAAGGGTTATGCAGCCACCATTAAAAATGCAAAAAAGATAGTGGAAAAAGAAACCCCCGTCGTGTGGGATATCCTCGAAGAGGTAATAAAAGAACACCCTGTGCTTTTAAACAGGGCCCCCACACTCCACAGGCTGGGCATTCAGGCCTTTGAGCCCATTCTCATAGACGGAAAGGCAATCCAGCTCCATCCGCTTGTATGTCCCGCGTATAATGCCGATTTTGACGGAGACCAGATGGCCGTCCACATCCCCCTATCCATAGAGGCGCAGGCAGAGGCAAGGATCCTTATGATGTCCACAAACAATATTCTATCTCCTGCAAGTGGTAAACCCATCATAGTGCCTACACAGGATATTGTTTTGGGGCTTTATTATCTCACAATAGACAGAAAATACGTAAAAGGTGAGGGTAAGGTATTTTCTGACCCTGAAGAGGTGATGATGGCATATGATGCAGGAGAAATCGATCTCCATGCAAGAATTAAAATTAGACTGAACGGAAGTTTTGTAGACACAACAGTGGGAAGGATTATCTTAAGGGACGTTATAGAAGATGCCTTAGAAGAGTTTGACGATGAAAAAAAGCAAAACATATTAAACGAGCTTTTCTCCCTCATCAACAGGGTGATGGATAAAAAGATTATAGCCCAGCTAATAGACAAGTGTTACAGAGAGGCAGGGGAAAAGGCTACGGTCATATTATCAGACAGATTGAAAAACCTCGGTTTCTATTTTGCCACATTAGGTGGTATCTCCATATCCATAGATGACATGAAGATACCTCAAAGAAAGAAAGAACTCATAGAAAATGCAAACAAAGAGGTCTTAAATGTTCAGAAACAGTATTCCGATGGTCTTATAACAGACGGTGAAAGATACAATAAGGTAATAGACATCTGGGCAAATGTTACAGAGGCAATAGCAGATGAGCTTATGAAGGAATTAGGCACAGAGGATGTAATAGGCCCTGACGGTAAACCTGTAATTGGTCCCAACGGAAAGCCGGAGCGACAGAACAGTCTAAACCCCATATTCATGATGGCCCATTCAGGAGCAAGAGGAAATGCACAGCAGATAAGACAGCTTGCCGGCATGAGGGGTCTTATGGCAAAACCATCGGGAGAAATAATAGAAACACCCATAACAAGTAACTTCAGGGAAGGCCTCGACGTGCTTCAATACTTCATCTCCACCCACGGGGCAAGGAAAGGTCTTGCAGACACAGCACTTAAAACAGCAAATTCAGGTTATCTTACAAGAAGGCTTATCGATGTGGCACACGATGTGATTGTAACGGAATATGATTGTGGAACCCTTGACTGGATAGAGATGCGCCGTCTTGAAGAGGGTGGCGAAATCATAGAGCATCTCGATGCAAGGATATTAGGAAGGGTTGCCGCAGAAGACCTAAAAGACCCTGACGGAGAGATAATCGTAAGAAAAAATGAAGAAATCAGAGAAGTCCATCTGAAAAAGATAGAGGATGCCGGCTATGAAAGCGTAAAGATACGCTCAGTGCTCACCTGCAGGTCAAAAAGAGGTGTATGCGCCCTCTGTTACGGAAGGGATTTAGCAAGGGGAAGGCTCGTAAGTATCGGTGAAGCCGTTGGGATTATTGCCGCTCAATCCATCGGTGAACCAGGCACACAGCTTACCATGAGGACGTTCCACATAGGCGGTGCAGCAACCCGTAGAATAGAGCAATCCACACTGGAGGTAAGAAACGAGGGATATGTAAAGTTCTATAACGTAAAAACAATAATCAACAGGGAAGGTGTGCCTGTTGTTATGAACAGAAATGGAGAAATTGCCATCGTGGATGACTCAGGGAGAGAAAGGGAAAAATATCCTGTTATTTACGGGGCAAAGTTAAAGCACAAAGAAAATGACTATGTGAAAGAAGGTGACATCCTTGCAGAATGGGATCCGTATACAACCCCAATATTGTCAGAGGTTTCAGGAAAGGTCAAGTTTGGCGACATAATTGAAGATATAACCATGCAGGAAACAAAAGATGAGGTCACAGGGCTCTCATATAAGGTAATCATTGAACCCAGAGACCCTGCATTGAGACCGAGGATCTCCATAAAGGACGATAAGGGGAAAACAATTATAATGGAAGGTACATCGAGCCCGGCAAGATATATTCTACCTGTCGGAGCCCATATTGCAGTAAACGAAGGCGATGACATATTTGCCGGTGATGTAATAGCAAAGATACCGAGAGATACTATCAAGACAAAAGACATTACAGGTGGTCTTCCCAGGGTTGCAGAGCTGTTCGAGGCAAGAAAGCCCAAAGAGAACGCCATTGTCAGTGAGATTGACGGCGTAGTATCGTTCGGAAAGATGGTAAAAGGTAGAAGGGAAATCATTGTAACCCCGGAAAGAGGTGAGGCGAGAAAATATATCATACCAAGAGGAAAACACATAATCGTCCATGAAGGTGACTATATAAGGGCAGGAGAACCATTGATGGACGGCCCTGTAAATCCCCATGATATTCTAAGCATACAAGGCGTAAAAGAGCTTGCAAGATACCTTGTCAATGAAATCCAGGAGGTATATCAGTTACAGGGTGTTAAGATTAACGACAAACACATTGAGGTCATAGTCAGACAGATGCTTAAAAGGGTTAGGATAAAAGATGTGGGAGATACGAATTTCATAATCGATGAACCGGTGGAGCAATGGGTATTCGAGGAAGAAAACAAAAAGGTGATAGAAAGAGGTGGTAGACCTGCCCAGGCAGAGCCGCTATTTCTCGGGATAACAAAGGCATCCTTGATAACAGACAGCTTTATCTCTGCAGCAAGCTTTCAGGATACAACAAAGGTATTGACCCAGGTTGCCATTGAAGGAAGGACCGATTATCTAAAAGGATTAAAAGAAAATGTTATCATGGGCAGGATTATACCGGCAGGAACAGGTTTTCCAAAATACAGAAATTATGATATGATTGTAGCAAATAAGCCCGCTGAATCCCAGTTAAAACAGGAGGAAACAGAGTATAATACCTAATACTGCCTGAGCTTACGCTCTGCAATCAAGGCCTCTTCTGATTTGGGATAGAGTTCCTTTACCTTTTTTAAGGTAATTATGGCGTTCTCCTTTTCCTTCAGATAGAAAAAGGCGTCGGCCTGTGATAATAAGGCTCTTGGCGCCTTTTCACTCTTTGGATATTTCTTGATGACCTCGTTAAAATTAAGTATGGCCATCTCGTAATCTTTTATGCCCATATAGCATTCACCGAGCCAGTAATAAGCATTGGGGATAAGGGAGGTCCCTGAATAGGTTGCAATAAATTCTGAAAATTTCTTTATTGCATCCTGATACATCTTCTTCTGGAATAGATCAAAGGCCTCTTTATACATAATCTCATAGTTTTTATCTTCAGGCTTTGTTACTACTTCTGGTTTAGTATCGGCAGGTCTTTTTAAGGCATTCAGTTCACTTTTTGTCTCCTGGTAGAAAGTCTTTAACTGAAATTCCAGTGCCTCAATCTTGCCTGTTAGACCCTTTATCTTCTCCTCATTGGCATTCATTAATAGGGACAGATCGGCAATCTGTTTTTTTACTGCCTCGTTATCCTTTGATATAGCATCTATCCTTAAATTGTTTTGCTCTTTATATGCCTTTATATCACCTTCAATGCTTGCAATGTTTCTATTTACCATAGTTAGATCCTCTGTGGATGCATAACAGCCTGCCATTAAAATCGTTATTATTAAAGGTAGAATCTTTTTCATATGTCCTTCCTCTCCTTGCATATTTTTTACTTATCTATGGCATAAAAAATGGTTGCGTCTCATCTCCATCGGTAAAGTTAAGCATTTTTTTGTTTTCACCGTTAAATAGCATAATGGCTATTGAATTTTTGTTCCCTTTATTCGTGGAATATATAATATATCTCCCGCAGGGAGAAAAACGAGGCGAATCATTGATACCCCCGTTTGTTAAGAGCCTTGGGTTTGAACCGTCAATGTTCATAACGCATATCTCAAAGGCCCCCTCTACTTTTGAGACAAAAACGATTAAATCTCCCTTTGGAGAAAAATTGGGTGATACATTGTAACTGCCGAAAAAGGTCAGTCTTTTTGTAACACCTGTTGCAATGTCTGTCATAAAGATTTGGGGAGAGCCGTGAATATCCGACACATACACAACCTTACTGCCGTCAGGAGAAAAGGAAGGGGATGCATAGATGCCGTCACCGGAGACGATGGGCCTCTTTGTGCCTGTTGTGACATCCACCATATAAATGGTAGACTTTCTTCCTGATGTAAAAGAGTATGCAAAGGTATTTTTATCCCTCCATGCAGTCCCTGTTTTCATACCTGTTTCACTGTCCACATAGACCTCTTTCTTTGTCTGCCTGTCTATAATGTATAGATAAGGTCTACCCTTTGCATACGTTGTATATGCGAGATATCTTCCATCCGGTGAGATGGATGGGGATAAGGTGATGCTATTGTAATTGGTTAACCTTTGAAGATTGTATCCGTCTAAATCAGAAGCGTATATCTCTTTTTTTCCTTTATAACCGTATACGAATACAATTCTTGAGCTCATAATGCCCTTTTCGCCAGTTACTGCATTTATTATATCATCGGCAAGTCTATGGATGGTTTTTCTCCATTCTATACTCTTTGAGATATATTTGTTTGCATGGATAAGGGAGCCATCGATGGTATCGTATACATACGCATCGAGCACCACTTCGTCGTTTTTTTCTTGAACCACACCCTTGCATAAAAGTTCAACGCCTATGGAGCGCCAATTATTGAATTTAATGTCCTTTTTCTCTATGCCCTCATCCATAAGCTCTTTATCGAAAAGTGTTTGCGGCGCAGGTATAAAAAAACCGGACATATCGAGATCTTTATTGAGAAGAGTGGTCATTTCTACATTCAACTTGTTGGGTTTTTCACTTTTAAAATACGGAACTGCGATGGTGATCTTTTTTAAAGACTTACCGTATACATCGAGATAGATCTTCCCGTAACTATTACTAACGAAAAAAAGTAAAATAAAAAGTAAAAAGGCAACATGTCTTATCTTTTTCAAATCTCACCCCTATTCGATAATGTATTACAATAAAGGCTTCTATTTCAACCCATTTAATATCTAAATGCCAGAAAAAAGATTATAAACTTGCCTTCTATATTAAAATAAAACCCCTACATTTTTCAAGAAATATGGTGATTGGTTAAAAAGATATAGGGGTGATTACCATCACCCCTATGAGATTTTAAGGCTAAATTTTAGAGCTTGAAGATAAGCAGTAATGAGACAACGAGTGAATATATAACAAGAGATTCGATCATTGCCAGACCGATAATCATAGGTGTAACGATCTTTCCTGATGCACCTGGGTTTCTGGCAATACCATCGAGTGCTGATGCAATGCCTCTTCCCTGGCCAATTGCCCCTCCGAATGCTGCAATTGCCACGCCAAATCCGGCAGCAAGGGCTACCATCTGTTTTACCGAAGGATCAAGGCCCTTTGCCTCCTCAGCAGCCATTGCAACGCTTACGGAAAAGCAAACAAACAAGCCAAGTAGCATAATGATTGATAATAGTTTTTTCATTCTATTTCACCCCTTTCTTATATTTTTTAATGTTCTTCATGGGAGATTGCCCCTGAAAAATATGCCATCGACAAAAGCATAAAAACAAAGGTCTGGACAAATGCAACGAACAGACCGAGAAACATAACCGGCAGTGGAACAAGAAATGGCACTAAACCAAAGAAAATAGCAGTAACGAGGTGGTCACCTGTGATGTTGCCAAAAAGCCTCAATCCCAGCGAAAGAGGTCTTGCAAAATGACCTATTAATTCAATGGGCACCATAAGTGGCGCAAGCCACCAGAAAGGACCTACAAAGTGCTTGAGATACTTAATTCCATGCTCCTTAAATCCGTAGTAGTGGGTCATAACAAAGACGGTCAAAGAACAGGCAAAGGTGGTATTTACATTATCCGTGGCAGGTAAAAACCCGGGCACAAGACCTGATAGATTGTTGAAAAGGATAAACAGCGCCAAAGTTCCCACAAGAAGGATAAATTCCTTGCCCCTTGGGCCCATACTGTCAATGATTATGTTTGATAGACTTTCTACTATCATCTCAACAAAGTTTTTGAAGGTAAAATTAGGCTCCGGAACAACCTCATCCTCTTTTTTTCTTATCTGCCTGTAACCTAAGATAACAATAATAAGCAGTATTATGGACACTATAATACTGTTTGATACATGAGGTGGTAAGTGTTTTAAAAAGGGGAATAAGGAAGCCCATGTAAAAACTTCATGCTCCATTTTTCTGCCTCCTCTTGTATGTTAAACTTATCATAGCCATAATCTGATTGATAACAATGGAGATAAACAGGGTCGATAGACCTATTAGAAAAAAAATCACATCTATATTGCCGTAAATTATTATGACTGCCACAAGGCCTGCAAATATGAAAAACTTAAGCGGTAGTTTTATGATTAAGTCTTTTTTATTCACCTTTGATTTACCAAAACCACTTTCTATGATTTTTTTCAAAAATCTAAAGTTTAAGGTTATTATTGCGCTTGCCACGGCAAAGCTAAAAAAATATTTATATTCTTTCATTATGATTAAAGACAGGATAGAACCCAGTAAAAACACGATGAAGTTTAATCGCTCTATCTCACTGATTATTGTTTCTTTCATTTTCTTTTTTCATCTTTTTAATAAGCACAATAATCGTTTTAAATGCCGCACCTATCCCGAAACATGTAAAGATTATGGTTAAATATGGATAGGTCTTAAAAAACCTGTCAAGGAAATACCCCATTCCCAACCCAATGGCCACAGAAAGCCCCATTTCAAGGCCTAATGAACTAAAATCAATTAGGGATTTAATTGTTTCTTTCTTTGTATCTTTTACTACCATATACATCGCAAACCTCTTTTTTCTATCATACACTCAACCTCAAGTCAATTTATTTTTTCACAGAAAGTTATTTTCTTCACAAACTGCCTTCTGACAAACTTTGGTTTTAAGACTTAAAGATAGAAGATGTGACTATTTTCCTTAAGCCATCTTCTTTTTGATTTATAATCAGGGATAAATCTTTCCACAAGTCTCCAGAAATCTTTAGAATGGTTCTTTTCCTTTATATGGGATAGCTCGTGGACCACTACATAGTCTACAATAGATGGCGGTGCCATGACTATCCTCCATGAGAAACAGAGACTGTTTTTACAGGAACATGAGCCGTATCTTTTTAAAGCGTTTGTAATCTTTATGGAAGTGGGAAAAAGGCCCATTAAAGTGCTATAAAAAAAGACCCTTTCTGACAAAACATCAAAAGCCTTTTTTTTATACCATTCTATAAAGGCATGCCTGATGGTTGGTTCATCTTTTTCCCAGGAGAGAAAATGACCTTCAATTAAGTCCAGCCTTTCTTTATCCCGATATTTATCCGAAAAATAAAGAGGATATAGATTTCCGAGATAGAAAAAACCTTCTCCTTCTATAAACCTTTTTTCACTATGATAAAGGGTTTTATGTTCGAGCATCTTCTTTTGTATCCACGGTATGTTTTTTTTAAAAAAGTTTTCCACTGCATGCTGAGGGGTTTTAAAAGGCACATAGATGATTACATCGCCTACCCTATTTACCTTAAGGGTCATAGTCTTTTTTCTTCTTTTGCTTCTAATAAGCCTGTATTCCATATGTATCGCCTATACTCCGAGATTATTTTGCGCCGTATATTTCAGCAGTAAACACCTTTCCATAAAACCTTTATCAAGATTAAACTAAATCTCCACTTCATCGTTTAAGTATGGCACCTGTGTTTTAAGACCTAACCGTTCGTTTATTGCCTGGGCAAATATCAGTTCCACGTCTTCTTCGCCGTGCACCACAAAGACATGGGGATTATTTTTAAAAGAGCCAATCCATTCCAGCAGTTCTTTCTGGTCTGCGTGTGCTGAAAAACCTCCTATGGTATAGATTCTCGCCCTGATGGCAATCTCTTCACCTAATATGTGGGCGGTTTTTGCTCCGTCTACAATGTGTCTACCCAGTGTCCCCTTTGCCTGAAAACCTGAAAAGATTACACTACACTCAGGTCTCCATATATTGTGTTTGAAATGGTGTCTAATCCTTCCACCCTCGCACATACCACTTCCTGCTATGATGATGGCATTTGACTTAATCTTGTTTATCTTCTGTGACTCTTCCACGGTAGTTGTAAAGTGAAGTTGCAGACCATCCTTATCCCTAAAACTAAAAAATTCCTTTGCCTCAAGGTCGAATAATTCAGGATGGGAGAGATACACCTTTGTTGCCTTATCGGCAAGGGGACTGTCTATAAAGACGTTTAGGCTTTTGAACCTGCCCTCTTTCACAAATCTTTTAAGGATATATATAATGTCCTGGGTTCTTCCTACGGCAAAGGCAGGTATCAGGACATTACCACCTCTTTTAAAAGTCTTATCTATTGCCTCGGCAAGCTCTTCTATACTTTCCTCCATACCCTTGTGCAACCTGTTTCCATACGTAGATTCTACAATCACATAGTCTGCCTCTTCTATATGTGTTGGATTGTTTATTATTGGGTTATTGGATTTGCCTATATCCCCTGAAAAGACGATCTTTTTCTCTCTATTGTTCTCATCGTAGAAGATTTCAAGGATAGCTGAACCGAGGATATGGCCTGCATCTAAAAACCTGTAGCTTAACCCGTCTACGAGCTTATGTCTTTCCCCGTATTTCTTTTTATCTACAAAAGGAAGGGCCTTTAATACGTCTTCACCTGTGTATAGCGGTTCATATACAGTATCTTTTCCTGACCTGAAAGACTTTTTTGTCATCCACTCGGCATCTTTTTCCTGAATATGGGCAGAGTCAAGAAGCAT
>CAZJOP010000075.1:0-9570 GCA_964547695.1 uncultured Syntrophorhabdaceae bacterium
CTTGCTACAAATTTAGATTTATCCAACGATGACGATACCCGTATATTCCACGTAATAAAATCGGGTATTATCTGCGCTGCAAAGGGATTAAACCCCATACTTTCAGTGGAATTTGCCAGAAGGTCCATAGCATCTGATTTTCGACCTTCATTTCAGGAAATGGAAAGCTATGTAAAGGGAACAAAATGAGTGAAGAAAAGCACAATATCCCCATCAGGATAATCGTTAAAAAAAAGGGGCACGGTGGTCATCACGGCGGAGCCTGGAAAGTGGCATATTCAGATTTTGTAACTGCCATGATGGCCCTATTCATTGTTTTGTGGATTATAAGCCAGAACCACGGTATAAAAGAAGCCATTGCAGCATACTTTAAAGACCCCACGATTTTTACCGGTGGCAGCGGCATCCACACAGGTTTATCCAAAACACCAAATCCTGTATTATTTCCAAAGGAGGATTCCAAACAAGACAATAATGCCTATAAGGCATTTCAGGATGAGATAAAAAAGGTAAAAAATGAGATACAGAAATTAACAGAGGAGAGTAAAAAAATAGAAAAGATGGTCTTAACTACCCCTGGATTTGAAAAATTTAAAGATAAGATTCAACTCAATGTAAACGAAGAGGGTTTAAAGATAGAGCTAATTGAAAATTCAGAAGGCCTGTTTTTTGATGTAGGAAGTGCAAGGGTGAAACCAGAAACAGTAAAACTCTTAAAACTCATTGCCCAGGAATTAATCCAGCTTAACAACAAGATCATCATAGAGGGTCATACAGATGCACTACCTTATATAACCCCTGGATACTCCAACTGGGAATTAAGTGCCGATAGGGCAAATGCTGCAAGGAAGATCCTCGAGGAGGCAGGTGTAAAAAAAGAGCAGATTATGGGAATCAGGGGATACGCAGACAGGATGTTAAAACACCCTGATAAACCTTTGGATTTTGGCAATAGACGGGTCGCCATACTGGTGACCATACCAAAACCAAACTTAATAACCACCCAGGATAAAACAGAAGGAAAAAAGTGAGAAATAATACCTATAATATTCTCATAGTAGATGATGAAAAGACTGCAGTGAATCTCATAAAGGGTCTTCTGTCAAAACATGATGAATACAGGCTTTTTGAGGCATACAATGCTATAGATGGTCTTATGATGGCCCGGAAAGTAAAACCGGATATCATAATAAGCGACTACTATATGCCCGATAAAAACGGGCTTGAATTCTGCAAGGACATAAGGCAAGACCCTGAGCTATCCAATACCATATTTATACTTTTAACAGCAGAGACAAGCATTGAAAAGAAGGTAGAAGGCCTTGAAACAGGTGTTGACGACTACATTGAAAAGAACATCTCCTTAAAGGTGCTGGAAGGAAAGATAAAGGCCTTTTTAAAGATAAAATCTCTGCAGAACGAACTCTTAGCGGAAAGAGAAAGATTACGTATTGCCAATGAGCAACTGGAAAAAAATTTCAAAGAGATCGTATACGTATTGCTGAAAATCTTAGAAATAATCATCCCCCAGGCAAAGATGCGCTCTGATAATGCAAAACGTATAGCCCAGTATATATCAGAAAGATTGGGTATAGATGAAAACACAAGGAAAAAGATCATCTTTGGTGCCCAGCTGCACGAAATTGGAAAGGTAGGCATACCCCATAATCTTATGACAGTTAATCCAAAGGCATTATCCCAGGAAGAGCTGGAGACTTACAATCAATATCCCGTTATAGGCTCTGTTATTATATCATCCATCACAGGATATGAAGAAACAGCAGATTATATTTATCACCAGCTTGAAAATTTCGACGGTTCAGGAAAACCAGACGGCCTCATTAAAGATGAGATACCTA
The DNA here is from genome assembly GCA_964547695.1 of uncultured Syntrophorhabdaceae bacterium. Taxonomy (GTDB): domain Bacteria; phylum Desulfobacterota; class Syntrophorhabdia; order Syntrophorhabdales; family Syntrophorhabdaceae; genus JAKORG01. The sequence continues at coordinate 1,860 of CAZJOP010000075.1, forward strand.
TCGGTGCAAAGATCTTAAGGGCTATCACAATAATGGATGAACTCACCATGGAAAATTGTTCATACGAAGAGGCAATTGAAACAGTAAGGCTTTCCATGAATACAAAACTCGACCCTGTAATTGCAACCCATTTTTTAAATTATCTTGTAGAGAACAGATGCGATAGGACAAGGGAAATTATGAATATCGCCATTGAAGATTTAAAACCAGGGATGATTGTGGCAGAGGACGTCTTTTCTGCAACAGGGGTCAAAATTATTCCAAAAGATATCACCTTAAACGAAAGGATTTTAAACATTATTTTAGAGCGTCATGGTGTAGACCCGATACTGGGTGGCATATACATCTACAAAAAATAATATGGCTACTCTCCCAGTATCTCCTTTAGTTTAAGGGAAAGTTCATTTAGATTAAAGGGTTTCTGTATAAAACCATTACAGCCCTTTTCCATAATACGCTCCGCAGAGCCGTCCATACTGTAACCGCTGGCAAGAAGCACCTTTATACCCTTATCTATTTCCTTTAATTCATCAAAGGTCTCTTCTCCTCCTTTTTCAGGCATAATCATATCGAGTATCACAAGGTCTATTTCATGCATTTTCTCCCTGTAAATTTTTACTGCCTCAGAGCCATTTTCTGCTATCAATACCTTATAACCCAATGCTTCAAGGAGCTCTTTACCTACCTCTAATATAACCTTCTCATCATCTACAAGCAAAATTGTTCTGTCTCCCTGCTTTTTTGCCAGAGGCATCACGATGCCTACCGCACTTGTTTTTTGCGACACCGGTAGATAAATAATAAATGTTGAGCCTTTACCAATCTCACTTTCCACATCTATTATACCTTTATGATTTTTTACAATACCGTAAACGGTTGTAAGACCTAAACCTATGCCCTTTCCCATCTCCTTTGTGGTAAAAAACGGGTCGAATATCCTCTCCTTGGTTATCTCATCCATTCCTGTTCCAGTATCTTTAACAGAAATCCTTATATATCTTCCCTGGGAGACTAAATATCTATCTGCAAAGTTTTTATCCAAAAACACGCCTTCTGCCTCAACAAATATATCTCCATGGCCTGCCATTGCCTGCCATGCATTTATAAATAGGTTTATCAACATCTGCTCAAACTGAATGGCATCTGCCTCTATAACCTCTGCCTCCCCCTTATAATCAAATCTTACTGTTATCTCTTTTTTCATCCTTCTAAACATATCTATGGTCTTCTCTATTGCCTCTTTTACGTTTATGGGCCTTATCTCCTTTTTGGCACCCCTTGAAAATTCTAAAAGCTGCCTTGTAAGGAGCGCACCATTTTTTATTAGGTCTTCTATGGTGGTAAGCCTCTTATAAAAGGGGTGGGTTTGTTCAAGCTTAAAGAGCATTAAAGAGACATTACCCTGAATGGCCATCAAAAGGTTATTAAAGTCATGGGCAACACCTCCAGCAAGTACACCTATTGCCTCCATCTTCTGGGCATGGATGAACCTCTGCTCCAGCAATTTCTCTTCAGTTATATCCTCACACACCGTTAGTGTCTGACCAGTTGGCAATAGGGTTGTATGAAACTGAATGTCTTTCTCATCGCCCTTTTTATTAGTTATCTTCATAGTTCTAATAACCTTTTTTTGGGTCTTTAAGGCCTTCATATCCTCTATCCACAATTTTAAGGCCATTTTTCTGTCATGTTCCGCTGGGAATGCCCTTTTAAACCATTCTCTACCGTTTGGTATCTCATCAATAGTATAGCCCACCATGTTTGTAAATTCCGGGTTTAGATAGCTATAAGACCCGTTTTTTTCTATAAGCATGACACCTAAGGGCAGGCTGTCAAGTAACGACTGCAATCGCTCTTTTTCAGTCTTTAAGGCATGTTGCATATTTTTTATCTCTGTTATATCCCTTATGGTCTCTATTGCCCCGATTATCTTTCCACTTTCATCTTTAAACATCAGGGCTGATGCCCATATATATCCACCCCTTCCGTTATATATCCCTGGAACGTACACTTCTACATAATAGGTATCGCCTATTTTTCTGACAAAGTCATAATGTTTTTCAATCTCAGGATTTTCCTCAAAGAGAAGGTCTATAAGGATGGGTCTTTTTTCTCCATAGAATGGGATGGCATAGGCATAATCCCCCTTTCCTATGATGTCCTGTTTTTTCACACCTGTCATCTGTTCCATTGCCCTGTTCCAGGCAATCACCCTTCTTTTGGCATCTACAACAAATGTGGCGTCCGGTAAAAAATCTATTATGTCTTCTAATATTTTATTGATTGTTTGTTGACCCTTAAGTTCACTTTTTGTGGAGCTTATATTTCTCGTTATGACGAGAAAATTTTCATCTGATATGCTTTTTATGGGCATGATTCTTGCCTCAAAAAATTGTTCTATCTCATCAATTAAGGTAGAATATTCAATTTTTAAGGTTTGGCCAGTTTTTTTAACTTCTTCAAAGGCATCTTTGAATCTTTGAATCTCCCCACCAATGGGTGTATCGAATATCTTTTTTCCTATGAGTTTTTCTTTAGGGACATACTCTTCCAATGGCAAACCTGCCTTGCACTCTATGATAGTCCCTTCAGTATCGAGCAAAAACAGTAAATCAGGGTTTGCCTCTATAATTGCCTGAAGGGAATCCCTTTCTTTTATAAGACCATCCACAAGGTCTGAAATCTTCATATTGTTACCCCCTACCCCTTTATTGAGGCCTTTAAAACCGCCTCAAGGCTATGCTCACACAGGCACCGGCTTTATGCCCCAGACCTTCTCAGCATATTCCTTTATACAGCGGTCGCTGGAGAATATCCCTGAACGGGCAACATTGAGGATTGCCATTTTAGTCCATCTTTCGCTATCGAGATAGGCCCTGCTTACCCTTTCCTGACATTCTACATAAGATGCATAATCTGCAAGGACAAAGTATTCATCCCTTTGAAGTAATGCATCCACAATGGGCTGAAACAGATTTGGTTGTCCTGGTGAAAAATAGCCATCTCTTATCTGGTCTATCGCCTTTTTTAGCTCTTCGTTTCCTTCATAATACCTACGGGGATTATAGCTTGACCTTAAATTCATAATCTCTTGGGCTTTTAGACCAAATGCAAAGAAATTTTCCTCTCCCACCTCATCCATTATCTCAATGTTTGCACCATCGAGGGTACCGATGGTAATGGCACCATTTAAAGCAAACTTCATGTTACCTGTGCCTGAAGCCTCATAACCTGCTGTTGAAATCTGCTCAGACAAATCTGCGGCAGGTATTATCTTCTGCGCCAGTGTAACACTGTAATTGGGCACAAATATAACCTGAATCCTGTTTTTTAACCAATCATTTCCATCAATAATCATCTTCACATTGTGTATGAGTTTAATTATAAGCTTACACAGATAGTATGCAGGTGCTGCCTTACCGGAAAAAAGAAATGTCCTCGGGACAAAATAATCTCCTATCCTGCCTTCTCTTATTCTGTTATAGATTGTAATAATGTGGAGCACATTCAATAACTGTCTTTTATATTCGTGAAAACGCTTTATCTGGCAATCAAGGAGAAGATCCTTCTTTATATGGAGTTGAAAGGTATTAGTCAGATATCTTGAGAGTTCTTCTTTGTTTGATTCTTTAATCTTTCTGAATTGCATACAGAATTCATCATCATTAACAAATTGCTCGAGTTTTCTTAGTTCAGTTAGTTCCACTACCCATCTATCACCTATTGCCTCTGTTATGAGTTGTGCAAGCTGGGGGTTAGACTGAAGTAGCCACCTCCTCTGGGTGATACCGTTTGTTATGTTTATGAATTTTTCCGGCATCATCTCGTAAAATTCTTTAAAGACTTTTGTTTTGAGTATCTCTGTATGCAATTTAGAAACACCGTTTACTTTATGACTGCCTACAATGGCAAGGCGTGCCATATGGATTGTGCCGTCATTATCACCTGTGATGATGCCCATCTTATTATTCAGGTCCTGCCTTTCAGGAAATTGCTCTTTCACCTGAATCATAAATCGCCTGTCTATCTCCTGGATGATCTGCAAATGACGGGGCAAAAGCCATGCAAATAGATTTACAGGCCAGATTTCCAGTGCCTCAGGAAGCACCGTGTGGTTTGTGTATGCAAACACCCTGGTGGTGATGTCCCATGCAGTCTCCCAGGGAAGGTTTTCCTCATCCACAAGTATCCTCATCAGCTCTGCAATGGCAATAGAGGGATGCGTATCGTTTAGCTGAATGGCTACCTTTTCAGGAAGCTTTTTAAATGTCTTGTATGTCTTTTTATACCTTCTTAATATGTCTTTTAATGTGGCACTTACGAAAAAATACTGCTGCTTAAGCCTCAGTTCTTTTCCTGCCATGGACTGGTCATTGGGATATAGGACCTTTGAGATGTATTCACTGGAAAATTTATCTTCCACGGCCTTTATGTAGTCACCGCTATTAAAATACTCAAGATTAAAATCCTTTGTTGCCTTTGCAGCCCAGAGCCTCAATGTATTGACAGTATTGTTTCTATAACCGGGCACAGGATAATCGTATGCCATTGCCATTACATCCTCTGTGTCCACCCATTCCATCCTGAATTTTCCGTTTACGCCATTAACGGTCTTTACCTTTCCGTAGAATTTTATGTTATACAAGAGCTCCGGTCTTGGAAATTCCCAGGGATTCCCATATCTTAACCAGTTATCAGGTGACTCAACCTGATAGCCATCCTTTATCTTCTGCGTGAAAATGCCGAATTCGTATCTTATGCCGTAACCGTATCCGGGATACTGCAATGTGGAAAGGGAATCAAGAAAACATGCAGCAAGCCTGCCGAGACCTCCGTTGCCTAAACCTGCATCCCATTCGTGCTCTAATACCTCTTCAAAACTTATACCCAAAATATCTACTGCCTGACTGTATTCACTGGACATGTTTAAATTGATTATGTAGTTTCTTAAAAGCCTTCCCAATAAAAACTCAAGGGATAGATAGTAGACCCTTTTTGCCCCCACGTTGTAATACATCTGCTGGGTATCAATCCATTTCTTTGCAAGGTTTTTCCGGACAGACAGGACAACAGATTCGAACTTATCCCTGGATGTGGCAGAATAGAGGTCTTTTGCAAGCTCATGGACAAGATTATCCATAAGGTTTTTGTAAAGGGCTTCAAGGTTTTCTATCATGACTTAATCCTCATATTGTTTATCGCCTTTTATGGTAATAATATAATATGTTTTAAAAATTGCAAGAAAATTTATTGGTTAAGGCAACTCATTGACATATTTTTTTTAAAATGTTAGTTAAGAATTCGTATCCCATGTCATTTTTAAATTTATTTTAAAGGATTTCTAAATTTTTGTATGACAGGCTCTTATAGCAAAATCCAAACACTATTGGAAAAAGGGGTTTTTATACCCGAACCATCATCGATATATATAGGTGAAGAGGTAAATACCGATTACATATCCGGTGACAGGGTGGAGATATATCCTGGCTGCAGGATTTATGGGGAAAAGACTGTTATATCAAAGGGGGTTAGGCTTGGTTATGAGGCACCGGTAACGTTGGAAGATTGCCAGCTGGGAGCCTATGTAGAATTAAAAGGAGGGTATTTTAAAAAATCCGTATTTCTTGAAAGATCCCAAATGGGTTCAGGCGCCCATGTCCGTGAGGCATGCATCCTCGAGGAAGCATCAAGCGGTGCCCACTGTGTTGGATTAAAACAGACCATACTCTTTCCCTTTGTTACACTGGGGAGTCTAATAAATTTCTGTGATTGTTTTATGGCAGGCGGCACAAGCAGGCATGACCACAGCGAGGTAGGAAGCGCCTATATTCACTTTAATTTTACCCCAGAAGGGGATAAGGCAACCCCATCTCTAATCGGCGATGTGCCACGGGGCGTTATGCTCGATAAGCCCCGTATCTTCTTGGGCGGCCAAGGTGGTATGGTGGGGCCTGTGAGGATAGGATTTGGAAACGTTGTTGCCGCAGGTTCGATTTTAAGAAAAGATTATCTTTTCGAAAATAAACTCATCTTGGCCTCAATGCCATCGGATATGGTAAGGGATATACCAAAAAGGGTACTTTTTTCTCTAAACCGCATAATAAAAAATAACATCATCTACATATCAAACTTAATAGCCCTTGAAGACTGGTATGTTTATGTAAGGCAACCATTTTTAAAAAAGACTGAATTTGGTGACTTAATATTTAACGGTCTAATAGAAAAGATCCACATGGCCTTAGAGGAAAGACTAAAGAGGCTAAAGGAATTACTGGAAAAACATAAAGAACAGAAACCAGAATTTTTTAATAAGTTCGATAAGTTAGAAGAGTTGATAAAAGATAGGGCGCAGATAAAAGAACACATAAAAGAGCGTGATAAGTTTCTTCATACCCTTAATCAGCACTTAGATAGTGGCGGATTAAACTACATAGAGTTTATAAAGCATCTAAACATTGAGACTAAAAAATATGGCATAGACTGGCTTGACGGCATCATACATAACCTATGTGAGAAGGTGGAGACGATTTTCCCCACGCTAACCCCTATAATAAACACTCATGAAAGGACATCTTGAGGCCTTTAAAGGTGAGAATAAAATGTTTATTTGCGTTTTCACCATAAAATTTATAAGATAAAGCAAAGGCTTGTAACATTTTGTGAATTTTTTCATAAGTTGATTGACAACGGATAAAAAAAAGTTTTACAATAAATTTACCCTTTCCTATAATTAGGGTGAGTATAAAAAATTGGTGTTCAATTTTTTTATAAGGAGGTTATAATGGTATCAGTTAAACGAAGTCTATGCTATTTTCTCCTAACATTTTCATTGATGTTTTTAACTGCACCCCTCGCATTGGCAAGTGAGGCAGACATCATCCTTCCAGATTTAACCCAGGTAAAATTCCCTATCTTTGGAGGAACAAGTGGCGTATCCATTATGTATTTCGGTTTGTTTGTGTGTATAGTAGGTCTCATATTTGCTTTGGTGCAGTATACCCAGACAAAAAATAGACCGGCCCATAGAACTATGCTTGAGGTCTCGGAGATAATCTGGGAGACATGCAAATCCTATCTAACCCAGCAGGGTAAGTTCCTTATAATACTGTGGATACTCGTGGCAATATGCATGGTTTACTATTTCATGGGCTTATCCCATCTCTCCATAGGTCCAGTAATCGTGATACTTGTATGCTCCATCTTAGGAATCATGGGTTCTTACAGTGTGGCATGGTTTGGTATGAGGATTAACACAAGGGCAAATTCAAGGGCAGCATTTGCATCCCTTACCGGAAAGCCCGTGGATGTTGTAAACATTCCATTGACCTCCGGTATGAGCGTTGGGTTGCTTCTTGTCAGCGTTGAGTTATTCTTTATGATATGCATCCTTGTGTTCCTTCCAAAAAACCTTGTGGGTCCAAGCTTTATTGGTTTTGCAATCGGTGAATCCCTTGGAGCAAGCGCATTGAGGATTGCCGGTGGTGTATTCACAAAGATTGCGGATATCGGCTCTGACCTCATGAAGATCGTGTTTAAGCTGCCTGAAGACGACCCTAAAAACCCCGGTGTTATAGCAGACTGCACCGGCGACAATGCAGGTGATAGCGTTGGACCAACAGCAGACGGTTTTGAAACATATGGCGTGACAGGTGTGGCTTTAGTTACGTTTGTGGCCCTTGCCCCTGCTGCAGATCCTATTATGTCCGGCACA
>CAZJOP010000076.1:0-9527 GCA_964547695.1 uncultured Syntrophorhabdaceae bacterium
GTATTTAATTAAATACAAAATTTAATCTGTGTCAATAAAAAAATTATTTTTCTATTGCCTCTCTTACCTTTGAGGATAGTTCGTATAGTGTAAATGGTTTCTGAAGATAGCTTATCCCGCTTTCCACAATACCGTTGTGGACGATGGCATTATTTGTGTATCCGGACATAAAAAGGCATTTAAGGTCAGGTTTTATGCGTAAAAGCATCTTAGAGAGTTCCTTGCCGTTCATCTCAGGCATTATCACATCTGTGATAAGTAAATCTATCTCATCTCTGTGTGCCTTGAACTTGTCTATGGCCTCAAAGGGTTTGGAAGCAGATATTACCTTGTATCCTAATTCTTCAAGCATGGATACACATAAATCAAGGACATCCACTTCGTCTTCCACAACAAGGATTGTCTCGCCCTTGCTTTCAGGATAAGACCCTGTTTCTGTTGTAGCCTGCGCCTTTTCTTCTCCTACATAACGGGGCAGGTAAACCTTAAACGTGGTGCCCTTTTTTGGTTCACTATATGCATTTATAAATCCATTATTCTGCTTTATAATGCCATAAACAGTAGAAAGACCGAGCCCCGAACCCTTTTCCTTTGTTGTGTAAAATGGCTCAAAGATGTGCTCCAGTACATCCTTTGTCATGCCTATCCCATTATCGCTTATGGCAAGCATGACGTATTCCCCTGGATAAAAGCCTAAATGATTTTTGCAATATAATTCGTCTAACACAACGTTTTTGGTCTCAATTGTGATTCTGCCCACATCCGGTATTGCATCCCTTGCATTGACTACAAGGTTCATCACCACCTGGGTAAGCTGAACGGGGTCAAATTTTGTATGCCATAAATCCTTTTCCGGCATCCACTTTAACTGGATATTTTCGCCGATTAGCCTCAATAGCATCTTTAACATATCCTCAATAGCTGCATTTACATCTAACACCTTCGGGTCAATGGCCTGTTTCCTTGCAAAGGCAAGGAGATTCTTTGTGAGTTCAGAAGAGCGCTCGCCTGCCTTTTTAATCTCATTGAACCTGTTGTATAAAGGATGTGTTGGGTCAAGCTCGAGCATGCCGAGGTTTGCGTGACCCAGGATAATGGTAAGCATGTTGTTGAAATCATGGGCAACACCACCGGCAAGACGACCTATGGCCTCCATCTTTTGTGCCTGTAAAAACTGTTCTTCTATACGTTTATAATTTGTTATATCAAAGGCAGTGGTTATTATGAGATTGTTTTCCACAAGGACTGTGGCGAGATTAACTACCTTAACACTGCCATCCTTACATGTTACATTGAATATCCTCGGCACCTTCTCGCCCATCTGAATGCTTTCCATGTCTTTTTTCCACGTTTCTATCACGGTCTTTCGGTAATCATCATCAGGATAAGCCTTTTTAAACCATGACCTTCCATCTGGTATCTCCTCCGGCGTATAACCAAAAAGTGCTATCCATTCTCTGTTTATAAACAAAAACCTTCCTGTTTTATCCATAAGGACCATCCCATAGGGCGTCCTGTCTACAAGAAAAGAATACCTCTCCCTTTCATAATGAAGCTGTGCCTCTGTCCTTTTACGCTCTGTAATATCCCTTACAGTCGCATAAATGAATGTTTCTTCACCGATTTTTAGACTGTTTAAACTTACCTCTGTGTAAAATTCCGTTCCGTCAGATGCGGTATGGACCCACTCAAAAAATTGTGGAATTCCTTGTAGCGCCCCTTTTATCTTTTCTATTGCCTTTTCTTTCGAATCTCTTTCATCAGGCTGCCTTGAAGGCGAGAATTCATAAGGTGTCTTTCCAATAATATCCTCTCTTTTACATTTAAAAAGCTCAAAGGCCTTCGGATTGCAATCGATAAACTTATCTTCTTTTAAAAGAAAGATACCATCGTCTGCATTTTCAAAAAGGCTTCTGTATCGTAACTCACTTTCACGGAGATGCCTTTGCACATTTTCGAGCTCTATAAAATTAAAAAGCCCCTGCATCAAAAGCCTTACATCTGCCTCATCCTTTTCATTATAGGGCTCTTCTTTGTTTGCAAAGCACCCTAAAAGCACCACCCTGTCTTTATATACAACGGGGATACCCATAAATCTTTTAATCGGCACATGGCCTTCAGGCAAGCCTCTCTTTGGTAAATCTTTTAACTCATAATCGTTTATAATAAATGGATGTTTTAATCTTACCGCCTCTGCCCATAATCCCCCTGTTTTTGTGTTTAATTCAGATAAGTTTTGCTTCACATGGCATTGGGTGTATATATCCTTTGGCAGTAATGTAATGTGTTTTAACGAGCCATCTTCTTGGACAAAGCCAATATAAGCAATCTTACTCTTTGTAATTTCCATGCATTTTTCTGTAACAAAGGATACGATCTTCTCAAGGGGTTTGCCGGACATCTGATACAGTTCGAGGAAAATCTGATATTTTAAATCAAATACACTATTTGTTTCATAAGCACCGGTCTCCTCTAAAATTTCTTGAAAGGTGTTTACAAAATAGGCAGTCTTTTCTTTTCCATCCTTTATGGCCTTTGAATTTACAGAAAGCTGCAACAAAGCCCCATCTTTCCTTTTGCATTTTATTTCCAAGTCATCTAATTCACCTTTCTCCCCCATAAGTTTAAACCATGTTTTGATGTCCTCTGAATCAAAATAAAGGTTGTTCACCATTGATTTAACAGATTCCACCATTTCTTCGGGGGTTTCAAACCTAAACATCTCTGCAAGGGCTTTGTTTACTGCAATCAATATGCCGTCAGGTGTTGTAAGACAGATGCCGACTTTTATATTATTTAAAACAAGCTCGTATAGATGTTCAGTTAACATCTTTTCACTGTTTTTTCCCATCTCTTAAAAACCTCTTTAGTCTCATATCTTTATACCCGATGAGATTAAATATATTTTAATTTTTTATCGCATCCAGATATCTTTTCTTAAGGTTATTTTTCACGGCCATCTTAAATGCCAAAAAATTTCTGGCTTATTATGCCTAATTTTTCAATGCTGATACATAGAAAATAGGCAAGATAAAAAGACCATCTAATACTTTATAAGTTTACAGGAAAAGCAGATTTTTTTCAATGACTAAGTAAGATGGTATGAAACAGCTTTTGAATAAAAATTTAACCATCTTTCAACTTGGCCCAGGTATCCCTTAAGGTTACTATACGATTAAACACAGGTCTTTTTTGGGAAGACTCCTTTTCATCTGCACAAAAGTAGCCTATCCTTTCGAACTGAAATCTACTGCCCGGTTTTGCATCAATCAGGCTTGGTTCTGCAAAGCATGGATATAAAACCTTCAATGAATCAGGGTTTATATATTTTATAAAATCGTCTCCTTTTGATGCCGGGTCTTCTATTATAAATAACCTGTCGTAGAGCCTTACCTCAACGGGTATTGCATGTTTTGCCGAGACCCAGTGTATAACCCCCTCAACCTTTCTGCCATCAGCAGGGGGGGCGTCTTTTGTTGAAGGGTCATATGTGCAATGAATCTCTTTTATCTTGCCTGTTGTCTCTTCTTTAACAAGATATGAAAATTTTATAACATAAGCATTTCTTAACCTGACCTCCTTATTGGGGCTTAATCTTTTATACTTTTTTGGAGGATCTTCATTAAAATCGTCTTTTTCTATATAAATCTCCTTTGAAAAGGGAAGTATCCTTTTGCCAAAGGAAGGATCCTTCGGATGGTTTGCACACTCGATCTCCTCTGTACTATCATCAGGATAGTTATCTATTATCACCTTTAAAGGGTCAATAACACACATGGCCCTGGGTGCGTTTTCGTTTAAATCATCACGAACACACGCCTCGAGCAGTGTAATATCTACAAGGTTATCCTTCTTTGCAACACCTATTTTGTTGCAGAACATCCTGATTGCCTGTGGGGTGTAACCTCTTCTTCTCATGCCGGCAATGGTGGGCATCCTGGGGTCATCCCAGCCTGTGACATAGCCCTTTTCCACAAGCTCTATTAACCTTCTCTTACTCAATATTGTGTAGCTTAAATTAAGCCTTGCAAACTCTATCTGTTTCGGTTTATCCCCTTCTATAAGTTCGTTTATAATCCAGTCGTATAGAGGACGGTTGTTTTCAAATTCCAGTGTGCAGATAGAGTGGGTGATGCCTTCAATGGCATCTGAAAGACAATGGGCAAAGTCATACATGGGGTATATTGTCCACTTTGTGCCTGTCCTGTAATGGGGCGTTTTCTTTATACGATATAACACAGGGTCTCTCATAAGGATATTGGGAGATGCCATATCTATCTTTGCCCGAAGCACCCGGCTTCCATCAGGGAATTCACCGGCCCTCATACGCTCAAAGAGATTTAGATTTTCTTCTATGGTTCTATTTCTATAGGGGCTCTCCTTGCCAGGTTCTGTTAGAGTTCCTCTGTATTCTCTTATCTCATCAGGTGATAAATCACACACATAGGCCTTACCCTTTTTAATCAGTGCTACTGCAAATTCATACAATCTTTCAAAATAGTCGGAAGCGAAAAAAAGCCTGTCTTCCCAGTCAAATCCAAGCCATCTAACATCGTTTATAATGGATTCCACGTATTCCATTGACTCACCGGCAGGGTCTGTATCATCCATTCTTAGGTTGCATGTGCCTTTATACTGTGCTGCTATACCGAAATTAAGACAGATGGATTTTGCATGACCTATGTGGAGATAGCCGTTTGGTTCAGGGGGAAAACGGGTTGCCACCCGGCCGTTATTTTTGTTTGCCTTTAAATCCTCATCTATGATTTCACGAATAAAATCTGTTGACTGTTGTTGAATATTTTCCATCTTAAATCTCCTTCAAGCTTAATTAAAAATAACACAAAAGAACAGGCAATTCAACAGCCTGCTGAATGAATAACGATGAATTAATAGTGGAGAAAATTAGAAATAGGTTGTATTATATCTTTGAAACTTTATCCTTTCGAGGATAATAGAGAAGCGACATTTTTGCTACAGTTTCAAAAAAGATTGCATAAAAGACACAAGAGAAAATAATATGTTAAGATCATAAAAAAAGATGATTACAGAGATTAAGAATAAATGGAAAAGATAAAGATTGGTATAAGCAGTTGCCTTCTCGGTAATAAAGTTAGATTTGACGGAAGCCACAAACATAATAGATACTTAACGGACACGCTGGGTAAGTATTTTGAATACATACCCGTCTGTCCTGAGGTGGAATATGGACTGCCTGTGCCAAGGGAACCAATGAGACTTACAGGCACACCGGAAAATCCAAGACTCGTTACCATAAAAACAGGCATAGACCACACAGAAGGGATGCTTAAGTGGTCAGAAAAGAGGCTCCATGAGCTAAAAAAAGAACACCTGTGCGGTTTTATATTTAAAAGTAAATCTCCGAGTTCAGGTATGCAGGGTGTAAAGGTATATCCGCAAAAAGGGGTGCCTCCAAAAAAAGGGGTGGGTTTGTTTGCCGCTACATTTATGAAGCATTTTCCCGCGTTACCTGTAGAAGATGATGATAGGCTGTGCGATCCTGATATAAGAGAAAATTTTATAGAAAGGGTATTTGTATATAAAAGGTGGATGGATTCTTTAAAAAACAAGAATAATAATAAAGCGCTTATTGATTTTCATGTAGACCATAAATACCTTATGATGGCCCATAGTCCAAAGCACTTAAAAACACTGGGAATGATTATTGCAAACATTAAAGATTACGAAAAAGAAGCACCAGAGAGATACATATTGACCATGATGGAGGGATTAAGATCAACAGCAACGAGAAAAAAGCATGCAAATTGCCTCTATCATATTATGGGTTATTTTAAAAAAGACCTCTCAAAAACAGAAAAGGAAGAGCTCTCTAACATTATAGAAGATTATATAAGAGGCTTAATCCCATTGATTGTACCCATTACCCTTTTTAACCACTATGCAAAAAAATACGATAAACAGTATCTTAAAAGGCAGATGTATCTAAATCCCCATCCTTTTGAACTTATGTTGAAAAACCATGCATAGAAAACAGTTCATATTTGAAATATTGCCTGTGGAAGAGATTAATATAAATGATAGAAGTTTTTGTATCTCCTACCCTGATTACGATGAAAGGCTCACTACATCCATAAAAAGAATAGGCATTATTCAACCCATAATGGTTAAAAAGCAATCCCCTTTTGTTGTGGTCTCTGGGTTTAAAAGGCTAACATCTGCAATCAATCTTGGTTTAAAAAAGATTCCCTGTATTATTGCTGACATGACAGACATGGATGCCTGCAATATATCCATAAATGCAAATCTCTTTAGAGAGTTGAACCTTGTAGAAAAGGCGCACTGTATTAACATGGCTTTAAACTTTGGCTTTTCCATTGAAGAGATATACGGGATAATGGACCAAATTGGGCTGGGTAAGCATGAAAACATCATAAAAAAGATGATTGTAATTGCAAATAGCGAAAAATTACTGAAAGACTATATTACAGAACACAATATTTCCTTAAAAAATCTCGATTATCTCTTATGGTTTGAACCCAAAGAGAGAGAAAGGATTGTAAGATCAATCCAAAAAATGCACGTTACAGAAAGCCTTCTGCGAGAAATACTTCAGATGTTAACATTAATCAAAATAAAAACAGGTGATTTGCCGTTTGAGGCGTTGGAAGACTTGGAAAAACCCTATGAGATAAAAGAGGTCTTAAAAAAACGCATAAATCCAGGCATAAAAAGGCTTGAGCATGAATTTAATAATATAAAACACAGGCTTAAACTACCAAAAAATGTTGATATAAAGATAGACCCTTTTTTTGAAAAGGAGTATATTGATATTATGATTAAGGCAAAGGATACTAAAGAACTCGAGGAGGCTATAATAAGGCTTACAGAGACATTAAAGTCAAAAGACATGGAGGCAGTCTTTGGGCTTACAAAAAATAGAATTCCTGAATAAAGAGGGAAATTTTGTAAGAAATTGCCCTGGCACAAGGCATCATATCTGCTGTGGTTATAAAAATATAGACCTCATCGAGGGATGCATACTATCCTGCTCCTATTGCATTCTAAAGCATTACATTAAAGATGAAAACATCAGGGTAAATCTAAACATGGAAAGCATAATGGGACAAATCGATGATTTAATAGAAAAGGAGCATATCCACATATTAAGATTTGGAACAGGTGAACTATCAGATAGTTTAGCATTAGATAGAAGATACAACTTAAACAAACCTTTAATCGAATATTTCGGTGAGAAAAAAAGGGCATTGTTGGAGCTTAAATCAAAGTGGGCACAGATTGAACACCTAAAACCCTTTTTAAATCCCTATACTGTCATCTCTTTTTCCATTGCACCGCAAAACATCATTGATAAGGAAGAGAAAAGGACAAGCCCTTTATACAAAAGGCTTAAAGCCCTGAAAAAGGCTCAGGATTTAGGTTGTTTTGTAGGGATACATCTTGACCCCATCATCATTTATGAAGGGTTTGAAGACGATTACTACTGGCTCATAGAAGACATAGGAAGGATATTGAACTTGGACAGAATAATCTGGATCAGTTTAGGGCTATTGAGATTTCCTGCAAAAATGATGGACATCTTTATTCAGGAAAAAAGAAAAAATCTACTGTTCGGCGAATTCATAAAAGGAGAAGACGGAAAATACAGATACATAAAAGGGGAGAGGATTAGGGTTTACAAAACCCTCTATGATTTGTTAAAAAACAAAAATGAAAATCTTTTTATATACCTCTGCATGGAAAGAGCCGATGTGTGGAAAGAATCCTTAGGTATAGATGTTTATGAGAATGAAGACCTTGTCTTTCTTTTCGATAAGAGGATAAAATACCTTTATGGAGGTATGATATGAAATTTAAAGAAAAGGTGGTATTTATTACAGGGGGCACAAAAGGACTTGGATTGGCAATGGCAAAGGCGTTTTTAGAGGAAGGTGCCAAGGTGGCGGTAAACGGTAGAAGTAAAGAGGCAGTGGCTAAATTTGAAGAGGTATTTAAAGGAAAAAATGTCCTTGCCTTTGAGGCCGATATTACTGATTATGAAAGGATGAGCTCTATTGCAGATAAGGTTTGTAAAGATTGGTCAAGGGTTGATATATTGATAAACAATGCCGGTATAGTGAATCAGCTCATGCCTGCAGAAAAGATAAAAAAGGAAGACTTCGACAGGGTGATAGACATAAATCTTAAAGGCACCTTTTATGCAACCCAGATATTCGGGAAAAAGATGATAGAACAAGGTTCCGGCAGGATCATAAGCATTGCATCTCAGGTGGGATTTTTCGGTGAAAAGGGATTTTTGCCCTATTCTATAAGCAAATCAGCGATTATGATTTTGACCCGTTCCATTGCCCATGAATGGTCTAAATACAATGTCACGGCATGTGCAGTAGCACCGGGTTTTATAAAAGGAGGAATGAACGAGGGATTGATAAGAAAAGAGGTATTTGTCAATTTCCTGTCAAAAAGAACACCTGTAGAGAGGATGGGAGAGGTGGATGAGTTGATCTTTCTAATCCTGTTTCTTGCTTCAGATGGTGCAAGATATATAAACGGTGAAACCATCACATTAGACGGAGGTATGACAGGATATACCCGTGAGCCTCTAATAGACTTTATAATGAAGGGAAGATAAATGGAGCTTTATCCCTTCATCCAGTTTACTTTAAATACCAAATTTATAAAAAGATGGGTTGTGGCAGGGCTCATATTTTTCATCCCCTTTTTAGATTTTTTCTCTGTAGGCTATCTCTCAAGGGCAATAAGAATAATGATGACGGGAGGCATGGGATTGCCCACATGGGATAGAAAAGGTGAAATATGGATGGAAGGATTAAAGCAGGTCTTTCTGTTTATACTTTACGAGGCAGTCCCCTTTTTTCTATTCTCCTTTGGCTTTTTTCTCACAGCCCTTCATCCCTTTACCGCCTTTTTCGGTCGCATAATTACCTTTCTTGGATTTGTGGCCTTATTTATCTTTTCCTTTTTTATACCTTTTGCCTTTGCAGTCCTTGCAGAAAAAATGGATTTTAAAAAGGCCCTTGAATTTGACACCATATTAAAGGCCATAAAAGAGGTCATTATACTGTATGTTGCAGGATATTTAGGTATCTTGTTTTTAATCGGCGTTTTCTATGTAACGATTTTAAAGATACCCTACTTTATTGGATTCTTCTTATTCAGCATCCTTACATACTATGTCCTGATATTGGGGGCATATTATTTTGCACAGCTTTTTGTTAGGACTTCTCTATCTACAGTAAGAATAACCGAAGATGTATTAAGGGATGTTTAATTTAATGCATTTAATCCATTTTAAGGCCTAAAACTTAAACGATGAAAGCCTCTTCATGGCCTCTTTTATCTTTTTTTCATTTATTGTGAGGGATATCCTGAAATAACCCTCCCCTTCTTCTCCGAACCCATTTCCCGGTGTTACCACAATACCCGTTTTTTCAATAAGCCTTTCACAGAATTCTTCTGATGTATATTTTTTTGGGACTTTTGCCCAGATATAAAAGGTGGCAAGG
>CAZJOP010000077.1:0-9061 GCA_964547695.1 uncultured Syntrophorhabdaceae bacterium
GAAAAAATAAAATACATATTTGCAACAAGGGGAAGATATGGCGACGAAGATGAAATCATATGTCAATTTGTAGAGGATCTATACAAATACGAATTTTTAATCTTAATACGAAAGGATATAAAAAGGCGCACTATAAAAGGGGTCTAACAAAAAGTTAATAAACAATAATAACCTGTATATCCATGACATTTGTCCCTGTTGGACCTGTTATGAGAAGCCCGTCTATGTTTTTAAAAAAATTATAGGAATCATTGTTTTTTAGATATGCCTCTGGAACCATACCAAGTCTTTTTGCCTTTTTTATGGTATCAGCTGTTGCATAGGCCCCTGCTGCATTAGTGGGACCGTCTGTGCCGTCTGTGCCAGAAGAAATTAGAAAAATCCCTTCCATGCCATCTATCTCTATAGCAAATGAGAGGGCAAGTTCTGTATTTCTTCCACCCTTACCACTGCCTATTACTTTTACCGTTGTCTCTCCGCCACTTAAAAGACACACAGGTTTATTTATCACTGATTGGGCTATTTTTTCTTTATATGCCTTTGCAATCCCGGCAAGCCACCTTCCTGCCTTTTTTGCCTCACCCTGTAACCGGGAGGTTAGAATCTCTGTATGAAAACCGAGTTCTATTGCCATCTTTTCTGCTGCGGCAAGGGCAATCTTATTACTGCCTATAATAATATTTTCCGTGTTTGCCAATACAGGATCATTTTCCTTTAGTGTCTCAGAGATTTCTCCATTTAAGCCTTTATATAAAACATCTATCACGTTCTCAGGGATTTTATCTAATAGTTTGTATTTTTTAATGACTTCTACGGCATCCATATATGTTGTTGTGTCGAATGTGGTGGGACCCGATGCAATGACATCGAGCCTGTCTCCTATCACATCTGAGAGTATCAGGGATTTTATATGGGCAGGATAGGCAATCTTGGCAAGTCTACCTCCTTTTACAGAGGAGATGTGTTTTCTCACCGCATTTATCTCGTTAATATCTGCCCCTGCCTCAAGTAAAAGCCTTGTTACTGTTTGTTTTTCTTCTAATTTTATGGGTTCGATGGGTAAAACAAGTAGTGCCGAGCCCCCTCCTGAGATAAGACATATGACGAGGGTTGATTGATCTGCCTTCCTTAAAAGCTCGATTATTTTTTCTGTGGCGCTCACGCCAAATTCATCAGGGATGGGATGACCTGCCTCATAAACCTCTATGTTGTCTATGGATTTAATACCTCTGGCATGACCGTATTTTGTAATGATTATGCCCTTGTCTATAATTGCGCCTGAAGCTTCATTTATTGCCTTTGCCATCTCAAGGCTTGCCTTTCCAAAGCCGATAACAAAGACCTTTTTTATGTGTTTTGAACGATAAAATGATATTAAATATTCTCCATGGGCTTTTACTGCTTTATCTGGATTTACAGATGATAAGGCTGCAGTAAAGATACTGAGTGCCCTTTTTTTTACCTCTTCCTCTGTCATCTGTTTTTAAACTTCTATGGGCTTAAAGATAAGAATAATCCCCATGACTATAAAGACCATTGTCTCTGCAGCAGGTCCCCAGAACCTACCTGTTATTGCCATGACAAGCCCCAGCACAAAGGCAGATACAAATGTCCCCTTTAAATTTCCCAACCCCCCCACAAGCACCACGGCAAAGCTTATTAAAAGCACCATCATACCCATATATGGATGAACAGATGTAATAGGTGCATAAAGCACACCACCTAATGCAGCAAGACAACTGCCTATTATAAATACATAGGCAAAGTATTTATCAACATTTATACCAAGACTTCGAACAGCATCTTTATCTTCAAGGGCTGCAACTACTATCTTTCCTACCATGGTCTTCTTAAAGAATATACTTAGGCCAATGAAAATGGCAATAGAAAGCAAGATAATAATGAGTCGGTACATCGGTATGGTCACAGAGAGGATGGTCACGTCTATACCTATGGGGTCTGAAAGTGGAATGGGGGAGGCGCCCCATATCCATTTAATCACATCCACACCAATCAAGACCACAGCATATGTAGCAATAATGGCATAGTCAATGGAGACACCGTATAGTTTTCTTATTACAAACCTCTCTATAACGTAACTAATAGGAATTACAGCAATAACTGTAATTAGAGCTCCCATGATAAAATTATTTTTGAATATGGGCAAGGTTGTAATAAGTAGATAGGCCCCTATAGTATATATGAGACCGTGGGCAAAGTTGACAATCCTCATAGTTCCAAAAGTCAATGAAAGCCCGATGCTTATAATATAAAGAATACCACCAATTGTTAATCCATAAGCAATTGTGTTTAACATCTTTACCTCACCATGCCTTCTGCTTTTCTTGTAAATTTATCTTGAATGTATCCCCATACACCCTTTCTAAATCTGAATACAATGATAAGCATTGCAAATCCAAGAAACATCTCCCACCTTGATATGTATGACGCGAGATAGTTACTGATTGCCATATAGGCTACACCACCTATTAATGCACCATAGAGACTCCCTGCGCCTCCTATGAGTGTGGCAAATATCACCTCAACTGCCCTTGATGGGTCTATAAAACTTGGCGTTACATAACCGTAGTTTAGAATAGAAAGGGCGCCGGCAAATGCTGAAATGGTGGTGGAAATAATAAAAGTAATCCATTTAAATTTGAATGTATTGTATCCCAAAAATTTAACCCTTACTTCATTTTCTTTGATGGACTTAATTAATATGCCATAAGGGGAAGAAAGCAATCTTTTCAGGATAAAGTATGTAAATAAAAGGGAAAACAGGCAAAAACCAAATATGACAGGTTTTTTCCCAAAATCGAATATCCAAGGTTTAGTAAAATAGGCAGACATACCGTCTTCACCCCCTGTCCACCTTGATAAGGCAACAAGGGCAAGAAAATATCCGACCTGATTAAAGGCAAGATTTATCAAGGCAAAACATGCACCTGTGGTTCTAACAATAATAGGCCCTATAATGATACCTACCAGTGCACCTGCGCATATACTGGCAATAAGTGCCAGAAAAGGGTTCTTTGAGACGTGCTCTGCAAAGAGCGTGACAGTATAGGCACCTACTCCAAGATAAAGCATGTGTCCAAAGGAAAGCCTTCCCATGTAACCGTAAAGGAGATTAAAACCCAGAACAAAGATGCAGAATATTATAAAATCTGTTGTCCTGTTTAATCCAAAAATCGGCATCACTACAAAAAAGGCCACTGTAATTATGACAAGATCCAGAATATTTTTCCTTGTTTTCTCTATCACGCCATCTTCTCCTTCTTTAGGTTGCCTTGCCCTTTTTTGTAATCAAAAAGGGCAAGGCTTATGGGTTATGTGAGACTGGCTAAAAAATCTCTGTATTTCATCACGCTGCCTATCTTTGGAAATATATACTTCTCTGCATAATTCTGTTCTTCATCGGTATCGGTTCCTGTGCAATCGCTTATAACAATCACCCTGTAACCTTTATCGTATGCTGACCTTGCGGTTGATTCAACGCACCAGTTTGTATGGAAACCAACTATTGCCACCCACTCAATCATATTAACCCTTAGTATATAATCCAGTGCCGTAGACCAGAAGGCATCCAGTGTCTTTTTACCCCTTACTATTATGTCACCCTTTTTAGGTGTAAGTTCCGGGATAATCTCAGGCCCTGGCGTGCCAGCTACCCATGCACCTTTTACGGGCTTGCCGTCTAATGTCCAGCCTGTGGGCATATCAATCTCAAGGCCTCTTAATCCACCCATTCCCGGACCTTCCGGGTCTATTTCAGGAAAACCGGGTTCAAATGCCTCAAAAGGCACATAAATTATCTTTTTAACCTTCCCTCTTGCCTCGTTTACAAGATTGACAAGGTTTTCTATTACCTTTCTCTTTTCAAGCTGTTCTGCAATAAACTGATACATAGAGCCGCCTGGTTTTAAAAAATCATATTGTGGCTCTATCAGTACTATTGCTGTCTTTTTTGCATCGATCTTTTTTACCTGTGTGTCTTTCATAACCCTTTCCTCCTTTTTTTGTTATAAATACTTCTCAAGGTTTTCCTTGTTGCTTATCTCTTTTTTATCTGCCATCTCTTTTATTATTTTTCCCTCTTTCATCATATATACCCTGTCGGCAAGCATGCCCACTACCGATAGATTCTGTTCCACTATAACCATTGAGAATATCCCTTTCATATTTGAAAGGACATTCAAGATATCGTTTATGGTGCCTGCTGCAAGGCCCTCAGTTGGTTCATCGATGAGTAATAACTTTGGTTTCCCGATGAGTGCCCTTCCTATCAATAGAATCTGCCTTTGACCACCGCTTAGGCTTCCAGCCTTCATGTTTAAAAATTTTTCTATTTTTGGATAAATGCTTATCACCTTTTCAATGGCGTCTGATATCTTTTCCTTTACCGGATAGGCTGCAACCTCTAAATTTTCCTTTACTGTCAGGTTTGAAAACACCCTTTTATCCTGAAATACATACCTCACACCTAAAAGGGCGATTTTTTCTGGAGGTATACCTACAATGCTTTTTCCCGCAAACTCTATTGAACCTGAATCAGGCTTCATAAAACCGGCAATAGTCTTGAGCAGGGTTGTTTTTCCTGCCCCGTTTCTGCCTGTGATAAATACCATTTCACCACTTAAAATCTGCATATCAATATTATGGAGCACCTTGGCATGACCGTATGAGACGTCTATATTTTCTACACTGAGCATACGAGACCATCCTCCTTTCCCCAGTAAACCTCACGAACAATAGGATCGCAGAGCACCTGATTGGGTATACCTTCTGCAATCAACCTTCCTTCATGCATGACTGAAAGCCTCTCTACAAGTTCAACAATGCGGGATATCTTGTGTTCTATAATGATCATTGAAAATTCCTTCTTAAACTCTTTTATGATGTGTGAGACCTCCACTATCTCCTGATCGCTTAAACCTGCAAAAGGCTCATCAAGAAGTAGTATTTTAGGTTTCATTGATAATGCAACGGCAATCTCAAGTTTCCTTTTATCCCCATAAGAGAGTTCAGATGTCATGAGAAAGGCCTTTTGCTCCAAGCCTAATGTTTTTAGGGCATTTAGACATACTTCCTGTAATGCTTCTTTGTGTGCTTCTGAAAAAAAGAAGCTTGTCTTTGAAGAAGGGGATTTACTGGAATTTATAATTGACAAAAGAAGGTTGTCTAAAACAGTTAGGCTATCGAATACAGATACAAGCTGAAATGTCCTTATCATGCCCATCATGACCCTCTTATGAGGCGGTATATCTGTGATGTCTTTGCCATAAAAGAAAATCTTTCCTTTTGTGGGTGGAAAAAAACCTGTTAACAGGTTGAAAAATGTAGTTTTGCCTGCACCGTTTGGGCCAATAATCCCCACTGATTCACCTTCTGTGATTCTAAAATCCACATTATCCACTGCAACAAGTCCATTGAAATTTATTGTCACTCCTTTTGTCTCTAATATGAGATTTTCTTTCATGGCTTCATACCTTATTCATTTATTATTCATTTATTTATAACCCAGTGATGAAAGCGGTGGAAGGTAATCTTCACCGGTATAGGCATCTATAATCTTGACTAAATCCCACTTCTTATCCTTCCTCTCTTTTGGGCCTTTTCCTACAACCACATAGGCACCGTATTTGAATAGTGGTTGATGGTCAGCCCTCCACACGCCTTTACCCTTCATAGAGTCAAACTGTGGGTTAGCTAAAAGTGCCTTTGCTATTGCCTTTGCATCCAGGGAGTTAGCAAGCTCAATACCTCTTACAGCCTCCATTACCCCTTCATAGGCCATTGCAGAATATGGGTCTGGTGGATATTTGTATTCCTGCTGAAATTTTTTGGTAAAGGCATCTGAGGCCTTCACTATGGCTGTATCGTGAAATCCCTTCATATCGTAATACCATGACATAAGGGAGTAAACACCCTCTAATGCCTCAGGGGGAACACCACTGCCAAAGGCATTGGTCATCCAATTAAACCAGAGCACCTTTACCTTTTTTTTAAGACCTGTCTCATATGCCTGTTTTAAAACATTTATGGCATCCACACCCCAGTGTGCCAACATAACTACGTCAGGCTTTTTCTCGCCAATCTTTAAAAGATACGATGTATAGTCGCTGGTGCCTACAGGTGACTCCACGTAGTCTACTTTTATTCCTCTTTTTTCAAATGCTGCCTTTGCACCTGCCCACTGGTCACGACCAAATGCATAGGCTGGGCCAAAAAATACAATATTTTTATAATTTAGCTTGTCAACAATGTAAGCTGCACCGGCATAGCCTATAGAATAAGCGCAACCGTATATGGAAAATGTGGTCTCTGCCATCTCATTCTTGTCAAACATACCAATGGCAACAACATTTACTGGAAAGTAGGCAATGGGGGTCTTTTTAACCTCTTTGTTAAGGGCTGCAGATATGGGGGCAAATGTCTGTCCTACGATGACATTTACTTTGTTTTCATCAATAAGCTCTCGAAATCTTCTTATAGCAATATCAGGCTTTGATTCATCGTCTTTAACATAGTATTCAATGGGGACCTTTTTCCCACCTATATTAACACCACCTCTTGCATTGATCTCTTTTATGGCAAGTTTTGCCCCATCAAGCTGAACAGGCCCTATAGGAGATGCAGCACCCGTTAAACCAAACATCAGTCCTATCCTAACCTTATCTGGTGCTGCTGCATATGCAGGATTGTTTAAAATAAAAATCGAAATGATAAAACCTGTTACAAAAAACCACAATAATGATTTTGTCTTTTCCTTCATTTTATGCCTCCTTAGTGGATATAATTAAGTTCATATGAATCTATTTTTTAAAACCAACCACCTCCTTCCAGTTATCATCTAAGGCGCTAATTTTTATCTGGTCTATCATACATTGGTTATGTTCTATGAATGCCTTTTCAGCCTCGACGGAATCTTTATTTTTTATTGCCTCCAGTATTTTTAAATGATGCTTGTATAGTTCAGGCAATATGGGATTTATCAGCATAGCTATGGGTCGCATCTTGTTTTTTATGGCCTCAAGCATCTCCTGCAGTGTTTGATTGCCGCTTAATTCATATATGATGGCATGGAATTCAAAATCTAATTTTGAATAAGCGATTAAATCTTCTTTCTCCACTGCCTTTGCCTGTTTTTCAAGGCAGGCCATCATCTTTTTTATGGCCTTTTCATTGGCGTTTTGTGCAGCAAGCCTTGCAGCCAGTCCCTCTAATGCCTGTCTTACTGTATACATCTCTATGGCTACCTTTGGGGTAAGGATAGCCATAAAGACCCCCCTATTTGGGATATTTTCAAGGAGTCCTTCCTGCATAAGCCTGTGCACTGCTTCCCAGACAGGAGTTCTACTTGCCCCTACCTCTTTTGCAATTTGTTCCACATTTATCCGTGCACCCGGACTGAACCTATGGTTTAGAATCATATTTTTTAAAATATCGTATACCTGATGGCTTAGTCTTTGTTTATTTACCTTCATTTTTCTAAACCTTTTAGGGATGTTCCCCCGCCCATGATTTTTGTTGAAGGGGGGTTGGGATGGGTTGGGATGAGCGGGGGCAGGATATTTTGAGGTTTTGTAGCCATACTTTTTTATCTCACATGGATTAAATTACAAAAAATAAAATTTTTTGTCAAGAGATTTCATGAAAAATATTTCATATTTCATGAAATTTAAAAAAAATATTAACAAATTTAATATATTATAATGCAATAAATTTAAATTTTTGAATTATAATCCAATTCCATCGATTTTTGTGTTGCAGAAGATGCAGGCACCGTCTTTTAAATTGTATTTTTGAATGCTAAAACCAAATCTTTTGATAACCAAATTTTTACAGTTATAGCAGTAAGTATTTTCTCCCTCTGAACCGGGTATGTTTCCCTCATAGACATAGCGCAATCCAGTCTCAAGACCTATTTCACGGGCTTTTTTTAATGTTTTTGCAGGAGTTCTTTTTACGTCAAGGAGTTTATAAGTAGGATAAAATGCACTTACATGCCATGGGGTCTCAATGCCTAAATCATTTTTTATAAATTCTGCTATAGACTTTAACTCCATTTCATCATCATTGTAACCTGGAATGATAAGGGTTGTGATTTCAATCCATATACCCAGGGATTTATAAGACCTTATCGTATCGAGCACACCTTTCAGCTCAGCCTTACACTGTCTTCTGTAAAAGTTGCTGTTAAATCCTTTTAAATCAATGTTTGCCGCATCAAGGTAAGGTGCTATTTTTTTAAGAGGTTCGTCTTCTATATATCCGTTTGTTACGAAATTATTGTAAAGCCCTTTTCCCTTTGCAATCTTTGCCATATTCAGGGCATATTCGTAAAATACCGTAGGTTCCGTATATGTATAAGAGATACTCTTACAATGGGATTTTAATGCCAGATTTACGGCATCTTCTGGAGTTAAATGCTCTCCGAAAATCCTTGAATTTTCTTCTGAGATCTGGGAAATTTCATAATTCTGGCAGTGAAGGCATTTAAAATTGCACCCCATTGTGGCAATGGAAAAAGCTTTTGAACCTGGAAAAAAGTGAAAAAGTGGTTTTTTTTCAATGGGGTCTACATGATAAGAACAGGGCAAACCATAGACAAGACTGTATAAAATCCCATCTTTATTTTCTCTTACACGGCAGATGCCCCTCTTTCCGTTATCTATTATGCAGTGATGCCGGCATAAAAGACATCTGACCTTGTGATCTTCAAGCCTCTGATAGAAAAGGGCTTCTTTCATCTTTTATTAAATATCAATTCAATTACTTCATCCATATTCTTTACTGCTACAAATTTCAGATTGTTTTTTACATAAGAAGGTATCTCTTCCAATTCTCTTGCGTTTTCACCGGGTATTATCACGGTTTCCATTCTCATCCTGAGTGCTGCCAGGGCCTTTTCTTTTAATCCACCTATGGGTAATACCCTTCCCGTAAGGGTAATCTCGCCTGTCATGGCAATCTTTTTAGGAACAGGCCTTTTTGTTATGGCACTGATCATGGCCACTGCCATTGTAATGCCTGCAGAAGGCCCATCTTTAGGGAT
>CAZJOP010000078.1:0-8957 GCA_964547695.1 uncultured Syntrophorhabdaceae bacterium
CATTGGATATCACGCTTCACCCTTTTTTGACAGATATTTTTCTATAATCTTATCCTCTATTTCTTTAAGTAAATCTTCTCTCCTTTTCAGGTAATCCTTTGCATTTTCTCTGCCCTGACCCAAACGTATGTCACCGTATGAGAACCACGTGCCTGTTTTTTCAATAATCCCTGCATCCACACCCAAATCGAGCACATCTCCTGCCCTTGAAATGCCTTCACCAAATATTATGTCGAATTCCACCTCTTTAAATGGAGGTGCAAGTTTATTTTTAACTACCTTTACCCTTGTCCTGCTGCCTATCACGTCCTGTCCATCTTTAATGGAAGAAACCCTTCTTATATCAAGTCTTATGGATGAGTAAAACTTCAAGGCATTGCCCCCTGTGGTTGTCTCAGGGTTTCCGAATTGAATTCCTATCTTCTGCCTAATCTGGTTTATGAAAATAACCGTTGTCATTGATTTGCTTATCGTTGCCGTGAGTTTTCGCAGTGCCTGGGACATAAGCCTTGCCTGAAGCCCCATATGGCTGTCACCCATATCCCCTTCTATCTCTGCCTTAGGCACTAAAGCTGCAACAGAATCTATAACGATTATATCAACGGCACCGCTTCTTACAAGGATCTCTGCAATCTCAAGGGCCTGTTCCCCTGTATCCGGCTGAGATATAAGAAGTTCATCGGTCTTGACGCCTATGTTTTTTGCATAATTCACATCAAGGGCATGTTCTGCATCTATAAAGGCCGCTACCCCGCCTTTTTTCTGCGTTTCATATACTGCGTGGAGGGCAAGGGTGGTCTTGCCTGATGCCTCAGGCCCATAAATCTCTATTACCCTGCCCTTTGGCAAGCCTCCTATGCCAAGGGCTATATCAAGAGACAGAGAACCTGTTGAAACAACAGGGATTTCTTCTATGGGCTTTTCCCCGAGTTTCATGATAGAGCCCTTTCCGAATAATCTCTCTATCTGGGTTACGGCCATATCTATTGCCTTTGTCTTGTTTACCTCATCTTTCATGTATCCTTGCCTCCCAATTTTATTTTCCAAATAGGGTCATAGATTGCCCCTTTATTCGTAAGTGTGCTTTTAAATAGCACCAGATCCTCTACCTTAAAGGTCTTTTCTTCCATACGGGGTATAAACCTTTCAAGTAATGGCATTGGTGTCCTTATCCTGCCAAGGGTTATATGGGGTTTAAACAAACGGGATTCTTTTTCAAAACCCAGCTTTTCTAAAAAATTTTCTATATCTTGAAATATGTCGTTGATAATGTCAACCTCATTTTTAAGACCTACCACTATTACCCTTGCCCTCTTCCTGTTTGGAAAGGCATCGATCTCGGTGGTGGTGAGATTTAAGGGTTTATATTTACTTTCTATGGGCAATAGATGCCCTTTTATCTGGGCTACCTTATTATCCTCTATCTCTCCTAAAAATTTCATCGTAATATGCAGACCTTCATCGTTCACCCATTTTACATCTTTCAAGGATGCAGACATGACACCAATAAGACCAAAAAGATACATTTTGACTTCAGGGGGTAATTCGAATGCAATAAACGCCCTCATGTTAATCTGCCTTCTATGTATTCTATAATCATGTTTAATACTTCATCTGAAGTCTGTTTCTTTATCTTGACCCTTGAACCTTTTAAGGAAAGCTTTTTTACAAATGTTTTATCCTTTCCTGAAATGGCAATATAAACGGTGCCAACAGGTTTTTCCTCTGTGCCACCTGATGGTCCTGCAATACCCGTAGAGGATACACCAATGTCAACACCTGCTGCGAGTCTTACCCCTTCTGCCATCTTGTATGCCACCTCATGGCTTACGGCACCTTTTTTTAGAATCAATTCATAGGGAACATTTAAAAAATTAGATTTTGATTCATTGCTATAGGTAACAAAACCGGCGATAAAATACTTTGATGCACCTTCTACGTCTGTAAGTCTATTTGCAATCAATCCGCCTGTGCATGACTCGGCAACGGCAATGGTTAACCCCTTCTCTTTAAGGATGTTGGCAACCACCTCCTCCTGCTTCATCTAAATAAACCCCTGAAATATAAAAATATGCTCAGGCATATGTTGGCGAATGCACCTGCTATGATATCATCTGCCATAATCCCGTATCCCTTCTTATATCTTTCCACATATTTAATGGGGTATGGTTTTACTATATCAAAAAATCTGAAAAGTATAAAGCCAATTAAAAGATTTATTATGTGAGTGTTATGTCCTGTCATAGCAACAAACATACCGCAAACCTCATCAATTACAATATAGTGTGGATCCTTACCCTCAAAGGTTAACATGTTTATACATATAATAGAGCATGCAACAAAGAAGATTAAAACCAAATAGGCCGATAAAGTTTTAAAAGGAAAGAAATACAGGACAAAACAGGCAAAGACAGCTGCCCACGTGCCAGGCATAAAAGGTATATAACCTATACATGCGCAGGTTACTAAAAACAGAAGGATGCTATTCATTATCACCTGTTTTATAAACCTCTTTGCTGTCAAACACCTTTTTACCTGTTATCTGCCACCCGTTATCCCATGTGCGATAAAAACAGCTCCAGTATCCTGTATGACATGCAGCGACCTTTTGCTCCACCTGAATAAGGATGGTATCGTTATCACAATCGATTAAGATGGATTTAATCTTCTGGGTATGACCTGATGTCTCGCCTTTAAGCCATAATTTCTGTCTTGAACGAGAAAAATAGTGGGCAACACCGGTCTTAAGTGAAAGCTCAAGTGCCTCTTTGTTCATATAGGCAACCATCAGGATCTCTTTAGATGGGAAGTCCTGAACCACCACAGGCACAAGTCCTTTTTCATCCCATTTAATGCCATCTGTAATATCCATGTTTATCACCTCCTTTAGAATTTTAACATACTGTTTTTATTAAATTATTGGATTTTATCGGCCTTGATAATTAATATACAAGCCCCATAACATCTTCTATCCTGATAAGCCCCTCATAAAATGCCTTGCCTATGATTGTAGCCCACACACCCATTGATTTTAATCTCTTTATATCTTCTAATGTGGTTACACCACCGCTGGCAATGACGGGGATCCTTGTAATGTTTAAGATCCTTTCCAGTCCCTCAAAGTCAGGACCTGCAAGCATACCATCTCTCGCAATGGCAGTGCATAGTAAGGCCTTTATACCCACCTCTTCTGATAGTGTTATTATATCTTTTAAGTCTATATCTACAGCCTCTTTCCAGCCCTTTATCATCGGTTTTCCGTTATATACATCGAGTCCTAACACGATGTTTCTGTAAGAGGATAAGCTTTTGAAAAATTCCATGTCCTCAAGGGGTCTTGTGCCTACAATAATACCATCCATACCTAAATCTTCATATGCCTTAATGTCTTCTTTCGTCCTTATGCCACCTCCTACCTCCATATAGCCTTTTATCTCTGTTCTTAACCTTTTTATTAACTCAAAATGAACGGGAAAACCTTCTCTTGCACCATCAAGGTCTATTATATGGAAATCTCTTGCCCC
This sequence comes from uncultured Syntrophorhabdaceae bacterium, assembly GCA_964547695.1. Classification (GTDB taxonomy): domain Bacteria; phylum Desulfobacterota; class Syntrophorhabdia; order Syntrophorhabdales; family Syntrophorhabdaceae; genus JAKORG01. The sequence continues at coordinate 3,525 of CAZJOP010000078.1, forward strand.
TCTATCTACCATATCCTTTATCTTTTCCACAGGGTTATTACTATAAACCGTGACAGCCGAAAAATCCCCTTTTTTTAATCTAACGGTTTTTCCTCCCATTAAATCCATGGCAAACAGGGCCTTCACCTCAAATCCTCCTGAAATTTCAATAGACCGTTAGAGATACCCTCTTCTGCCAGCTCTCTTGCCGTGACCCATCTCGCCTTTCTTCTTAAAAATTTCCCTATGCCCAAAACATTCTCACTTAATGCCTGTTGGGTCTCTTCATACACATATACCCTTTTTAAAACATTGTCCCTGTCAAAAAGATGGATATGGAAACTAACACCTGCAGGCCTTTCCACTGCAAGATTTCCACCCCTTCTCTCCACAAACCTATAAATTAGCACGTGGATGTATCTCCCGCTGCCCTTCCCTTCTATAAAATCTATCCCCATATCTGTTAAGGTATTTTTCAGACAATCTTTAACTATTGCCTCTGCATCGGGATGGATATTTCCTGGATTTAGTATGCGTCCACAGAATCTGCATCTATTTAGCCCCCCTGAATCCTCGATTCTTTCCACATGTATGCCCCAGGGCTCATTGGCCTTAGAAGAACCGATGAAGATAAAAGTTAATCCTATTGATAAAAATACGATTAAACGCAAAAATGGATAATGTATTTTACATCTCTTTTTAGCCATTATCTTTTAATTTTATAGAAAAATACCCATAAAGAAAAGGGTAAAATAGGTAAAAATCGGATTATTAAAAAATTTTAGATGCAAAAAGACCTTTTATATTTTAGCCCATTTTGTTAAAATGCTTTTATAATGATTCTTTGAAAGGGGTAAGTCATGGTCTCGATGAAAAATTGTGGCCTTAAGCCAATATGGAGGTCAAGCTTTATACTATCCTTTGTACTTGTCTTATTATTTTTAAGTTCTGGTGCCATCTACGGTATTGATGAACCTACAATTGAATACAGGGTGGTCAAAAAAGATTATTTAATAAAGATAGGTAAAAGAATCTTTGAAGATCCCAGCAAATGGCGGGAGGTGGCAAAGATAAACAGGATAAAAGATCCGAATATTATCTATCCTGACCAGAGGCTAATAATACCTGTAAGGCTTTTAAGGGGTTCTCCTATGGACGGTACAGTGACCTTTGTAAAAGGAGATGCCATGCTCCAGAGAAACAATTCTCAAGAATGGATTAAGCTAAAACAAGGAGATTTAATAAAACAAGGAGATTCATTAAAGACAGGGGATAAAAGTACCCTCGAGATTACATTTGAAGATAAGAGTATACTTTTTATGAGACCCAATACCCTCCTTACCGTAAACACATTAGAGAAAAAAGGCGTTTTTGCCATAGTAAACAACATTAATTTAAAATCCGGTAAGGCCATAAGCAACATTAAAAAAATCACAGGGACAGAACCGAGATATGAGGTAACAACACCTTCTGCCATAGCATCTGTTAGGGGAACGGATTTTAGGATTTCTGTGGATGAAAAATGGGCAACCCGTGCAGAGGTATTAGACGGTCATATTATGGTTAAGGCCACAGGAAAATCAGTAGAGGTAAATGCTGGTGAAGGAACGGTTGTAGAGAAGGATGCAACTCCTTTAAGCCCTGTTAGGCTCATAGAACCACCTAATCTAATAGATATCAGACCCATCTACAAAGACATACCCCTTATTTTTAAATTCACGTATTCAGAGGGAACAAAGTCTATAAGGGCCAGCTTAACGAGAGATGAGGATGGAAAAGATATCGTTCATGAGGCCATCATAAAGCCCGATGAACCCTTTTCCATAACAAGTCTCGAAGATGGTTCGTATTACCTTAGTTCTTATGCCATAGATGGCCTTGGACTTGAAGGTAATAAATCAAAGCCCGTGCCTATTAAATTCAGGGCAAATCCACTGCCACCTTTTATTCAGATCGAGGGAGAAGATGTGGAGGCTGTTGGAAAGTCATTTGATTTTAAATGGCTTTCAGTAAAAGATGCCGTGAAATATCACATCCAGATTGCAAAAGATAGGGAATTTAACAATATAGTAGAAGAAGTAAATGACCATAACGGCACAACGTATAAGACAGGGGTCTTGGACTACGGTATTTATTACTTAAGGGTCTGCTCTGTTGCCTCTGATGGATACGAGGGTGGTTGGTCTGTTGTCATAAGATTTCATCTGATCCCGCCACCTCCGAGCCCTTCTATGGAAAAACCATCCATTGACAAGGATGCCATTTCTCTTAGATGGAAGCATCTCGGTGAAGGCATAACATACCATTTCCAGATGGCAAAAGATGAGGCATTCAAGGAGATAATGCTTGATACAAAGCTTGAGAAATCAGAGATAACCATAAAGAAGCCAGAAGAACCGGGCATCTATTATGTAAGAACAAGTAGCATTGACAAAAAAGGCAGGGAAGGCAATTTCTCTCCACCCCAGAGCTTTGAAATAGAAAAGGGATTTCCCTTCGAAATCTTAACTATTATCATGGGGCTGGGACTGATTAACCTTTTAGCATTTTAAAGAAGGAGAGATTATCTATGCATGGAAAAAAGATCTTAATAGTAGATGATGACCCGGATATCCGCCTTTTAGTAGACTTCCATATGTCTGAAGAAGGCTGTGAGGTAATCGAGGCCTCAGACGGGATAGAAGCCCTTGAGGTATTAAAAGATCACCATGTTGATTTGATTATAACAGACCTGACTATGCCTAACATGGATGGCTACAAGTTGATTGAGGCCTTAAAGGCATCAGGCGATAAATCTATCATCCCCATCCTCATGTTAACCGGGAAAGAGGAGGAAAGGATTTTACGAGAAGGTTTAACGCATCAACCCGATGATTTCCTCCCAAAACCGTTTACAAAAAACGAGCTTATGGAAAAGATAAAAAGACTCCTTACATAAAAAATAAAAAGATTCAGGGATGGGTATAAAAAAGGCAGGTCTCACAAAAAAGAGAATATTCATATCCTTTATCATATTTGCCTGCCTGATTTTTGTGGACTATGTGGGTCTATTTGAATCCATAAACCATTATCTATACGATTTTTCTTTCAGAATAAGAGGGGAGAGGGAATGTTCAAGGGATATAATACTTGTCACAATCGATGACAGAACCCTTGAAAGGCTTGGAAGGTGGCCTATAAAGAGGTCTTTTTATGCTACCTTGATAGAAAGACTGAAACAATCCAGTGCCATAATGATCGATATCATAATGACAGAACCCACAAAGGATGACACAGTGCTATCAGAGACCATAAAAAGACACGGCAAGGTCTTTCTTCCTGTCTATATCGATGAAGAAAGAAAGATAAAATATCCTTCTATCCATAACTTTTTAGGATATACAGGCCATATACATGTGGAACAGGACATTGACGGTGTTGTAAGAACTGTCTATCATACCCTCATGGTGGATAATAAGATAGTGCCTTCCATTGCCTCTTCTTTATATGAGCTTTTGACAGGCAAGCCGTTTAAAAGGGAAAAAATAGGGTATGGGGGAACAACAGAAGGAAAAGGCAAGATTTTACAGTTCGATAAAATGAGGATAAACTTTGCAGGCGGTCATGGCACATTCGACACAATATCTTTTATTGATGTCTTAGATGGCATTTATCCACCTGATTTCTTTAAAAATAGAATCGTAATAGTCGGGCTTGCCGCCACAGGAACTTTTGATGTAATGCTAACGCCTTTTATAAAACACAGAAAGGGTATGCCCGGCATGGAGGTGCAGGCAAATATTTTAAATACCCTTATTTTTGATAATGCCATAATGGATATTAAGTTATGGATAAGGTGGCTTATTGCCTTATTAATTGCCTTTATCTTTCATATCTTTTTTATGGCCATTGACGAAAAAAAGGGCGTAATAATCGGCTTTTTATCGATTGTTTCCATCCTTACAGGTAGTTACTTTTTGTTTACAAGGTTTAATATCTGGCTGAGCCCCACAGTTTATATGACCAGCGTCTTTTTATTTTTTGTAATCTCCTATGTTTACAAATTCGATGATGCAGTAAAGTCGCTTCATGACACCTATACGACGCTTAAGTCACATCTAAGATGGAAGATAATAGAAAATGAAGGTATAAAAACCCAAAGGGGCATATTGTCCATACTGTCAAAAAAAGGCATAAATGCCCAGGCAGTTGTGCTAAATGAGATAGGGAGACAGCTAAACTTCGAAAAAGAACTTTCAGACAGGGCATTAATGAGTGGCACAAACGGTGTCCTTCTCTTTGAGGAAAACGGAAATAATATGCTAACGAACGATTTTGGCATGAATATTTTAAAGGCACTGAACGTGGAAATAACCACTATTTATAAATTTATTGAAGCTATATTTCCGTATTTGTTGGAAAAAACTGATTTGGAGGCAGTAAAAAGGCTCGTAATTGACGAAAAAAGACCATCTACATACACCCTTGGCACAATGGATAAGGAAAAAAAATTCTACAAGATTGACTTTTCCTCTTTTAATATAGCTGGTTCGCCATACTTTCTTGTTATCATTACAGACATTACAAAGATAAAGGAGCTTGAGCTGTTAAAAAGTCACATAATCTCCGTTGTGTCCCACGAGTTAAAGGGTCCCATGACATCCATACAGGGTTTCAGCGAGATATTATCAAAGAACCTCACAGGTAAGATGCAGAACTTTGCCCATATTATAAATAGAGAATCAGAAAGGCTGGTGCGATTTTTGAATACCTTCCTCGACATAACGAGAATAGAGGAAGGCAGACAGCCTGTAAGGATTTCACCTGTTAACCTCATAGAAGTGATAAAAGAAGTTGCCCATGCCTCAACACCCATTGGGGACACAAATAAGATATCCATACACACAGAGGTTCCTGAAAGGATAGAAGATATTATGATAGACAGAGACCTTACCAAACAGTGTATCTTCAACCTTGTAGAGAATGCAATCAAATATAGCCCCCCTGAAAGGGATGTGATTATAAGACTGACAGATGAAGGATACGATGTAAGGGTAGATGTTATAGACCACGGATACGGCATAAGAGAAGAAGACATGGGGAGGATATTTGACAAATTTTTTCGCTCCAGTTCTCCCAAGACAAAAAACATAAAAGGCTCAGGCCTTGGCCTTACATTCGTTAAAGAGGCTGTGGAACTCCAGGGTGGAAGGCTAACACTTACAAGCAAATACAATGAAGGCTCTGTCTTCTCCATAATCTTTCCAAAAAAAGGACAGGATAAGATCAAAAAAGGAGATTAAATTTTAGCATTCTAAATCTCTGACACTGAATTCGCCCATCTAAAAGGTACATACTTGACAGGACTCTTTCTGAATTCTTTTGGCGTGCATCCCGTATACCTTTTAAATACTTTAGTAAAATACCCAACTTTCCCCTTAATTTTATACACTACAGCCAAGCAGGTCTAAAATA
>CAZJOP010000079.1:0-8816 GCA_964547695.1 uncultured Syntrophorhabdaceae bacterium
AAGGTTTCCGTTGCAGCCAAACTTTTGAATATGTCCTACGATAAACTCTGGTTTAAGATAAAAAAGATGAAGGAAAAGGGCGAGATATTTTAATTTTTACGAATATAAATGATAAAATTTGTGAAATCACGAATTTTTTTAGCCTCAAATACACATAAAATTTTTAAAAACCCAATGATTTTAATTAATTGAATTTATGGCATGATAAATGCATAAATCTTTAAAAGATGCTTTAAAAAATAAAAAAAGGAGGTAGTTATAATGAAAAAGGTTCTCACAGTTATTTTTGCCATTCTTATTGGCATCGTGTTTATGAGCCCTGCCTTTGCACAGGAAAAGGCAAAACCGGCAGCACCAGCTCCTGAAAAGGCAGCACCAGCTCCTGAAAAGGCACCAGCCGAGAAGAAAGAGGCAAAGAAACCGGCAAAGAAAGCACCAAAGGCAAAGAAAGAAAAAGCAGAGAAGAAAGCAGAAGAGAAAGCACCAGAGAAACCAGCTGAGCCAGCAAAGAAGTAATCTTCCAAATAACAGGAAAAAGGGAGGGTGTGCCCCTCCCTTTTTTATTATTAAAAATCTGGCAGCAGAGTCAAAAATCTTGACAACATAGATAAAAAAATCGTTAATTATCAATGATTTTATGGAAAGAACCCTTTTACTTAATGCCACCTTTGAACCTGTAAGTATACTTTCATGGAAAAAGGCTATTACCATGATACACCTTGGAAAGGTGGAGGTAATAAGGGAATATGATAGGGAAATAAAGGGCGTGACCATAAGGATAAAACAACCAGCAGTTATAAGACTGCTCAAATTTGTAAAAAACAACCATTCCAATGTGAAGTTTTCGAGAAAGAATATATTTTTAAGGGATAACTACACATGTCAATACTGCGGCAAAAGGTTTGACCCAAAGGAGCTCACCTGTGACCATATCATCCCAAAGTCAAAAGGTGGGGTGACGGAATGGACCAACATCGTTACATCCTGCATCAAGTGCAATCTAAAAAAGGGCAATAAACTTCCAGAAGAGGTTGATATGTATCCTAAAAAAAGACCATCCAGACCGAATGGGCTTTATATCTTTATGTTGCATCTGGGCATAAAGACGCCACCTGAACACTGGAAGGAATTTATTTTTATGAGGGATTAATATGGATAGAATCTGGGCACCGTGGAGAATGGAATATATAACAGGAACCACAACAAAGGGAGAAAAGAAGTGTTTTTTATGCATTGATGAAAAAGATGACGATGAATTGCTCGTTGTGGGAAGGCAGGGCACTGCATTTGTAATTATGAACAGGTTTCCCTATACCAACGGTCATCTCATGGTTGTGCCAAAAAGACATGTGGGCTTAATAGAAGATTTGGATGAAAAAGAGATGCTGGATATGATGAGGCTCGTTCAGAAGATGGTTAAAATATTCAAAAAAGAGTTTAATGTAGACGGTCTCAATATCGGCATAAACATAGGAAGGGCAGCAGGGGCCGGCCTTGAAGACCATTTGCATATACATGTGGTGCCCAGATGGTTTGGAGATGCGAACTTTATGGCCGTAATCGGTGAAACAAGGGTCATCTCTGAGCACATAAGAGAGACATACAGAAGATTAAAGGAAGGATTTGAAAAGCTTTTTTGACCCTTCAAAGGGTATTTTAAGGCCCTCTGAACTTGTAAGCTCCATTACAAAAAGACCTTTTGATGACCTTTTACTTAAAAAAAGGGCAATAATCGTATTCAACCAGAATGACTTAAGACGCATGCTTTCCCAGTTTGAGCACAATATAAAGGATGCATGGTCTTCTTATAGAACTATCTATGAAATAAAAGAAAAAGAGACAATCCTCACAAAATCTCCTGTAGGAGGGCCAAATATTGCCGCTATTGTAGAAGAGTTTTCAGACTTTGGGGTAAGGGAATTTATTCTATGGGGTTACTGCGGAGGGATTAAAAAAGATTTAACATTCGGGGACATTATCCTTGCCACAGGTGCCTTAAGGGAAGATGGCACATCCTATCACTATATAGAAGATGATGGCACCAGCATTGTTTATTCAAACTGGGTGGATAAATGGGCAGTTGATGGAAAAAGGGCAGGTTTTTTAGAAGGCATTGTGTGGAGTTGCGATGCCATATACCGGGAGACAGAACAAAAGATAAAAAAATATAGTAAAGAGGGTATCCTGGCCGTAGAGATGGAGGTGGCATCCTTTTATAGTGTGTGTAATTTTAAAAATGTTAATGGTATTGCATTTCTTGTTATATCCGATATCTTAACGGTTAATAAATGGAATCCCGGCTTTTTTGAAGAACAGTTTAAAAAAGGTGCAAAAAAGCTTTTTAAATTTATAACAGAAAAGGCAATCATTTAAGCTCATGGGGATTTTTTATTTCAAGGATAACTGCATTGCCAAAACCCACCTTTGATTTAAGGTCTATGTCCCTTTCTTTTAACCTAATTACAGGGTTACCTATCTCACCTATTCTAAAGACAATGCCTTTAAAGGGTCTTGATAGGCCAACTGCCTTAAAGGGCCCTCCTGTATGGTAAACATCATCTACATCACAGGCACTTATAACAGGCTCATCTTTACCATCGGGGTCATGAAATATAATCCCGGTCTGTTCAAAAAATGTATCTCTTATTGTATATGTCTCTGTGACGTCTAAAAGAAAAAGAGAATTTTTCCATCTTAAGGTAAGGATGTCACCTGATTTTACTGTCTCAGATAATATTATCCTTCCAGTCTCTTTATCTGAGATAAATACAGTAAATTCATCTGCCGCTACTGCCATATGTGAAAAAAAAGAGATAATTATGTAACCTGTTAAGATTATTATCCGTAATAACAAAACAACCTCGTTTAATCTATGTGTTTTAGATGTGGATTTTATGGTTAACATACGAATTTTTTAAATTTTTTTCAATGCCTTTATGCGTTAAGCCCTTTAAATCAACACATTGGCTAGGTTACCTGTTTATTTATAACAATTCAATTTGGGCTGGAAGTGATTTTTTTAACAAATAGGTTAAGATTTTTTCTTTTCTGCCGATAAAAAAAATAAAAAGATATTTTTTAACGGGGGTTAAAATGGGTTTTGATAATATCAAGATAGGGAAAAAGTTAGGTATTGGTTTTGGTGTGCTCATTGTCCTTATGGCTATCATCTGCGCTGTATCAATCATTAATTCTCAGATGTCAAATGCCATGCTCGTAAGACTTATGGAAGTAGATGAGGCAAAAATGAAATATGCCAACGAGATGAAGGATGCCATAGACAGCATTACAAGGTCTGTTGCTATGATGCCCTTTGCCTCTCCTGAAGTTGTTCAAATGGAAAAGAATAATATCCAGATACTAAGGCCTAAATACCGTCAGGCAGTGGAAAAACTTGAAAAGCTTTTAGAGACCAAGGAAGAAAAAGAGATCGCCAATGAATTTAAAGAGGTGGTAAAGAGAGGGGCAGAGGTAAACAACAAGATTATAGAGCTTGTAACAGATGGAAAAAAACAGGAGGCACAGCAGCTTTATGAAACAGAGACGTTGCAGACAACAAAGCAACTTGTGAATGCCACAAACAAACTCATGGACTTACAGGAAAAACTCCTTGCCGAAAGGGTAAAAAGGCTTCTGTCCTTTAGCAGGACAATCCTCATAATCATCATAATAGTTGGCGTCATATCCGTTATCATAGGTATCTTTATGTCCATTAAGATTACAAAGAACATAAAGGCACCTGTTGAAAAGGCAGCAGAGCAACTCGAGCTCATATCAAAGGGTGATTTCACATTCTCCATATCTAAAAATGCCATAGCAAGGGGTGATGAATTAGGCGTCATAGCAAGGGCCATGGATGCCTTACTTACTAATCTAAAAAATGTATTTAACGAGATTATTGGTAGCGTCCATTCCTTAACATCTGCGGCAGCCCAGCTATCCTCCATCGCAGAAGAGATGTCAAGGACTGCTGAAAGCTCTTCCACACGGGCAAACTCTGTGGCCACAGCGAGCGAAGAGATGTCCCAGACCGTAGTGGATGTGGCAAAAAATACGGCAAACATAGCAGAATCAGCAAAGAAGGCTGTGGATACTGCCCAGGAAGGAAACAAAATTGTGGAAAGATCAGTGGGTGAGGTAAAAGAAATAGATAAGACTGTAAATGAATCGGCAAGGTTCGTGAAATCCTTAGGTGAAAGATCAGTCCATATAGGTGAAATAATAAGCGTTATAAACGATATAGCAGACCAGACAAACCTCCTTGCCCTAAACGCTGCGATCGAGGCAGCCCGGGCAGGAGAACAGGGCAGAGGTTTTGCTGTTGTGGCCGATGAGGTGCGCAAACTCGCAGAAAGAACTGCCCAGGCAACATCAGAGATAGAAGAGATGATAAAGGCAATACAGAACGAGGTTACCAAAGCCGTGGAGATTATGGATAATGCCACCAAAAAGGTTGATACTGGCGTAAAGCTTACTGCCCAGGCAGTGGAGGCATTAAAGGAAATCGTTAAGAGTTCAAACGAATTACAGCTTATGGTTCAGCAGATTGCCTCTGCCACAGAAGAGATGTCTGCCACATCAGAACAGATTAGTAAAGAGATACTGGATATTGCCAATGCATCAAGGGATACAACGGCAAGCTCTCAGGAGACGGCCCAGGCTGCAGTTAGTCTCTCAAGGATTGCCACAAAATTAGATGAAACAGTAAAATTTTTCAGGGTTTCATAAAAAACAAAAAACCCCTGAAGGACTCCCTCAGGGGTTTTTTGTTTATATTATTCGAGAAAGCTTTCCAGCCTTTTACGCCGTGACGGATGTTTTAGCTTCCTTATAGCCTTTGCCTCAATCTGTCTTATCCTCTCCCTTGTAAGACCGAAGACCTCGCCCACCTCTTCAAGGGTATAATCTGTCTTTTCCCCTATGCCCAGTCTCATGCGTATAACCTTTTCCTCCCTCGGGGTTAAGGTGGATAGCACCTTTGAAATCTCTTCTTTGAGTGAAATGTTTACGAGCTCATTAAAAGGTGAAGGTGACTTGGGATCTGCAATAAAGTCACCGAGCTTTGATTCATCATCACCTATAGGGGTCTCAATGGAGATGGGCTCGTTTGATACCTTCATGATCTTTCTCACCTTTTCAACCGGTAGCCCTGCCTTCTGTGAAATCTCCTCTAAATTCGGTTCTCTCCCCAATTCCTGAAATAGAGAAATGGTTACCTTTGTTATCTTGTTCATGGTCTCAAGGACATGGACAGGCACCCTTATGGTCCTTGCATAATCTGCAATGGCCCTTGTAATTGCCTGTCTAATCCACCATGTAGAATAAGTTGAGAACTTATAACCCTTCTGGTAGTCGTATTTTTCCGCTGCCTTCATAAGCCCCATATTCCCTTCCTGGATTAAATCAAGAAAGGAAAGACCTCTATTTAAATATTTCTTGGCTATGTTGATGACAAGCCTTAAGTTTGCCTGTATAAGCCTGTTTTTCACTGATTTCAATTCGTTTTCTATCTCTGTTATTTCACCTAATCTTTTATAAATCTCCTGCGCCTCTTTCTCATCAAGAAATTGAACCTCTTTAGACACCTTTTTAATAATATCTTCTATTATCTTTTTATTAAGGCTTAAGTTTAACAGGGTTTCGTCTAATTTTGTCTCTATGTTTTTTAATTTTTTTTCAATCTGTTTTTTCTGCGCTGCATCGGTAACAGATAGCTGTTTCAATAGCTCCTCTTTTTTCTCAAACAGGTTTTTAACGCCTGTTATGAGGGTTATGGTGCGCTTCTTGTATTTTTCTTCATCCTTTTTTGTATAATTCATCTCATCGATATTTTTGATTACATCCACGATATTTATATTATCCTTTTTCAATTGGAAAGCCACTTCCTGGAGTTCTTTTACTGCCTGGGGCAGGCTAAAAAGAAGGTTTCTTATTCTCCTTTCACCCTCTTCTATTTTTTTTGCTATCTGATATTCTTCTTCTGAAGTAAGAAGGGATACCTTTCCAATGTCTTTAAGATAAGACCATATAATGTTGTCTGTTCTTTCTGCCTGGAATTTTTCCGTTTCCGTCCAATCTGGAGCGGTCTCTTCAACGGTCTCCACCTTCTCTTTTATGGTTTCCACGATATCGATATTAGATTCAGAAAGGTAGTCGAATATATCTTCAATGTCTTCAGGCGAATACATGTTCTGGGGCAGCACATCGTTTATCTCATCAGGGGTGAGATACCCCTTTTCCAGACCCATGTCTATTAGATGTTTGATTTCACTATAATTTTTTATACTCATCCCTTACTCCATAATATAAAAAAGCCCTTTTTTTGTTCAAAAGGGCACAAATTTTTTCAACTGCTTATTTAAATATATAATTCGATTGTTTTTTTGTCAAGCAGGATTTTGATTTAAACCCAAAAGTTTGTGAAATTTTTTACTTTCTTGTTAAGGCAACTGCCAATTTGTTATGGAATTCAACATCCTGCCAAAATTAAAGACAGGACAAAGTAAAAAATAATGCGTTTTAACATGATGAATCTTTTCATATTTTAAGGGTTTTTTCAATACCTTTAAATAAAACTGCTGAAAAAAATCGCTCCCTGTATTAGAATATGGGGATTTTGAAATTTTGGAGAAATGTAAAAATAAAAAAATTCGGGGCAGGTATAACATATGAAATTAATCTTCCAGCTTTTCTGTGAGACCCTCTGGGGCCAGGAGGTCTATATCTTTTTTCCCTTAAAAGAGAATGATTTCCTTGAAAACATAGAGTCCTTTATAAAGATGGATTATACGGATAATTTTACATGGACAAAGGAAATTTCCATTTTAGATACAGAAAACCTCCAATTTGATTATACCTACGTTATAAAAAATGATAATGACGTCACAATTAAAGAGGGCATCAGAAAGAGAAATTTTTCACTTAATGAGGAATTTGGTAAAGCAACAATAAAAGAAGATGGCACCATAATTATTAAAGAAGCCTGGATTAAACATAGTGACCCCTCAAGCCTTTATTTTACCTCTTTTTTTAAAGAGGTTATATCAGGCCAACATAAAAGAGTCCGGTATAAACACGATAAAAACACCAGGCGCACCAAAGGCTCCAAAAGACTCATTAAATTCAAGGTCTATGCACCCTGGTTACATCCTGATTGTGAAATTGCCATAGCGGGTGATTCAGAAGAATTTGGTGGCTGGGATATCAGTAAATCAAAACCCATGGATTACGAAGGAAAAGGTATCTGGTGTTTAGAGGTGTTAATAGATAACGCACTCCATCTTGACTATAAATACATAATAAAAGACAAAGCAAAAGATAACGCAATATGGGAACAAGGGAAAAATAGACATTTAGATGTGACTGTGGGGGATCTTGTTCTTGTAAACGATGGCGTGTTCAGATATAAAGATGCATGGAGGGGTGCAGGGATATGCATCCCTGTATTCTCAATAAGGACAGAAAAAGGATTTGGGACAGGTGAATTTTCGGATTTAAAACCCCTTGCAGATTGGGCATCCAATATAGGCTTTAAGGTCATACAGATCTTGCCTGTTAACGATACGACAAGACAGCACAGCTGGATGGATGCCTATCCATATTCATGCATTTCTGCGTTTGCCTTGCACCCGTTGTATCTGAGCATTGAAGAAATAGGCGATATGCCAGAAGGATTAAGGCAAAAGTTTTCTAAAAGGCGTGAAGAGCTAAATAGCTATGAATATCTCGAGTACGAAATGGTTATGGCGGCTAAAATGGATCTTGCCAGAAAGTTGTTCGAGCTCGATAATATGAAATTTTTAGCATCTGATGGGTTTAATGGTTTCTTTCAGAAAAATGCATTCTGGTTAAAGCCATATGCCCTGTTCTGCGCCTTAAGGGATAAATATAAGACAGGAGATTATAGTAAATGGGGTGCATACAAAAAGATAAACATAGAAGATATGGAAAGGCTCGTCTCAAGGGAATCGGAATTTTACAGGGATGTCTGTTTTTATTATTTCATCCAGTATCACCTGCACAGACAACTCTACGAAGCCTCCCAATATGCAAAGGCTAAGGGTATAGCCTTAAAAGGAGATATACCCATTGGTCTGCACCCTGAAAGTCATGAAATCTGGGCTTATCCTGATTTGTTTAATATAGATAAATCAGCCGGGGCACCACCGGATGCCTTTTCAGAACACGGTCAGAACTGGGGTTTCCCAACATATAACTGGGAAGGGATGGCGGAAGATAATTATCTATGGTGGCGCAGAAGATTAAAAAACATGTCCCAGTTCTTTCAACTTATAAGACTTGACCATATCCTTGGTTTTTTTAGAATCTGGGAGATCCCTCAAGGCATGTATTCGGGTATGATGGGCCGATTCAACCCGGCAATTCCTGTAACAGAGGAGGAGTTAAAAAAAGAAGGCCTTGAAGACATAGATAGGCTTTGTGAGCCATATATTACACCATCAATAATCAAAGAAATATTCGGGGATTTGGAACATTATGTATGGGAAACGTTTCTCGTTTTGACAGATAATGGTTCTTTCAGATTAAAACCCGAATTTTCTAACCAGAAAGACATGGATGCCTTTTTAAATGCCCTTCAAGAAACCCGTTTAACCATCGATAAGGAATTTATAAGAGATGGCCTTTTTAAACTGATTTCAAATAGAATACTTTTAAAAGACGAAAAAGGTGGTCTCCATTTCAGGTTTAATATGTTCCAGACCCCATCCTTTAATGCCCTTGAAAAATGGCAACAGGATAAACTTATTGCAATGTATAATGATTACTTCTATCGCAGGCAGGAAGATTTATGGCGA
>CAZJOP010000080.1:0-8255 GCA_964547695.1 uncultured Syntrophorhabdaceae bacterium
TGTCTCCCGGGGATAAGGTCCTTATTGCAGAGGCATGCACCCACCACAGGGTAGAGGATGATATAGGCACTGTAAAGATTCCCAGGTGGCTAAGACAGTTTGTGGGAGGACCCCTTGAATTTAGCTGGGTCAGCGGCTATGAGTTACCGGATAATCTCAAGGATTATAAGCTTATTATACACTGTGGTGCATGCATGATAAATAGAAGAGAGATGCTCCACCGTATCATGGAGGCTCAAAAGGCGAATGTGCCTATGGCCAACTATGGTGTTGTTATTGCATATACCCTTGGTATCCTAAAGCGTGCCCTTGAGCCCTTTCCTGAGGTGAGGGATTTAATAGAATCAAGCCTTTAGTGTTTTTTTATGGAGTGACCAGGTCCAGTCCCGATGGTTCTATTCAAAGAGAGGATTCTCTTAATGGCAAAATCAAGGCTTTCATCCGGGGTTTCATCTACCCCTGGTTTTCCCGGATAAAGCAGGTAATCTTCCCTGTATTTTTTTGGTGTGTTGTTGGGCATAAAGATGTTTGCCCCCCTATTGAGTGCAAGGTTTCTTCCTGTACCAGGGAAAACAGCATCAAAGGCAGTGGTTGCCGGTATGTGACTGTCCGGATTGAATATCCTTAAAACAGCAATGGCCTTAAAAAACATCTCCTTATCGTCTTCATAGGCATTTTTTTCATTGCCGAGGGGTGTATCTGGATGGGGGATAAATGGGCCGATACCTATCATGTCAAGGTCCAGTGCCCTGCATAAGAGAATATTTTCTGCAAGGGTTTCTATGGTTTCGCCAGGGAGTCCTATCATAAAACCGCTTCCTGTCTGAACTCCAAGTTTTTTAAGGTTTTTTAGGCATTCAATCCTTTCATCAAAAGAACAATCAGGATGCAGTCTACTGAATAAATTCCTATCAGCTGTCTCAAACCTTAAAAAATATCTGTCCATACCGCATTCCTTCCAATATTTATACGTATCATAGGGCCTGTTACCAACAGAAAGGGTAACGGCAAGGGATGTTTCCGTTTTTATCTTTCTAATCATCTCGCCTATCTCTTCGTCGAATTTTTCCTTAACTTCCCCTGATTGTAATACTATGGTGGTTTGATGAGATTTTTCCATGTGTCTTGCAATGTTTAAGATTTCGTTTATGTCCATCTTGTATCGCTTTACCTTTTTGTTTGACGCCCTTATACCGCAATAGAGACAGTTGTTTGAGCAGATATTTGAAAATTCAACAATACCCCTTATAAAGACCTCATCACCCATATATTGTCTTCTTATCCTGTCGGCAATATCATATAGTTTGTTTAAGGCATCTTCCTTTGCATTCAATAATGCTATTGCATATTCTTTTGAATGGATGTCTTCCATAAGTATATTATATGAACTTTGAAGGTGATTGGAAAGGCCTTATTGACATTATAACAAATGGAATTTGCTTTTAAAAAATGGATGGGACACTATATTTTCATTTTTATTAAGAAATCCCGACAATTTTGAATAATTTAGTGCATAAAGGGAAGGTTGGTTCTTTTTAAACCTTATATAGAGATAATCAAGAATACCTTCCCGCACTAAAATAGTCGTTTGGATGCACCAGGTCTTTTTTATGGGTTTACAGTTTTCAGATTGTGTTTTACAGGATTTCCACAAGCTTTACTTTAAAAAGTAGCTCCTTTCCTGCAAGGGGATGGTTGGCATCAAGCCTTACTATATGTTCGTCCATATCCAAAACCCTTACAAAGGTTACCCCGCCATGAGGGTCATGTAACTGAAGAACCATTCCAGGCTCAGGATTTATATGAGGCGGGATGTGCTTTCTTTCCACAGAGATGATCATGTCCTGCCTGTATTCACCGTATGCCTCCTCAGGGGATACAAATATGTCTTTTGTTTCCCCTACATCCATTCCTATGATGCCCTTTTCAAAGCCAGGAATAACCATGCCTTCCCCTATGGTAAACTCGAGGGGGTCCCTCTCGATGGATGAGTCAAAGACTGTGCCGTCTTTTAACATCCCCGTGTAATGCACCTTAACGGTGTCATTCATCTTTGCAAGTGCCATATTTCCTCCTAATGTGTTTTATAATACCGTCTCCTTTAAATCTCCAAATCGAAAACTCTTATGGATGCATGCCTGGTGGGTAGATTTTTTGATGATAAAGGGAAGGTATTAATCTGAGCATGTTACACATTTATTATAGACGAAAAAAAACCAAATTGAAAGAAAATAATAAAGTAGATAACCACATTACCCTTTTAATGCAAAAAAACTTACGTAAACATGGCCTATAGTTAAAAAGTCACCTGTAATCTAATCAGTATCGTAGATTAACTTTTATCCCTTTAAGAGATAGACCTTATCGTTTTCTTTTACCTTTTCTTTAACCTTGACACCCACATCCTTACCTTTTTCTACCTTCTCCACAAATTCATGCTCTACCTGCATGGATTCTATTTCCTGCTCAAAATCAGTGGAAACGCCTTTGAATTTTACCCTGTCTCCTACTTTAAGTTCACCTTCTGTGATTCTGATGGCTGCCACCCCTATTTTTGAAAAATATTTTATGACCCTCCCTATCTCTATCTCCTCCATGACCTCTCCCTTCTGTGTTAAATGTTTTTTCTTTTTTATTCTATCATTTTAGATTACCATTAAAAAGAAAAAAGATAATAAAAATCGACTGTAGTAGATTTAAGTCCTGTTGATTGGATAAAAAATATATGTTAATTTAGAAGAGGTGATGGAGTTCACCATATAACCGCCCTATCAGGCTGATAACTCCTACCGATAAAAAAATCATTTCACAAAGATTGTGTTTTCTATGTGTGAAATGAAAACGGGAGGAGCCCATGGAACAGAAAGATTTTATAAAGGCTGAATCTAAAACAGATAAAGACGTATCATTACAGATACTGCAAAAAATAAAAGACATAACAAAGGAATTCCAGATTGTTTCTCTGAACCGTCAGATTGATATCTGCGAAAATTTATCTAAGGAAAGCCCCGTTATAGATGTGGCAATACTTGGACAATTCAAGGCAGGAAAAAGCTCTTTTATAAACAGCATCATAGGAAAAAAGGTGCTGCCCGTTGGTGCCATCCCGGTAACCACTGTTATAACCCGTATACAATTCGGACCAGAGGAGATGGCAACAGTTACTTTTTTCGATAAGAAAAAGATAAATGTAGGTTTAGATGAGATAGAAGAGTTTATTTCTGAATTAAAGAATGCTGCAAATCAAAAAAATGTGGAAGTGGTAGATATTACATTGCCTAACCTTATCAGTTATCCCGGTCTAAGGCTTGTAGATACCCCTGGTCTGGGCAGTATCTTTAAATACAATACAGAGCTATCAGAGGAATGGCTTCCAGAAGTTGGGGCTGCCATAATTGCCATAAGTTCTGATAGACCTCTTTCAGAAAACGATTTGAATCTTATCAGAGAATTGATGGAGTTCACCCCAAAGGTTGTGATCCTTCTTACAAAGGTGGATCTTCTCTCAGAAGAACAACAGAAAGAGGTAATAAAGTTTTTTAAAGATTCCTTAAAAAAGGAATTCAATACAGACTTCCAGATTTTGTTATATTCCATTGTGAGAGACACTGAGTTTTATAAGAGATGGATAGATAAGCTTTTGACAAGCCTTTCAATAAATAGAGATTCAGAGTTTAGGGGCATATTAAATCATAAGCTCCGTTCTATTATAAGGCAGTGCATTAGCTATTTGGATATTGCATTAAAGACTTCTTTTGCCGCTGATTCGGAAAGGGAGCAGTTAAAAAAGATTATCTTTGACGAAAAGGTAAACTATGAGCTTATTCAGTCAGAGCTTACGCTCATTGCAAGGGAGAGTAAGCTTATGACAAGGGAGCTTATATCTGATTATCTCAACAAACATTACAGGTCAAAGCTTATTAAAAAATTGACCAGGAAACTCATCGAAGACATGTCTCAATGGAGGGGCAATCTGTGGAAATTAACGAGACAATTCGAAAACTGGCTGATGGAAAATATGACAGATGAGATGGACCATATATCGAGAACAGAATATAAACAGTTTTTCGGAACATTAAAAAAGGCACATAGTTCTATTGCCCGCTCCGTCGAACTATTCAGGAATCTGCTGGACAGAAACATAGAAAAGGTGCTCGGTATCAAACCCAGTAGTGTAAACTGGGTGGTAGAGGTGAAAGAGCCCGAACACCCCGATGTGGCATTTACAAAGACCTTTGATTTTCATTTTGACCTTCTGTGGTTTCTTTTTCCCATGTTTATATTTCGAAAAATTTTTGAAAGGCATTTTATAAAACAGATTCCTGGTGCTGTGGATATCCATCTATCACGACTTGCCTATCAATGGGAGGTAAGGATTAATAGAACCATTGATGATATTAAAGATCAGGCCCTTGATTTTATAAGAAACGAGCTTGCCACCATCGAGGCACTCCTCACCCAGGTAAGTGGGAATACGGAAAAGATTATGGCAGAAAAAGATAAGCTTTTAGAGTTTTTAAAGGAGACAAACCTTTAAAGATTATTCGTATTCTTCAAGATAACGCTCTATATATTCTGTAACATTTTCATTGGGTCGGTATATACCAAAATGACCTTCGCATAGTATATCTGCCTTTAATGCCAGAAGTTTTTCCATGGACTTTCTCCAGTCAGCCATATTGGCCCCGAATTCTGGAAGAAAAGGACCGTGGATGTCCTGACCGAAAAGCACCCTTTTTTCGTGTATATCAATATAAACCGATATGGAGCCTGGTGTATGACCCGGTGTATGGAGGCATACAATTCTGTGGTCCCCAATTTCTATCACCTCCTCTGGGTTCTCTATTTTGACATCAACAGGCATTGGTTTAAAATCCACTCCATACCAGTATGCTGCTGTCATCCTTTTATCGCCCTTTTCCACGACATCGGCATCCTTTTTGTGCATTATGATCCGGGCGCCAAAGCGTTTTCTCAATTCATCTGCACCACCCACATGGTCTATATGACAATGGGTAAGAATAATCTTTGAGAGCCTCTTTGGGTCAAGCCCTATCTTTTCCATGTTTTTCACGATTATATCAACACTGTCTCCTGCACCGGTGTCTATCATAATAAGCTCGTCTAAATTGATTAAATATATGGAGCAGTCTTTTGAATCTGTCATGCCTGAATCGCCTATTATAAAAATATCTTTTATAATTTCAACCGGTTTCATCTATTGACCCCTTTTTGAGACATTAAATAAAATTTTTTTGACTAATATAACCTAAATTTTATATTAAAATCAAAAAGGAGGTCGGAATGAAACGTATAATCTTAATCGCAGCATTATTTATTTTGTGTGTCTCGGCAATTTTATTTGCCTCTGAGAGAGGAATAAAGACCATAAGCGGTGAAGTAGTAGCCGTTGATTATGGAGAAAGGTCAATACTTGTAAAAAAAGTTATAGGAAAAAATGAGCTTGTAAACGGAGGAAAAGTCGACGAGAACACAGAGATTTTGATATCAGGAAAGCGTGGCACACTGGAAGACATAAAGGTTAAAGATAACGTTACATTGTTTATGACCATAAAAGACGAAGATGTATATGTAAAAAAGATTGTGAAAAAATAGGTTTTTGATTATTCGTATTCCTTGGGAACTGCGCAGATAATAACAAGGGGTTTATCACTGGCCTTGTTTTTATACTGGTGTCTTTCTCCGGGCATTATCAAAATAAAATCCCCTTTAGCTACAGGTTGTTCTGTGCCATCGCCTTTTACAACAGCACCAATTCCGTCTATTACATAATTTATATGTTCAAACTCATGGGAATGATATGGTGTATGACCACCTGGCATTATGGTAAAAACACGAAAAGAATAGGCAGGGGTTCCGTCTTTTGCAGATATGGGTATCTGTTTATATGTGTCTTTTGCGCCTTCCATCTCCATTAACTTTTTTTCTGTCTTTTCAAGGTTTGTAATCTTCACATGTGCCTCCACTGTAAATTTTTAAATTAATTGTATTTATTCTCTTTTTCATCTGTCAAGCCAAAAAGTATAGAGGCGATTTATCTTGTAATTTGTGTATTTTTTCACTAATATATTATATACAAAAAACAGAAGAAAGGAGGTTTCAATGGCTAAGGTGGAGATATTGGAAAATAGACCGCCCGTGCTTGGCATAAATGGTATGGGAAGGATAGGTAAACTTACCCTCTGGCATCATATAGCTCGCAAGTATTTTAAGGAGATCTATATAAATCAGGGCAGAGGGATAGGTAAGGGCATGGATGCCGTAGCCCAACTTATTGAAAAGGATTCCACTTACGGTAGTATCCATAGGTTTTTATACGGGGTTAATTCTTCGAGGATCATACAGATTGTGGATGAAAAAAAAGGAAAGCTGTTAATAGACGGGATCCCCGTAACAGTGCTTAGAGAATCGAGAAATCCCGTAGAGATTCCATGGAGGGATTATGGCGTGGATGTGGTTGTGGAATGCACAGGAAAGTTCAGAGACCCCACGGTGCCGGTGGATGATAAAAAAGGTTCCATAAGAGGTCATCTGGCAAGGGGTGCAAAGGTTGTAATAAATTCTTCGGCTTTTAAAATAAAGAACAAGGCATTATCCATGCCTGAGGATTGTGTAACCTTGATATACGGTATCAATCACCATGCCTTTGATAAAAACAAACATCCATTGGTATCAGCTGCATCGTGCACAACCACAGGTCTTGCCCATATGGTAAAACCCCTTCTTAACAACGAATCAACAAGCAAGATCCTTACAGCATCCATGTCCACTGTCCATGCAGTGACAAATTCGCAAAGTGTCCTTGACAGCGTCCCCAAAGACGGAGAAAAGGACCTGAGAAAGACAAGGAGCATCCTCAACAACATCATCCTCACATCCACGAATGCGGCAGAGGCATTGAGTCAGGTCATACCTGAAGTCCAAAATATAGGTTTTATGGCAGATTCCATCCGCGTCCCTGTAAACACCGAATCGCTTATTGTATTAAACGTAACCTTTCAGGCAAACCCCACAAACGACAAATCAGTGCAACCCATTACAACCAAATTGATAAACAGCATTTATAAGAAGGTATGGGAAAACGATCCAGAACACCTGCTCATTTATTCAGAAGAGCAGAATGTCTCTTCAGATTTAATAGGCGTTAATGCAGCAATAGTTATAGAAGGCCAGTTTAATCACACAAGGACAGCCTTTATAAACGTTGACCTTTCAAACATCCCAGATTTACCTGATGGGATAAAGCATTCTGTGAGTAGTCTTAAGATACCTGTTGTCCATGCAAAGATTTTCGGCTGGTATGACAATGAATACGGAAGCTATACAAACAGGATGGCGGATTTAACGGTTTATATCCATAGAAATATTTCATAAAAAACGGGGGTTTATGCCCCCGTTTTTATTTTAAGGTCAGGCTTTTCTATCTTTTATGCACTTTCCTCATCTTTTTTGACAGTATAACTTTCAAAGACCTCGAGGTGCCTTTCAAGGGTCTTAACCTCTTCGAGCAATTGCCTTGCCTTGTCTTTAAGCTCTGAGTTTTCTAAGAGTGATGCCATCCTTCTTGCTATGCCCCCTATTACAACTATCCTGTTTCTGAAATTATGGGCTGTTTCGAGTAATATCTTCTCCTGCCACTGGCACGATCTCATTAACAGTTTCGTTAGGTATGCCCTGCCGATTATTGCGCTCAAAAGATGACCGATTACCTGCAAATATTCAAATTCTTCATTTGAAATAGGTATTTCTTCTGAACCAGAATCAACAATCAGCGCCCCTATTTTGTTTTCGCGATTCGTAATGGGGTCCACAAAGCTTAAAGGTATTATGGCCTTTATGTTTATAGGCGCCTCAAGGGTATGGTCAAACCCGTGGGATTGAGAAGCATCTGTTAGATTCATGGGTTCGCCTTTTTTTACCGCCTCCCATACGACACTATTTTTATTAATGCGGATACCTTCTACGGGACAGACATGATTGCCTGCCCAAAATTTCAATGTAAGCTCTTCACCTTCTAAAAAGGCGCACCTTGCCCTCTTTCCCAGCCTTGTGCACAGGCTATTAACAACAGTTTCAACCATCATTTCCGGGGGTGCGCTTAAACTTAAAAGATGGGCAATCTCTATTATGTCTTTAAACCCTGAATATTTTTCCACTGTTTCATCATTTTTCATGGCAAGGTGTATTATGGGTAACAAATGTTTTCAAGGTTACCATTTATTAAACATAAAGAA
>CAZJOP010000081.1:0-4189 GCA_964547695.1 uncultured Syntrophorhabdaceae bacterium
ACCCTGGGGATATTCTCTTTTACCCTGTTTGGATTTAAAGGTGCCTTGCTACAGATGCTAAATCACGGGGTCACAACCGGCGCACTATTTCTTTGCGTTGGTATCATATATGAGAGGACGCACAGCAGGCAAATCTTTGATAATGCAGGACTTGGTAAGATTATGCCCATCTATGTGGGATTTTTCGGGCTTTTTTCCATTTCGTCCTTTGCCTTTCCCGGCACAAATAACTTTGTAGGCGAACTTTATGTGCTTCTTGGCATTTTCAAAGACCACAGGATTGCCGGGCTTTTTGCCATACCAGGGGCAGTCCTTGCGGCAGCATATATGCTCAGGCTTTTAAAACAGATTGTATGGGGTAGAGAGGATAAACGGGAACTGGCTGATATGAATGTAAGGGAGATTATCTATCTTATTCCCCTCTGTATACTTGTTTTCTGGATGGGTCTATTTCCAAAACCTTTTGTGTTTACCATTGAGAAGACCCTTATGTATTTACATAACCAATTAAACGTTATTTTACGGTAAGGTGGGATATGCTGATTTTACCTGAACTTTATTTAATACTGATTTCAATCATCTTTTTGTTTATCTCGCTGGGTAAGCCAAAAGAAAACAATATCATCGTCACTGCAAAGGTTATGTCCTTTATTGGTTTTATTATCACCGCGTTATCCATCGCAGAAAGGGGAGAATTGTTCTATCATGCATACAGGATTGACCTCTTTTCCCAGTTGTTTAAGATATTAATTGCAATCGGTCTCATGCTCGTCATATTTATGTTTTCCGAAAAGGACGGCATTGAAAAAGAATATTTACCCGAGTATTTCATGTTTCTTTCCTTATCGTCACTGGGACTTATGATGTTATCGAGTTCTGTGGAACTCATCAGCATCATTATAAGCCTCGAGATATCATCTTACAGCCTCTATGTAATTATTCCATTAAGGCGTGCCCAGGATTCCACCCAGTTAGAGGCATCTATGAAATATCTGTTTTTCGGTGCCGTATCCACAGGTATTATGCTCTATGGCATAGGCTATCTCTATAGCATAGCAGGCTCAACGTTTATCTCTGAGATTATCCCACAATTCAGGGCAATCATGGGGCAACCCTTTGGTATCTTTTCATTGATACTCACCCTCACCGGGATTTTTTTCAAACTTTCTTTGTTCCCCATGCACTTCTGGGCACCTGATATTTACGAAGGCTCATCTAATATGACCACCACATTTATAGCAACCATACCAAAGGTGGCTGCCACGGCACTTCTTATAAGACTTGCTACAATTGCCACACCCATGCACCATAACTTTGTAAATGCATTGATTATCCTCTCTGCCCTGTCCATGACCTTTGGAAACATCGTTGGTCTTGTTCAGAGGGATTTAAAAAGGCTACTGGCCTATTCAGGCATAGCCCATGCCGGGTATCTCATGATGGGTATCTTAACCTTAAACTTAGACGGTATTGCCTCGGCAGTATACTATATAGCCATATATGTATTTATGACCCTTGCCTGTTTCTTTGTCATAGTCACCGTATCAAGACAGGGCGAGAACATAACCATCGATGACCTCGTTGGGCTTTCCAAGAGGTCACCACTGCTTGCCATGACGCTGGCAGTTTCTGCATTTTCCCTTGCCGGCATACCTCCTACTGGTGGATTTACCGGTAAATTCTTCCTTTTTACCAATGCCTTCAGGCAGGGCTATCTCCCCATCGTTATTATAGGTGCCGTAAATGCTGTTTTGTCCATTTTCTATTACCTTAACCTTGTCCGCATGAGTTATTCAAAAGAGGCCACCCAATACGAAGTTATGAAACTGGCCGCCCATGAAAGGCTTATTTGTTATGTCCTTATTTTTATCATTATTTACATGGGTGTTTTACCCTTCGGTCTTATGAATCTCTTTAAAATGATGATCTGATGAGTTGAATTTTTCGTCCCTCTTGGGTTAATATTATTAAAAAATTAACTTGAAAGGGGTTGACAGGATAATATGGAAACACTTGCCCAAATAAAAAAACCTGCCACAACTGAAGCCCTGCCTTCGCTTATGGACTTTGTAAAGGAGCAGATAGGGATGATGCAGTTTTCCGATGAAAAAAAGGCTGACATATGCCTTGCCGTGGAAGAGGCATTGAAAAATATCCTGTATTATGGCCGCTGTTTGGAAAATACAGAAATCGATATTACATTCAAGCTCGATAATTTTGGACGATTTCTTATCATCATAACAGATAGTGGTGCCCCTTTTAACATGCTTTTAAGCGATGTGCTGCCCGGTGAAGAAAAAACCGCTGATGTGTCCACAAAAATAATAAAAAGGGTAATTAAGGACCTGGAGTATAAAAGGTTTGAAAACAAAAACATCCTTACTTTTACCATACCCAATCTTTAGTAAACTATGCTTTAACTATGCTTTTATAAAAAATTTGTGATATTCTGTCTCTGAGAGGTATTTTTTTAGATTTTTGCTTATTATCTCGAACAATTCGTCTAAGTCATCGTCGGACATTCTCTTTAAGATTAATTCCATAAGGTCATCGTCGGAAAATTTCTGGAGGTAGAATCGCACAGTATTTTCATTGGATTTTCTGTCAAGGCCGTATCCAATAAATCCGTCAAAACTTTCTACAAAGTTGTGTGAATGTTTTGCCATGTTAACTCCTTTTTATTCCTCTTTTGTTCTGGGAAAGACGGTGATTTCTTCAGAGGAAGGCAATTCACCTGCCACCGATACACCCAGTTCTTTAAATCTCCTTAATGAAGGAAGGATTCTCGATTCAATGGAACCTATTGTATTATTGTATTGCTCTGTTGCCTTTTTCAATGCTATGCCAAGCCCGTCAAGGTGCTTTAAGGTTGTGCCGAATCTATCATACAATTCCTTTGCAAGCTCGTTTATCCTGTATGCATGTTCTGCGAGGGTCTTTTGCTGCCAGCCAAAAGAAACTGCCCTCAGAAGGGCAACAAAAGTCATGGGTGTGGCTATTATAATCTTTTTCTCCAGTGCAAACTCCAGTATGGACGGATCAACCTCAAGGGCACTGCTTAAGAATGATTCAGCCGGGATAAAGAGCACTACAAACTCCGGTGACCTTTCAAACTGACTCCAGTATTCCTTTGATGAGAGGTTTTTTATGTGATTTTTTATCTGCTGGGCATGCCTTGTAAGATTAACCCTTTTTTCTTCTTCTGTTTTTGCAGAAATTGCGTCGAGATATGCATCGAGGGGCACCTTTGAATCTACTATTATGTCCCTCTCAGAGGGAAGATGCACCACCATATCCGGTCTAAATTTTCCTTTTTCTGAATCTATTGTTGTTTGAAGAGAAAAATCACAGTAATGACTCATCCCCGATAGTTCAGCTACCCTCAAAAGCTGCATCTCACCCCATCTTCCTCTTACTTGAGGCTTTCTCAGGGCTGTTACAAGGTTTAAAGTCTCCTGCTTCAGGTTCTCACTGGTTAATGCAAGGGTTCTTAATTGTTCTTCGAGGCTTCCATACATTTTCTTCCTTTCTCCCTCCAGAAGCATTATCTGTTCCTCGTATCTTTTTAAGGCATCCTGCAGTGGTTTTATGATGCCGTCCATAGCTGCCTGATGCTCACCTAATTTCCCCTTTGTTGCCTCCAAGATCTTTTCGAGGTTTTGTGATGCAAGCCTTAAGAAGTCTTCACTGCTACTTTTAAGCGCTGCAGAAGATAGGGCATTGAAGGTATCTGTCATCTCCTTTTTCATGGATTCTATAATCTGTTTTTGATCCTCCAGGTTTTTCTGGGAGGTTTCGAGCCTGGTTAAAGCCTCTGAACTGACCTGTTTCTCCTTAATCAGTTCGTCCTTTAATCTATTTATCTCTTCATCTTTTTGCTGTAATATCCTTAGTCTCTCCTGTGCAAGGATATCATAGGAGGTCACCTTTGACCTTAAAAAAAGCCATCCTGCAAAAAAACCTAAAATAAAGGCAACTGCCAAAAAGATAAAATAATAATCCAAGACCCACCTCAGAGAGTTTTATACTATTATAAACTGCCTGAGTTTTATGTAAAGATAATTTTTTAAATCAGGGATTGATTTTATTATCCTGAGTTTTTTCGATGATTGTGATAATATATCATTATGCACCTTGATTCATGCATCTTTGCATGCTCCAAGTTTATCCCTTTAGCATGCCTTTTTGC
>CAZJOP010000081.1:4289-8131 GCA_964547695.1 uncultured Syntrophorhabdaceae bacterium
ATGAACCACTGGCTATCCTTATTAGAAAGTTGTGAGCTGTGTCCGAGAAGATGCAGGGTAAATAGATTAAAAGGCCAGAAGGGTTACTGTAAGGTTACGGATAAGATCATCGTTGCCTATTATGGAAAACACTTTGGAGAAGAACCGCCAATCTCAGGGGATAAAGGTTCGGGTAACATATTCTTTTCTTCATGCAACATGCGTTGTATTTTCTGTCAAAATTACCAGATAAGCCATAGTTTAATGGGAAAAGAGGTTTCAATAGAAGAATTGTCGTATATATTTTTTGAGCTCGAGAAAGATGGCTGTCACAATATAAACCTTGTGAGCCCCACACCTTATGTACCCATGATTTTATGTGCCATAGATATGGCAAAACAAAAAGGGTTTCACCTTCCCTTTGTCTATAATACAAATGCATACGAAAACGTAGAAACAGTGCAACTTTTAAAAAATTATATCGATATATTTCTCCCTGATTTTAAATACTGGAATCCTGCTATTGCCTATAAGCTATCAGATGCAAGGGATTATCCAGAGCATGCCGCAAGGGCAATCGAGGAGATGAAAAAACAGGTAGGTGACTTATTGGTTAGAGATAATAAAGCGGAAAAGGGGCTTATTATAAGGCACCTTGTGTTGCCCAACAACCTTGCAGGCTCAAAACAGATACTCGAATGGATTTTAACCCATCTCGGAAACAAGACTTTTTTAAGTCTTATGTCCCAATATTATCCTTTACACAATGCATCAAATTATCCTATGATTAATAGAAGGATCAGAGAAAAGGAATACGAGGAATTGATAGACTTTCTTTTAAAAAACGGTTTTGAAAATGTATTTATTCAGGATTTTGATAGCGCAAATGTCCTTATACCTGATTTTGAATCAAAAAACCCCTTTAACATATAATAAATTTAAGGAGGAGGGTTATGGAGATAAAAACAATTAATATCAATGTTCCCCAGGGATTAAACATCATAATCGGTCAGTCCCATTTTGTAAAGACCGTAGAAGACATATATGAAATCCTTGTTGGCTCATCACCTCATCTGAAGTTCGGCGTTGCATTTTCCGAAGCAAGCGGGCCGTGCCTTGTTCGATATGAGGGAAACGATGAAGAACTGATGAAGCTTGCCAGCGAGACTTCATATTCCCTATCCTGTGGTCACACCTTTGTGATTTTTCTAAAAGACGGATTCCCGATAAATGTCTTAAATGCATTGAAATCATGCCAGGAGGTATGCCATATAATATGTGCCACTGCCAATCCCTTGCAGGTGATTGTGGTGGAGTCAGAGCAGGGAAACGGTATAATAGGGGTTATTGACGGCTCAAGACCAAAGGGCATAGAACAAGAGCAGGACAAAAAGGCAAGGAAAGAGCTATTGAGAAACTTTAAGTATAAACTATAAAATTCTTGATAACATTATAATACATCTATTCAATCTGGATACACAGAAACTTTAGGGGCGGCAAAAGACCTTTTTACGACCAACGACATCGCTTAAATGACCCACTATTGGCATGGCAGTTGTGATGGCTATCATATAAATAGATATTGTCCAGGCTGCCTATAGCACATTGGTGTTTAAGTCTTTTATAAGATGGGGAAATGCCACCGATATTATGGTGGCATCAATGGAATGCATTAAAAGACCGAGACCAACAGAGGCAAAGATAAGATAACGTTGCATAAATTGCCCATCTAAATGACATTAGATATTAGTTTAAATGGGAGATTTTGTCAATGTTTCTCTCTACAAAATTGTTTTTCCTTGACAGTTCTAAAGCAGAAAGTATAAACTGAAAAATGTATAAAAAAAGCACAATTTATGGATAAAAAATTTTTTATTATAACGCTGTTTTGTGGTTTAATCATTATTTCATCGTTAGCCCTTTCTGAAATAACAGGATTCGCTGTTCACCAAAAGTCAGGGGTAACTTGCAAAGAGTGTCATCTGGAAAACGAACACAAAGAAAGGGTCTCAAATAATCAATGCCTTGGATGTCACGGCGACATTCAAAAATTAGTAGAAAAAACAAATAAAGTATATCCAAATCCACATGCATCCCCTCATCTCGACCCTGGGGCAATCCCTTTATGCACAGAGTGCCATAAAATCCACAAACAATCAGTAGTAAACTGCACGGAATGCCACCCTGAATTTAAATTCAACGTTAAATAATGGGATTATATATGTGAACTATTATAAAGAGGAGGAAAACCTATGGAAAGGAAAAAAGAAAAAAAATTAGGGCTTGTAAACAGGCGTGAATTTATTAAATGCATAGGATTAGGTGCGAGCGTTTTTGCATTTGGTGATATTAATTTAGCAAATGCCGCAATTCTTCCAAAGGCAAAGCGTGGTGAAAAGTTCGACATAATAATAATTGGAACCGGTTTTGCCGGCCTCGTAGCTGGTGTTGCAGCACAAGAAAAAGGTTCAAAGGTATGCATCATTGAAAAACTTCCAGAAGCTGAGATGGGAGGTAATTCAAAGCTTGCAGGCGGTTTTATTGCTGTTCCAAAAGATAACAGTAATGCAGCAAAAGAAGAATACTTTCATGACTTCATGAAAAAAAGTACGGGCAAAGGAAACGCCACAATAACCAGGGTTATAGCAGAACATATAGCAGATAGCGTTCATTGGCTAAAAAGATACAAGGCAGAACTTACAGAACCTTTAACTGTTGCCGGTTATCAGGTAAAAAATGTTCTGTTTAAGCCAGGGGCATATCAAGGAATGCCAGATGCTTTAAAAAATCTCAAGTCAATTATTATTAAAAATGGAGGAAAAATATTTTTCAATACCAAGGCA
Organism: uncultured Syntrophorhabdaceae bacterium; assembly: GCA_964547695.1. Lineage (GTDB taxonomy): Bacteria > Desulfobacterota > Syntrophorhabdia > Syntrophorhabdales > Syntrophorhabdaceae > JAKORG01. Next base: position 7,112 of record CAZJOP010000081.1, read on the forward strand.
AAACAATTAATTATAAATGATAGCGGATCTATAATAGGCGTTAGGGCTCAGGATAATAAAGGCCTAATAGATTTTACAGGTAAGGCTGTAATTATTGCAACCGGTGGTTATGGCGCAAATAAAGAGATGCTCGAGATGTTTGTTGACCCCGATGCAGATGAAATGATGGTAAGAGGCGTAAAGACAGCAACTGGTGATGGCTTAATTTTAGCAAAAGAGGCGGGTGCTATGTTGGTAAATATGGGTGGAATGGCATCTGCCCATGTTGCCGCTGTTTCTCCGAAAAATCCCTCAGCTGGAAATCCTTTTATGGCAATCGCCTACACGGTTGGCATTAATAAGAACGGTAAAAGGTATATTGATGAATCTCTTGGATATGTTGCAAACGGCAAAGCTGCTATGAGACAACCCGGTCAAACAGTTGCCATGATATTCGATGAAAACATAAAGAAACAACCAGGGGTGACCGCAGCGGTTAAACAGTTTGAAAGATTGGGGATAGAAATTGTTGAAGCTGATACAATACCTGAACTTGCAAAAAAGATTGGAGTTCCATCAACAAATTTAGAGCAAACTATTGCAAGCTTTAACGCCTCGGTAAAAGACGGTGCTGCCATAAATGCTGAGCCACCCAAAAAAGCATTTGCCTTTAAAATAGAAACACCTAAGTTTTATGCCTTTTATCCCCTTGTTCCTGGCATAACGTTAACTTTTGGTGGTATAAAAATAAACGAAAAGGCAGAGGTTCAGGAGGCAGATGGAAGTGTGATTAAAGGTTTATATGCTGCAGGAGAGTGCGCAGGTGGTCTTTTCTATGAAGATTACATTGGAGGGGCATCTCTTGCAAATTGTCTTGTTATGGGAAGGATAGCAGGTTACGAAGCAGCATCTCTAAAGGCAAAGTCATCCTCTCAGAAAAAATAAAAAGATATGAGGCTGGCATAAGCCAGCCTCATATCTGTCATAACATTCATCGTGATGGCACAACATTTAACATCTATCTCCCCCTTATAGACATAA